>NZ_JADGIA010000143.1 GCF_019683635.1 Thermogemmatispora sp. | reverse complement strand
CTCCTTCTGAAATAACCGCCAGGACGTCCTTGACACATCCAAAGTGTAGCACAGTGTACCATCCCTGTAAATGGGTCGAATGGGCTGAGACACTCGCGTGCCATGCCTGGACGGAGCGCGCTTCTTCGCGCTGGTTACCTGGCTGCGCCTGCCCGGCTGGTGAGATGCTCCTCCTCCTGCCCGGCCATTTTTTTCGACTACTTGAGCACTGGGGAGGTAGAAGAAAGAAAATTGTGATGGGGCGGCTGGTGGAGACGATAACTGACTCCCCTCCTCTGAGGGAGGGGAGCGGCGCGGGTTGGCGCCGGGCTCCCACGAGGCAGAACCCGGCGCCCCGGGTCGGCTCAGGGTAAGGCCAGAGAAGGCACCTGGGGGAGAATGGGGAGGATCGCCGAGAGCAGCAGACCGACGACGAGCAGGGCGATAAACCAGGCCTCTAACTTGAGCGTCTCGCGCAGCACAAGATGGAGGCCGGAGGCGAGATCGGTGCGGACGATGCCGCTCACGACGACGACCAGGGTGGGCAAGGTCCAGAGGGCGATGAGTACGAGGTGAGGCGCATTGTGCGGTAGACCGATAAGGAGCAGGACGAGGTAGGCGCCTCCCAGCAGGGCCAGAAAGAGGGTCCGGTTGAGGCCCAGGCCCAGGGTGTTGGCCAGCGTGCGCTTGCCGGCCTGGGCATCGTCCTCAACGTCGCGCATGTCATTGACGTGCACGAAGGCGGTAGCCAACAGGCCCGGCATCAGGCTGTAGAGTACTACCTGCCCGCTCAGTTGGGCCTGCTGGAGGTAGTAGGCTCCTACAGTGATGAGAGGCCCGTAGACGCAAAAGGCAACCGGCAGGCCGAGCATGAGTGAGGAGAGCGCTCGCCGCGTGGCGCTGTAGAAGTAGGCGGCCAGCAGACCCAGCAGCCCAAAGAGGAGCAGTGGCCAGCCGGAGGCGAGGGCGAGCAGCAGGCCAAGCAGCGAGCCACCGGCCAGGAGGACCAGGCCAAGGGCCAGGACATGCGTGGGCTTGATCAGGCCCTGCTGAATGAGTTTGCCCGGCCCCAGGGTGTTGCTGGTGTCAATCCCGCGCAGGTAGTCGTAGTAGTCGTTGATGAGATTGGCCCCGAGCTGCAGAAGCACCACAGCCAGCAGCCCCACCAGGAAACGCTGAGGGTGCCAGTGCCTCAGCCCCAAAGGCCCGCCTAGACTAAGGACATGCGCTAGCGCAAGGACGCTCCCCAGCAGGAACGGCATGATGCTTAAGATGAGATAACGTGGCCGCATGCCTTCCCACCAGATGCGCAACCACTCGCTCACGCTGCGCCGATACTCCGCCGGCTGGGCCACCAGAGGGGTCGGCGTGCTAACCGCTTCACTCGCTTCGACCGAGTGCACCGAGACCTCGGGCTGCAGGGTGCTGAGGGTCTGGAGCGACCCCAGGGGAATGGTAGGTACTTCCTCCGCCTGCACCGACTCGGCGGTCACGATCTGCGAACTGGCTTTGATTTCGGTCTTGCGTTCTTCCCCTTTGCCATTGCTGATAGTATCGCTATGCTCTGCAGTCTCTAACTCTTTTGCAGGCTGCTCTTTGTTGGTAAGCTCTTGCTGCGACATATGCCCCCCTTTCGCTGCGCACTTGCCGCTGGCTCCGGCGGCGCACCATTGGGTCCCTTCTTGATGTTGAGAAGATAGAGAGACAGTAGACGATCAAAGATGCTATAGAAAATGACTGCTTCTGGTATCACTGCTTGCTTACTTGCTGCAGGCTGGAACGCGGCCTGTAAGCTGAGCTGGTGACGCCTTCGTCACTGTTAGTATACAACCTGCCGGCCAATCGGCACATCACGAAGGTGCCTCGCCTTTCTCGTTGAGCGCGGTTAGCAGCTCGCTGATCTTTCCCTCAAGCTGCGCCTGTCGCACTGCGACGGTGAGGTCGCCGCGCGTCTTCTCTAAGATTGCGCGTGCTGTGTCGGTGGTACGGCGCAGGCCACCGGTGATGGCATCGGGGAAGTCGATGGTGATAAGCAGGGCGTAGATGTCGTCCATGTGCTGCAGGAGCTGCTCGCATTCGGCGAGCCAGCCGTGACGCAGGCGGTCGAGGACGTAGCGCCGCAGCTCGCCGACGGCCTCCCCCAGGCCATTGAGATAGGGCGCCCAATCGATATGAAGGCTCTGCGGGTGGGGCAAGGCTCTCCCCTGGACCAGGGCCAGAAAGGCCGCCGCCTCAGCATATTCTTTCTGGGCGTCCTGCACGAAGCCGGCGTAGAAGACATCTGGTTGCTCGCGCAGGTCTGTCCCGATCTGGGCAAGCAGCTCCGCCGCCCGGGCAAGTAGCTCCTCGGCAGCGGCGAATTCCCGCCGGTGGGCCGCGCGGATGCTGTTGGCACAGTAGCGAATCAGGGTGCGCGCACGCGGCAGCGCTTGCTCACGCGCGCTGTTTTTCTGGTTGAGATAGTCGAGCGCTTCCTGACCAAGGCTCTCAAGGTTCTCGATCATGGCGTGTACCTTTGCTGACCTCTTTTCGAATATTGCCAGTGTACCATAGATCAATATGCCTGGCATCTTCTTATGGTTGCAGACAGCAAAAAATCCCACTCATCCCGCCTTTGTTGCCAGGCGAGTGGGATTTTTTGCTCTCTCAGGCTACGGCTCTCGCTCTCTATCTGCTCTGCGCTCGCTGCGCTGATCCAACCAGGGCGCGGACTAGCCGCCTTCAGGGAACAGCCAGGCTAGACCAGGCGTATTACCTCGATCTCCGGTGGAAACCGCATCTGGTCCAGGTCGCCGGCCCAGAAGAGTTGCTTCATGATCTCGGCTACGGCATAGAGGAGGTGCTGCAGGCTGGCCTCGCGGTTGCGCTCAAAGGTAGTGCTGCCGCGGTAGCTGGCGAGGCTGCGGAACCAGGTGTTGATGCCCGTCCGCTCGCTGAGGCGCACCAGATAGACTTCCATCTTCAAGGCCCCGTATTCGACGGGGATGATGATGCGCAGCTGCGGCTCGTGCTCGATGATGTCCAGGCGATAGAAGACGCCATAGTGGTCGCGCGATGCCTGGAAGATGGAGACTTCGGGCACCTCGTTCTCCGCCCCTTCGTGCTCTTCGTAAGGCTCCGGTTGCTGCTGTTCCATAGTCACTCCTAGGTTAGCCAGCAAACTCTCCAGCTGTTCGTGAATGTTCATGGTTGCGCTTCCCCTTCCTCTTTGCAGCATACTCGTTCGGCAATGGCGCGCTCTGGCGTCCTTGGGCGCGGCGGCTTGACTGCCTGCTCTCTGTCGCTGTCTCCTGGCGCAGGCCGCCTTGCTTACTCTCTTTTTCTCTCAGGCTTACCCAAAAACGGAACTCGCTCAGAGACGCTGCTCTTTTCTCTGGACTGGACGGGTGAAGCGCTGCCTGGTGCCTGGTCTTTGTGCGCAGGCCCTGGCTGGCAACACGGGGAGGAGAGAGGCCGTGAGATGGGGATGCTCTCCCCGTGCGGGGAGCTTAGCCGCCGGCCCGTTTGGCGCGGTAGCCGAGCTGCTGCAGGTGTGCCAGGATCTTATCGCAGTGGTCGCCCTGAATTTCGATGGTACCCTCTTTGACGGTGCCTCCCGCTCCACAGAGACGCTTGAGGTTGCGGGCGAGCGTCTCCAGTTCGGCCTGGCTGATAGGCAGGCCGCGAATTACGGTGACCGTTTTGCCGCCGCGCTGGGCCCGCTCGCGGCTGACACGGATGCCTCCCCCTCCGGGGGCGCTGGTCGAGGCCGGCTTGCCTGGCTTGCCTCCGCTCTCACAGCGGCAATGGCGATAGGGCTGGTGGCAGACGGGACAATGGGTAACTCGTCCACCGTCGGTGCTGTAGACGAGACGATCTGGCATGGCTCTTTTCTCTTCCTTTCTTCTCTTCTCTTTTCTTCTTTCCGGGCCGGGCTGGTTGGCTGGCTGGCTGATCTGCTGCGTCAGTCAGGGTCAGGCGGCGGTGCGTCGCCCTTTGCAGGGATGAGCGGGCTGGGCCGGCACCTGTGGCGGGCGACGTTGGCGCCAGTGGGCGCTGAGGGTGGCAGCAGCGTAGCAGAGCGTGGCCAGAGTGGCGATGCAAAAGCTGGCGGGCAGGTGCTGCCCAGGTCCCAGGAAGGCGATGAGCAGTCCGCCCCAGGTGCTGCCCAGGCCCAGCAGGACGGCCAACAGGAGCGCGCGGGCCGGCGAGGGACTGAGACGCGCGGCGGCGGCGGCTGGGGCGACCAGGAGGGCAAAGACCAGCAGGACGCCGATGACGAGGACGGAGATGGCGGTGGCAAGGGCGAGAAGGAGCAGGAAAATGACGGAGAGCAGGCGCACGGGGACGCCGCGCGCCGCGGCCACCTCGGGATCGATGGAGGCGAAGAGCAGCGGTCGGTAGAGGATGAGCAGGGCCAGGCTGCAGCCAAGAGCACAGGCCAGGCTCAGCCAGACGTCTCCACGGCTGACGCTGAGGATGGAGCCGAAGAGAATGCCAATGCCGGCGCTGGCATGGCTAGCGCTGCTGGCGGCGTAGAGGCTGAGAAAGAGGACGCCCAGGCCCAGGGCGAAGGAGAGCACCATGCCGATCTCGATGTCGCGTCCGCGCAGGCGCTCGCCGAGCAGGCCGATGGTGCAGGCCGCCAGCAGGCTGAGGACGAGCATGCCGGGCAGGGGACTGAGACCAAGCAGGGCGGCCCCGGTGGCTCCGGTGAAGCCGATGTCGGTCAGGGCCTCACCGGCGAAGGTTTGGGCGCGCAGGACCACAAAATAGCCAACCAGGGCGGCGGCGATGGCGACACAGCCGCCGGCCAGGAAGGCGTTCTGGATAAATTCGTGCTGCCAGAGCGTGCCAATGTTCATGTTCCTGATGCTCCTCTCTTGGACGATCGGGATAGGGCTTTACCTCGCGCTGGCCTGCTGTGAGAGGCCCGCGCCAGCGGCTGGTAGCGCGCCTGGCTGCGGTGGCCGTCGCTGCCAGCGCGGGGCGATGAGGCGCGCGGGAAGATAAACGATGAAGGAGAGGAAGGCGATGAAGAAGCTGACCGGGATGGTGCCGCTGAGGACGGCCAGCAGGATGCCCAGCCAGGTGTAGAGCAGCCCCAGGGCTATGGCCAGCAGGATGACCGCCCCCGGGCGCAGGGCCAGTCGCCCGGCGGTGGCCGCCGGCCCGACCAGCAGGGTGAAGACAAGCAAGGCCCCGACAATTTGAACGGCGATGGCGATGGTCAGGGCCACCAGAACGAGGAAGACGACAGCTAGCAGGCGCACAGGGACACCGCGCGCCTCGGCAACCTCGGGATCGTAGGAGCTGAAGAGGAGGGGACGAAAGAGGAGCAGGATGCTGATCAGGATCAGCAGGCTGACGCCAAAACTGAGCAGGACGTCGAGACGGCTGATGCCAAGGATGGTGCCGAAGAGGATGCTGTAGACGCGCTCGGCGTAGCCGCTGTAGAGGGAGAGGAAGAGCAGGCCCAGGGCGAGGGCGAAGGTCATGAGGATGCCAATGGCCAGGTCGCGCTCGCGCAGGTTGCGCCCGAGGAGTCCGATGCCAACGGCGGCCCCGATGGTGAAGGCCAGCAGGCCGAAGAGCGGGTCGAGGCCGAGCAGGACGGCGCCGGCGGCGCCCGCGAAACCAATGTTGGGCAGGGCATGGCCGGCAAAGGTCAGGCCACGCAGCAGCAGGAAGTAGCCGGTGACAGCGGCCACAATGGCGATGCAGGTCCCGGCCAGAAACGCATTTTGGATAAAGGGATAACTCAACAGATTGATCATGGCGCCTCCGCTCCTTTCTTCCATCCTCTTGGGGGCTGGCTGCTTAAATATCGACGCCAACGACAAAGAGCCGTCCCAGGGCTTCGACGACTTCGACGGGGGCGCCGTAGAGGGCGCTCAGGGTGGCGCTGGTGATGACCTGCTCCGGTTTGCCAATGGCGGCGTGCCCGCGCGCCAGATAGAGGACGCGGTCGATGACCGGCAGCAGGGGATTGACGTCGTGAGAGACGAGCAAGACGGTCATGCCGTGCGTGCGACAGAGCCGGGCGATGAGGGCGATGATCTCCTGCTCATGGCTGATGTCCAGGTTGGAGAGCGGTTCGTCGAGCAGGAGCAGGCGCGGCTGACTGAGCAGGGCCTGGGCGATGAGCAGGCGCTGCTGTTCGCCGCCCGACAGGTGGGCGACGGGCATGTCGGCCAGCGCCAGGGCATCGACCTCGGCCAGAGCCTCCTCGATGATGGCCCGGCGCTGGCGTCCGCCGGAGACGAACCAGCCCGGTCCCCAGCGATGGCCATCGAGGCCGAAGCCGACGAGATCGCGCGCGCGCAAACTGAGGGCGCCCTCCAGGGTGCGGTGCTGGGGGGCGTAGCCGATCAGCCGGTTGCCGCGGCGCGGCGCCTGCCCAAAGATGCGCACAGTGCCTGCGCTGGGCCGGATCAGCCCGAGCAGCACCTTGAGGAGGGTGCTCTTGCCGGCTCCGTTTGGCCCCAGCACGGCAATGAATTCGCCCGGATTGATGGTGAAGGTGACTTCCTGCAGAATGGTCCTGCCTCCCAGGCAGACGCTGACTCCCTCTAGCTCGATGACTGGCTCTGTAATTGGGGGCGCCTCCTGACCCGGGCCCCTCAAGGCAGAAGCTTGAGGCGCCGCTCCGGGAGGTGCGAGGCGCTGGTCGTGCTGGGTGCTCACTGGGCGTGCTCCTTTCCTGTCCTATCCTGTGCTACCTTGCCTGATCCACTGCTTGCTTACTTACTCCCGCGCACCAGCCATGTGCCAGGCCGCCTCGACTGGCCTGGCTCAGGCTGACTGGCGCGCTGAGGTCCGGTCTCTTCTCTTTCTCGCTCAAGCTGCCTGGGCCTTTTGCAGAGCTGTCTCCAGGGCATTGAGCTGGTCCAGCATCCACGTCTGATACGTTTTGCCCGGTGGCATGGTCTCAGTCACCGCGACCACTGGAATCTGATGGGCCAGGGCTTCGCTGCGCAGCTTCGCGGTGATGGCTGTGGCGGTCTGCTCATTATAAATCAAAACGTTGATGCGATGCTGCTGGATCTGGTTCTCGACGGTGACCACGCTGCTGGCCGGGGGATCGTTGCCCTCGGCAATAGCTTTCTGGAAGTCGAAGGGGGTGAGCACGTTCAGCCCCATGAGGGTGGTCTGATAGAGAAAGAGGGTCTCGGTCAGCCCAACCGGGGTGCCGGCGTAGCGCGCTTTGATCTCGGCGAGCTTGTTGGTGATCTGCTCTAGCGAGCTGAGGAAACGCTGCAGGTTCTGCTGGTAGTCGCGGGCGTGGGCCGGGTCAAGTTTCTGCAGGGCCTGGCCGATGGCGCGCGCGATGGCGGCGATGTCGGTGGGACTGTACCAGACGTGTTCGTTGTCCTCCAGCTTGACGGGCGCCAGATCGTATCCCTTGAGGACGATGCGCCCCTCTTGAGGGGCTGCCGCCAGCAGGTGATCGATCCAGCTGTCGTAGCCGCCGCCGTTGGCAATGACAAGCCTGGCCTGCGCTACGGCAACGGCGTTCTGAACGTTGCTTTCGTATTCGTGCGGGTCAATGTTGGGATCGCTCAGAATGCTGGTGACGGCGACATGGTCGCCGCCAAGCTGGCGCGCAATATCGCCGTAGAAGTTCTCCGCCGCCACGATGGCAAGCTTGCCCGCGCTGTCCCCGGTGCTGCCGCTCAGGTTGCCTGCGCTGCAGGCGCTCCCCAGCAGGCTGATGAGTAGAAATAGTCCTACGGCGAGCAGAAAGCGCGCCGTCCGGCTCCTGGTCTGATGCATGCCGCTTGCTCCTCCCTCACCACAAGCCCTCGGCGAGCTTGCGGCGTTATTGATACAGCATCTCTCTTACTGAGGAGCATACCACAATGAAGAGATCGCTGTCAATGAGATAACGTCTCAACAAGCGAGCGCTGTAGCAGGAGAGGCGGATGAGCAGATGGACGAGAGCAGTCGCGCCAGCGTCAGGGCGGCGTTGCCCTGCTGTGGGCCAGGCTTGCTTCTCGACAGCGCTGGCGCGTGTAGCATATCATGAGGACGTGGCCGAGAACGATCCTATCCTGTCCTGGGTGCTGCCCTTCGCAAGAGGATCGGGTCCTTGCGGGAGGCGCACAGGTGCTGGACTGGTCGGCCAGCTTGCTAAACTGGAGAGGAAGCGAAAGCGAGTCATGTTCATTGTCGATGCGCATCAAGACATTGCCTACAATGCTCTGGAGTGGGGGCGTGATCTGCGGCGAGCGGTGGCCGAGACGCGGGCGCTGGAGGCGCGCGAGCACCCCGATTACTGCCGCGAGGATGCCCAGGGGGGTATCTGCATGGTGGGGCTGCCGGAGCTGCGCCGTGGCGGCGTAGCGATTGTCTTTGGGACCCTCTTCGCCTATCCCCTGCTCGGGGTGGGCAAAGGCGTCAATCCGCGCTATCGGCTCACCCAGAGCTATCGTGATCCAGATGGAGCCTGGCGGGTGGCGCGGGCGCAACTGGACTACTATCGCCGGCTGGCGCAGGAGGCCGGTGTCTGGTTGCTGCTCACCCAGGAGGATCTGGAGCGCTTCATCGAAGCCTGGTCGCAGAGCAATGCAGATGATCCACAGCGTCCCTTTGGTATTGTGCCTTTGATGGAGGGAGCCGACGCGGTGCGCCGGCCCGAGGAGGCGGAGGACTGGTTTGCGGCGGGTCTGCGTGTGCTGGGTCTGGCCTGGGCGCATGGCTCGCGCTACTGCGGTGGCAATGGGCGGCCCGGTCCTTTGACGTCAGAGGGGCGCAGCCTCTTGCGCCATATGCAGCGCCTCGGCCTGGTGCTCGATACCAGTCACCTGGCCGAAGAGAGTTTCTGGCAGGCTTTGGAGCAGTTCGAGGGAACGGTGATCGCCAGTCATAGCAACTGCCGGGCGTTGGTTGATACGCCCCGCCATCTCAGCGATGCCATGATTCGCGCCATTGCGGAGCGCGGCGGCGTCATTGGCATCGCTCCGATCAATCCTTTCCTCTACGCGGACTGGAAGCGGAGCCAGCCTTTTGCGGTCTCGCTGCGGCGCGTGGTGGAGCACATTGATCATGTCTGTCAGTTGACGGGGAGCGCCAGCCATGTGGGGATCGGCAGCGATCTCGATGGCGGCTTTGGGCGCGATGAGACGCCGGAGGAGCTGGAGACGGTGGCCGATTTCCCGCGCCTGGCGGAGGCGCTGGCGGCGGCTGGCTATGCCCAGGAGGATATTGTGCGCATCATGGGAGGAAACTGGCTGCGCTTGCTGGAGCGCGTCCTGCCGCGATCCGGCGCTGCTTCACCGGAGACAGACGAGAAAGGATAGTATCTACTCCTGCAGGAGCCACTTTGATGGAGAAGCGCTTTGTGCCAAATCAGAAGCGTCTGAGGCGCTTTCAGGATCACGAACTGGTCAGCCATTACCATTTGCGCCCTTTCTATCCGCCGGAGACCTTTGTCATTCTTGAGGAGTTGATGGTGGATGAGCCGCGCGTGGTGCTTGATCTGGGCTGTGGCACCGGCAATGTGGCCCGTCCGCTGGCTGCCTCGGCGGCGGTGGAACGCATCGATGCTGTCGATGTCTCGCTGGCTATGCTGGAGCGGGCCAGGGAGCTGCCGGGGGGTGATGCGCCGACAATTCGCTGGATTCACGGGCGGGCTGAGGATGTGGCCTTGACGCCGCCCTATGCCCTGGTGACGGCGGGTATGTGCCTCCATTGGATGGATTGGGGGCAGGTTTTGCCTCGCCTGGCCCATATGCTGACGCCGCGGGGTCTGCTGGCTATTCTCAACCTGCAGCAGTCCATGCCCTGGCTGCAGGCGTACCAGCAGATCCGCCGGCGCTTCGCCGACGAGCGGCCAGCGCCGGGCCTGAAGCTGGTTGCTGCAATGGAGCAGCGTGGACTGTTTCGCCTGCTTGGCGAGCGCCAGACGGCGCCGCTGCCGATGCAGCAAACGGTCGAGGATTACATTGCCGCGCAGTATGCCTACAGTTCGCTGGCAGGGCTGGATAGCGAGCAGCGGGCTGACTTTGAGCAGGAGATGCGCACGCTGCTGACACCCTTTGCACGGGATGGCCTGCTCAGCTTCGAGGTGGTTGCTACGATCACCTGGGGCCGGCCCTGCGACGCCGCGGGCTGAGCTGGCTTTCTCCTGGGGGAGGAGTTACAAAAATCTCACAATCTGGTAGAAAGCGGTAGAGATTTTTGCAAAATTTGCCGCCGCCCTGCCTTCCACGCTATCATATGACATGGCGCAGAGGCAAGGACCTCCTCGCCTCATCCTCACAAGAAAGGACTCCTTTTTTTCAGGATAGCGTTCTATGCAGACTGAACAAGAGCATCACTCGCAGGTGGAAGGCGCAGGGCCGGCAGCGGGGCCGGCGGCTTCGACGGGCCTGGCTCGCTTCCTGGCTGCCTGTCGCAGAGAGCAGCCGGACGCGACCCCGGTCTGGTTTATGCGTCAGGCCGGGCGCTGCCTCGCCGAGTACCGTGAGCTGCGCAAGCGCTACGATATCCTCACGATGGCCAAGACGCCCGAGCTGTGTGCGCAGGTGACCCTGATGCCGGTCGAGCAGCTCGGCGTTGATGCGGCGGTCCTCTATGCCGACATTATGCTGCCGATGGAGGGCATGGGGGTCTCGCTGGAGATTCAGCCTGAGATTGGCCCCATTATTCATCACCCGATTCGCACGCTGAGCGATGTGGCGGCCCTGCAGGTGCGCGAGCCGGAGGAGGCCACGCCCTTTGTGCTGGAGGCGGTGCGCCTGGTGCGGCGCGAGCTGGAGGGGAAGAAGGCGGTGATCGGCTTCTCGGGAGCGCCCTTTACCCTGGCCTGTTATTTGATCGAGGGGCGCCCGTCGCGCGACTATACCCAGGCTAAGGCGGTGATGTACGGGCAGCCGGCTCTCTGGCATGCCTTGATGGAGAAGCTGACCGAGGTGGTGACGCGCTACCTGCTCGGGCAGATCCGCGCCGGGGTGACGGCGGTCCAGCTCTTCGATAGCTGGGTGGGAGCGCTCGGGCCAGAGGCCTATCGGCGCTATGTGCTCCCGTACAGCCAGCGCATCTTTGCGGCAGTGAAGGAGACGGGTACGCCGAGCATTCATTTCGGGACGGGCAACGCCGCGCTGTTGGAGCTGCTGGCCGAGGCGGGTGGCGATGTGATCAGCGTGGACTGGCGGGTCAATCTTGACGCAGCCTGGGAGCGCATTGGCTACGAGCGCGGTATCCAGGGCAATCTTGATCCGGTGCTGCTCCTGGCGCCCTGGGAGATTCTTGAAGAGGGAGCGCGCGACGTGCTGCGTCGGGCCGCTGGCCGGCCTGGCCACATTTTTAATCTGGGGCATGGCGTGCCGGCGGAGGCCGATCCCTCTGTACTGCGCCGGCTCGTCGATTTTGTGCATGAGGAGACGCGTCGCCGCTGACGAGAACCTGACCTGATCTGACCGACCCGGGCGCTGCCGCCTGGGGGCAGAGGTTCAGCGGCTCACTTCCCACTGGTCGCGCTCCTGGTTTCCCGGTCGACAGTCGGCTGATGAGCGCTGCGGCAAGAGGTCGCTCAAGGCTCCCGACTGTCTGAGGCCGGCACTGAATGATGAGAGAGCTGAGACTGATCTCAAGAGAAGAGTGAGGGATAGACTGCGATGGAGAGCGTCAAGCGTGTCGGCGTGGTCTTGATGACCTATGGCTCGCCGGCCACTCTCGATGATGTTGAGACCTATATGACGAATGTGCGTGGAGGGCGCAAGCCCGAGCCGGAGCTGGTTGAGGAGTTTCGGCGCCGCTACGAGCTGATCGGAGGTTCGCCGCTGATTCAGATTACGCAGCAGCAGGCGGCGGCCCTGGAGGAGGAGCTGAATCGGCGCCATCCGGCGGGGCCGCGCTTTCAGGTGGTGGCGGGGATGCGCTTCTCGCCGCCGTTTGTGGCCGATGTGGTGCCCGAGGCGGCGGCGGACGCTCAGGCGCTGATCGGCCTGATCATGTCGCCGCAGTATTCGCCGATTATTATGGGCGGCTATATTCAGGCGCTCACGGAGGCGGCGGCGCGCCTGGGGCGCTCTGATCTGCTGGTGAAGGTGGCTGAGGACTGGCATCTGCAGCCCGATTTTATCGAGGCGCTGGCGGGACGGGTGCGCCAGGCGCTGGATCGCTTCCCGCCGGAGGTGCGTGCGCGGGTGCCGGTGCTCTTTACGGCCCATAGTATGCCGAAGCGCGTGGTGGATGGCGAGCCGGGCTACATTGCGGCCCTCAAGGAGACGGCGGCAGCCGTGGCCGAGCGGGTGGGTCTGCCGTCTGAGCGCTGGCTCTTCTGCTACCAGAGCGCCGGGCATACGCCGGAGGAGTGGCTGAAGCCGGATTTCGCCGATGTGATGCCGGAGCTGAAGGCGGCGGGCCATACGCATGTTTTGATGGCGCCGGTGCAGTTTCTGGCTGACCATCTGGAGATCCTCTACGATATCGATGTGGGAGCGCGGGAGCAGGCCGAGCAGGCCGGACTGCAGTTCGCGCGCATCGAGTCGCTGAATGTAGAGCCGCACTTTATTGCGGCGCTGGCGGCGGTGGTGGAGGAGACATTGCGCGCGGCGCTGGCCGGGCTGCCGTCGACGTCCCAGGCTCGGGTGGGCTGAGTCTGACTGACTGTGTGGCTGTTGTGGATGAGCCGGGTCATCGCAGCCAGGCGGAGCGTCACTGCGTCAGGCTTGCCTGATTGCTGGCTGGCTTGACGCTCTGCAGGCGCTCTTTGCTGGTGTGTGGCCCGCCTCCTTCCTCTGTCGGTTCATCCTGGCTGACGGGGCGGGGCGGCGATCCTGGTGGCCGGCGGCGCTCAGCCTCTGCTGATGATGGGGCGATGAGAAAGGGCGATGGGAGGAGACGGCTGGTGCGTAGCCGCTGCCCATCGCCCTCGACTCAAGGGATAGAGAGGTCCAGGGACGAGATCACCCGCGGAATCGAAAAGGAAAGGAATGAACAATCTGCTAGGAACTGGCGGCCTGACCCACTGGCTCGCTCTCTTGACTGGCCAGGCTCTCCGCCGCCAGGAAATACTGGCCCTCGACCAGGCTGCCGTCGGGGCGGAGGTGGATGAGGCCGCGATAGTGGCCATGAACGAGGGTCAGGCCCGTGGGCAGAGGCTGCAAGGCCCGCAATTTGACCCAGGGCGCCAGTTGGCGTAACCACTCCTGGGCCAGGGCCTGCGCTTCTTGCTCGTCGGCGGCATAGAAGAGATAGAGCAGGTCGGAGGTCGATCCGGCGCTGCTGGCCAGCAGCCAGAGTGTCTTGGATTCATCCGGCTCGTCCTCGTCACGCGCTCCACGCTCCTGAATGGCCGGCAGCGGCTCCGTCTCCCCGCCTTCCTCGCTGCGCAGCGCCAGGGGGTGACCAGCCTGCTCCAGGCGCACCGCCTCTGTTGAGGGGGCGGCTATAGTCGCCGCCGCCGCTTCCTCCGCTGCCGCTGGGGCCTGCCCCTGGCTCTGGTCCTGCCCCTGGCTTCCCGCTCGCTCCGGCAGCAGGCTATCGCCACGCTCAAAGACCTCAAAGACCAGCTCCAGCGCCTGCTCCGGCCCCACCAGCTCGCAGAGCCGCTGATGATAACGCTCCATGTTGCGCAGGCGAGCCTCGATAAAGGCATGCTTCGACCAGCCGATCGCCGGCGCGTAGAGCGCTCGCCGCCCGGCAATGTACTCCTCTTCCAGCCGCTTGCGCAGCTCTGCTACTTCACTCACCATCTC
>NZ_JADGIA010000142.1 GCF_019683635.1 Thermogemmatispora sp. | reverse complement strand
GGGGTGCGTGAGCCAGCTCCAGGCCCTGTCGCGGGCGGTGAAACAGGTGTACGGGGTTGAAGCCAGTGCCGTTCGCAGAACAAGCCGGGAGAACGTCGGCGAGGCTCACTTGACCGTCCTGGGGCACAAGCCCGGGACGAGGAAGGAGGCGTCAGCCTTGCAGCAGCGAGTGTTGGTCGTAGGAAAGGACAAGCGGCCGCTCATGCCGTGTAGTCCCGCCCGGGCCCGGATGCTCCTACAAGCCGGCCAGGCGGCGATCCTGCGGAGGTATCCTTTCACGATCATGTTAAGGGACAGGCAAGGGAGAGAGGTTCAGCCGGTCGTGGTGAAGTGCGATCCCGGTTCGGAGACCACGGGGATGGCCCTGGTGGCTGAGTTCGCCAGGCGGGGCCGAATCGTCGTCTCGTCGTCTGGGCGGCGGAGATCCACCACTGGGGCAAGCAGGTCCGGCAGGCGCTCGCGGAACGCCGGGCTCTGCGCCGGGCCAGGAGGAACCGCAAGACGCGCTACCGCAAGCCGCGGTTCCTGAACCGGAATCCGCAGAAATGCGACGGCTGCGGGAAGAACGCTCGGCACGGCAGCCGGTCCTGTCGCGCCTGCGGGGCGGGAGACGGGCAGGGGTTGCGGGACAAAGGCTTGCCCCCTTCCCTGGAGAGCCGGGTCGAAAACGTCGTTACTTGGGTGAACCGTCTCTGCCGATATGCGCCGGTCTCCTTGAGAACGGTTGAACACGTCAAATTCAACACCCAACTGCTCCAGAACCCCGACATCTCGGGCGTGGAATATCAACGAGGCACCCTTTTCGGGTACGAGTTGCGAGAGTACTTGCTGGAAGAGGCTGTCAGGCTCTTCGGACTCAGAGCGAAGCCAGTATGATCCCCAATGCCAGCACCAGGCCCCCGAGCCAGAAGCCAGGTCCCAGGGCTTCCTGCAGCAAGAGTGCGCTCAGCAAACCGCCAACCAGGGGCTGGGCGAAGAAGAAAATTGCAGCCACTCCGGCGGGCAGCCGCTCCACACCGCGGTACCAGAGAAACCAGGCGAGAGCTGTCGCGCCCAGTCCCAGGTAAAGTACGCTCGCCAGCGAGGCGGGCGAGAGAGAAAGAGCAGGGTGCTGAGCCAGTTCCCAGAGGGCCAGAGGAGCAAAAAAGACCAGGCTCCAGAGCGTGCCGTAGGTCGTGACCACCAGGGCTGAGTGCTTGCGTACCAGCGGCGTCCCGAGCACAGTGAACAAGGCCCAGAACAAGGCCGAGATAATCAGCAGCCCATCACCAATGAGCAGCGAACGGGCCTGCGCACTCAAGCCGCTTCCCTGCTCACTACCAACAATGATCACCACGCCAGCCAACGCCAGCAGGGTACCGGCAACAACGCGCCAGCGTGGGCGCTCGCCGAGCAGGAGCCAGGCCAGAGGTACAATGAAAAGGGGCGTGATCGTGGTCAACAGCGCTCCATCATGGGCGCTGGCCAGATCGGTCCCCATGAACTGCGTCGTGATCGTAGCGGCGATGCACAAGCCAAGCAAGGGCAGGCGCCAGCGTTCCTCACGAGGGAGAGGCTCCCGAGGACCGCTCAGACGCAGTACCAGCCAGAGAGCAGCGCCTCCCAACAAAAGGCGCAGCAGTCCTAACGTGATGGGAGGAATGGCGCCAAAGCTGGCACGACTCACAACGTACATGCCTCCCCAGAGGCAAGAGGCTCCAAGTGGGGCCAGGCCCGCCAGGCTCTGTCTGCTGCGGCGCTGGCTTGTCGAAGGTCTGGAAGAAGCCTGCACAGTAACCTTTCCTCAGTTCTCATTGCTTGCTTGCAAACAGCATACAGCATAGGGAGACTGCAAGACCATTGCTTGCGCTACCAGCAGTGGAAGATCAGCAAATCTGCGGGCGGAGATCGCCTTGCTGGCATGGCCCGAAGGATGCGCACGTACCAGCATTCATGTTCCACCGTTGGTGGCGGGGCGGGCGCTCCTGGTAATCACCAATCAGCGTATCAGCGGGCCTGGCTGAGAATCAAAGGCCCAGCTCAAGCAAGGCGCTCGGCCTGGGCTGGGCTGAGATGCTGGCTGCTGCACCTGCGCGGTGGTGGTGGACCAATGGGGCTGTGGCTAAATGCCCCCGATCCCCAGACCGTGGAGAATCATCTCCACCGCGGTCGCCACAATCACTGGTAGAAAGACCAGGCGGATAACACGGTTGCTCAAGCGCGAGAGCAGGCGGGAGCCGATCAAGGCCCCGAGGAGAATTCCCAGCGCGACCGGAGCAGCCACCAGGGGGGGGATATCACCGCGGGCGAAGTAGATGCCGGCGCTGGCCGCTGCCGTCACGCCGATCATAAAGTTGCTCGTTGTCGTCGAGACCTTCAGGGGCAGGCGCATCACCACATCCATCGCCAGCACCTTAAAGGCGCCGCTGCCAATGCCCAGCAGGCCCGAGATAACCCCAGCCAGAAACATGAGGAGCAGGCCCAGGGGAGTACGCGTCACCTGATAGCTTACCTCGCGCCCGAGATGCTCATCGGGATAGCTACTTGCCAGACTCAGGTGGGCTGCCAGCCAGTCGTTCTGCACGCCAGAGGGCAGCTCTTCGCCTATTTTGAAGAGCGTGGGCAAGGCCGATAGCAACAGGATGATGCCGAAGATGATTCCTAGGACGCCGGGAGCGAGCAGCCCGGCCAGGAATGCGCCGCTGATGGCTCCTGTGGTGGTGGCCAGCTCCAAAAACATGCCTACACGCATATTCGTGATGCGGTCGCGCACGTAAGCTGCTGCCGCGCCGCTGGAGGTGGCGATCACTGAGATGATGCTGGCACCAATGGCGAAGCTGATTGGCAGCCCGAAAGCCAGCGTCAGCAAAGGCACGATCAAGACACCGCCGCCCAGGCCGATCAGGGAGCCGAGGAGGCCGGCAACCACCGAGCCGCAGAAAATCAGAGCGAAGACGAGGGCGGAAAACTGGAAATGGGCCAGGCTGCTGAGATGGGTGCTGCTGGTGCCCCGGTCGCCAAAGAAGAGGCTATAGAGCAAAATCAGGAGGACGGCCAGCGTAATCAGTACATAGCGGGCGTCGCGCTCTAAAGCGAAAGCGACGATCGAGGTAGCGACGCGCAGCACTGGAGTGGCGATCAGCACCACCAGGCCAAGCACGATGAGCGCAGGGGCTTGCCATTGGAGCAAACCAGTCAGCAGGTCGGGAAGCGAGTGAGGAAACCGGGCCACACTCGTCGTCCCTGGGCCGCCAGGCTGCAGAAAGAGCCAAGCGACACCGATCACAATAATGGCGGCGCTCACCAGGACGCCGCCCTGTAGAATCCAGCCGATAATGGTTGCAGCTTGAGCATCAACGGAGCGTGCTGCGGCTGTTGCCATCTCAGTTGCAGTCTGCCGCTGCTCCAGCTGGGTGCCTGGCAGCGGCCCTGTGTTGTTACGGGTCATGCTCTCCTGTCTCTCCTGCTATCCTGTGATGATCAATGGGTAGGTCACGGTCGCGCTGGGGTAGAGGTGCCAGATCGACCGCTGTTGCACTGAACGGGTCAACAAGGTGCGCTGGCTCTCTTTCTCCCCCTATCTATGAACTATAGGTCACTTTTTGTAAAAATGCCATCCCATCGATCTTGCGTTCAGAAGCAGGAGCGTGGGCCAGTCTCTCCTCGAAGAGCGTTGCGGGTGAGCTTTATCACATTCGTGATGACAGGCGAAACCAGAAGCAGACAAGGCGAAGATCCTGGCGGGAAGAGGAGAGCGGAGCAGGAAAGGCAGCCTGCTCCTTGCTTGCTGACCTTCAGCGCTGGCTCCAGGGGCCGCGTTGCGCCAGGGGCCAGCGCTGAAAGCTCGGCTACTGAGGGGTATCTCCCTGATCCCACCATAGACCCATGCGAGCGGTGGTGCCCCCATCGACAAAGAGCACCTGGCCCGTAATGAACTCGGCGGCATCTGAGACGAGAAAAGCGACTGCTGGTCCGATATCCTCGGGGTGACCGACGCGTCCCCAAGGTACGAGGGTATTGCCCAACTCGCGGGTGTAGCCCGGGATGGCGAAATAGCGGGGGACCTCGATAATGCCGGGGCCAACGGCGTTGACGCGGATGCGCTGCGGGGCCAGTTCGATGGCCAGCTCGCGTGTGAAGGCTATGATGGCCCCCTTGGTGGCAGCGTAGGCCGAATGGCGCGGAAAGCCGGCGTAGCCATGAATCGAGGTAATATTGACGATCGAGCCACCGCCACGTTTCAGCATATAGGGCACGGCCTGCTGAGCGCAAAAGAAGTAGCCACGCATATTGAGATCGAAGACTTCGTTATAGGTCTCTTCGCTGATTTTGAGGAAATCGTCGGCGCGGGTGACCCCAGCGTTATTGACCAAAATGTCCAGGCCGCCCAGGGCCTCAGCAACCTTGTCGACGACGCGGCGGCAGTCGGCCACCTGGGCCAGATCGCCCTTGACGGCAACCGCTTTGCCACCCAAAGCTTCAATGCGTGCCAGCGTTTCGCGGGCACCCTCTTCGCTGTGAGCATAGTGGATACCAACGCTAGCGCCCTGGCGCGCCAGCTCGACGGCGATGCCCTGGCCGATGCCCATGCCAGCACCGGTGACTAACGCCAGGCGACCGGAAAGCATTCCCATAGCTTCGCTCCTCTTCCTTTCCCCTGGCGGGGAGTTTGGACTAGCGACCTCGTTGTCCTTGGCTGCCTGCGAGTCAACAAAACAGGCCGACTGGTGGACTCACTTGGTAAGCCTGGTTCAGACTCGCCCTTGTCCCTCAGATGAGTCCCCGTCGTGGTGACTGCCTCGCTCTCTCTGGTCCCTCTGTCAAGCGGCAGGGGGAAGTGGACCCGACGAAAAACAAGGCCGAACCCTAAAGCTTAGCCTCGGACGGCCTCCCAGGCCACAACCCCTTCGCGCTGAAGGCGGCGCACACGTCCGTAGCGCTCCAGCCAGCGCATATGCGCCTCCAGTGCATACTCCAGATCGGGTGGAAAGCCAAAGGGGCCGAGCAAAGGGTCGGTCAGCTCAATCAAGCGAGCGAGCGTCAACGGCTCTGTGGCCTCGGCCAGCAGGCGTGCTAGCACGGCATCGGTGCGCAAGACGAAATCGCGGCTGGCCTGTAGGAAGGTGGTCACCTCCTGATCGCGCATGATGGGGAAATGGCCGGTGAGCAGGATCGCCGGCTGCAGGGAAGCGATCGTCTGAATCGAGGTGAGATAGATATCGCGGTCGGTATAGGGAGGAGGAGCCGTCGGAGCGCCATCGCGATCGATCTGGGTAGCGCCGTTGAGAGCATCGCCGATAATCGCCACGCGCCGGCGGGGTTCCCACAGCATCAGGTGGCCTGGCGTATGGCCGGGCACGTGGAGCACCTGGAGCATCAGCTCCGGCCCGCACCGGATATCCTCGCCGCCGGTCAGGCCGAGCGCCGTTGGAATCGGATTCCCTTGCCAGGAGCGCAGCGTCTGCGTCATCTCCGGGACATAGGTCAGGCCATGATCAGCATGATAGGCATCGTAACGCTCGCGGAAGATCGCCTCCGCGTCCTCGATCCAGTGCCGATCGAGAGCCGGCACCAGCGTCAACGCACGCGGGCAGGCAGCACGCAGCATCTCCAGACCGCCGAAGTGATCGACATCGCCATGCGTCACCAGGATCATATCCAGGCGGGCGGGGTCACCCAACCGTTCCGCGAGCCAGGGAATAAGCACCTCGCGAGCCAGCTCGGGTGTGCCCGCATCGACCAGCAGCGAGCGCTCTCCAACGATCAAGTGATGGGCCATCAGCTTCTTGCCGATGTAGGCTTCCTGGCGATAAATGCCAGGTACAATCTCCATGACCTTCCTCCATTTCTTGACGCGGCTTGACGTTCAATGGCCACGTAACGTATAGTTGCTGTGACAGGGCCACCGCCTGACCTGACAGGTGCCAGAAGATGAGAGGTCGGCATGTTCTAATGGTACATCAGACAAGTGCCGCTACTCAATGCATTCGTCCCCGCTACCTCTTACCCAGTCAACCCCCGCAAACGAGCACACGGCCTCGATCGCTTGCCGCCGGCTCCTGTCCCGCTCCGGGGCTGGTAGCGGCATGATCGGCCCTCCGGTGGAAAGAGGAATGAGTAGAGCCAGTCTGTTTCCCTAGGAACGTAGGGAAGGAAGAAAAGAGGCAGATCTGTAGAGTACGATATCGAACGAAAGGAAGCACTTAAGCGATGGCTGATCTCATCGTCGAAACCTCTGCCGGAAAAGTCAGAGGGACCACCATCCACGATGTCGCAACCTTCAAGGGCATTCCCTATGGTGGGCCGACGGGAGGACGCAACCGCTTCCGCCCGCCGACAAAGCCGGAACCCTGGACTGGGGTCCGCGATGCCCTCAAGTATGGTCCGGCCTGTCCGCAGCCACCCGAAGGGATGAAGCGTCTCCGGGCCATCATTGGCGAGGCAGGACGCGAAGAAGAAAGCGAGGACTGCCTCTTCCTCAACGTCTGGACGCCGGCGATTGCCGATGGCCGCAAGCGTCCCGTACTCTTCTGGTGTCACGGTGGTGGCTTCAGCATGGGTTCTGGCTCGGCAGCCTTCTATCGCGGCACCAACCTTGCGCGACGTGGCGACGTCGTTGTCGTCACTGTCAATCATCGTCTAGGGCCGTTTGGCTACCTGCACCTGGCCGACCTCTTTGGTGATGACTATGCCGAGTCCGGTAACGTAGGCATGCTCGATCTCGTCGCAGCTCTAGAGTGGGTGCGTGACAACATCGAAGCCTTTGGGGGAGATCCCCAGAACGTCACCATCTTCGGTGAATCGGGCGGCGGTGCCAAAGTCAGCGTTCTGATGGCCATGCCCTCTGCCGCTGGCCTCTTTCGGCGCGCCATTGTCCAAAGCGGGCCAGCCCTGCGCATGGCCACGCGCGAAAAGGCCAGCGAGCGCGCCGAACGCCTCCTTCAAGCCCTGGGCATCTCACGCACCAATAGAGAGCAGTTGCACGAGGTCCCAACGCAGCGCCTCATCGAAGTCAACGACGCTGTCAACCCCAATGCTCTCGGCCCCTGGGGGCCAGTCGTCGATGGCCAGATTCTTCCGCAGCATCCCTTTGATCCCCAGGCGCCAGCCATCTCCGCGCAAGTCCCGCTCATCATTGGCACCAACAAAGATGAAGCCACCCTCTTCCTGCTGGGAGATGCTCAGCTTGGCGCCCTTGATGAGGAGGGCTTGCGTCAGCGGGTCCAGCTGCTGGTCAGGGACAAAGAAGCTGCTGAGCGCTTGCTGACGGCTTACGCACGTGCCTATCCCGATCGGACGCCGGCGGAGCGCTATGCGGCTCTTGTGAGCGATGCCATGATGCGTATCAACTCCATTCGCCTGGCCGAGCGTAAAGCTGCCCAGGGTGCAGCGCCCGTTTACATGTATCTCTTCACCTGGGAGACGCCGATCCTCGATGGCAGGCTCAAATCCTGTCACGCCCTGGAGATCCCCTTTGTCTTCGACAACCTGGAGCCGGCGCGGCGTTTCCTGGGCGCCACCGAGGGTCTGCAGCCGGAGCTGCAGGAGTTGGCCGCCAGGATGAGCGGCGCCTGGCTGGCCTTCGCCCGCAACGGTGTGCCTGCAGCTCCTGACCTGCCGGACTGGCCGCCCTATACGCCCGAGAGGCGGGCCACCATGATCTTTGATCTGCATTGTCGCGTCGAAGACGATCCTGGTGGAGAGCTGCGCCGTGCCTGGGAGGGTCTCCCCGTACGCGGCATGTCCGAATAGGCCGGGATAGTATAGTCGCGCATAGCAAGCAAATAGACAAACGAGCGACCTCATGTCATAGAGAGCAAGCAGTAAGGACAGGAGCGCAAAACAATGGCTGAGCTGATGCAGGAGACGCGCGCCTTCCTGCGACGGCTAGGTTTGCCGACGGGTGACGCGCACGATCTGCCCACCTCCTCCAAGCGTTTCCCCGATGGAGCCCAGTATCGCGTCGAGATCCCCAGTGTGGAGGGACCAGCGGCTCTGGAGGCCGTGCGCGAAGCGGCGCGTGAATATGGTGTGCGCGTCCATCGCGTCTCTCAAGGCAGCGGCATTATGTTGCTGCGCCGCGATGAAATTCAAGCGATGGCTCGTCTGGGGCATGAGATGGGTATTGAAGTCAGCCTCTTTGTCGGCCCGCGCGCCGGCTGGGATACAGGCGCCCAGTTCTGGAGCCGCTCAGGGCGCAACCTTGGAGCCAGGCAGCGGGGCATGGACCAGCTCCTCTATGCCCTGGAGGATATCCGTCGCGCTGCTCAGTTGGGCATCCGCTCGGTGCTGGTGGCCGACGAGGGACTCCTGTGGGTTGCCGGCGAGATGAAGAAAGCAGGTGCGCTACCGCCGAACTTCGTCTTCAAGCTCTCCGTCCAGATCGGCACAGCCAACCCGGCGGCGGCGCGCGTCATGGAGCAGCTTGGGGGCTGCACCCTGAATACGCCGACCGATCTCTCGCTGGCGCAGTTGGCGGCCATTCGGCAAGCAACCGACATGCCGCTTGATGTCTACGTCGAAGCTCCCGACGACTTCGGTGGCTTCGTGCGTCACTACGAAATTGCCGAGCTGGTGCGGATTGCCGCCCCGGTCTACCTCAAATTTGGACTGCGCAACGCCCCCGATGTCTACCCCAGCGGCGGCCATCTGGAAGCCACCGTCGTCGCCCTCTCGCGCGAGCGTGTGCGGCGCGCCAGCATCGGCCTGGAACTCTTGCAGCGTTACTATCCCGAGGCCACTACCTCTGAGCTGCGCGCGCCGGGACTGGGCGTTCCCGAACTCTCTGGTGCAGATTAGGCAGGCTCACCATTGCCAACAAAAGTAAAAAGAGCGACCGGGCAGAGTCATTCCACTACCCGGTCGCTCTTGCTCGCTGCTTCTACTCGTCTGTCTCACCGGGTTGCCGGCAGGTGTAGAAGCCGAGCGGGGAGGCTAGGCCTCCAGCGTTGTCACGTCGCCCAACGGCTGGCCCAGCTCGCGGGCGCGCAGGACGCGGCGCATAATCTTGCCGGAGCGGGTCTTCGGCAGCGCAGTCACAAACTCGATCTCATCGGGTGTGGCGATGGGGCCGACGTTCGTGCGGACGTGCTGCTTCAGCTCCTGGGCCATCGCCTCCGACGGCTCATTGCCGGCCTTCAAGATCACGAAGACCTTGATATGCTCGCCCTTGACTGGATCGGGCTTGCCGATCGCGGCGGCCTCGGCCACAGCCGGATGACTGACCAGGCTTGACTCGATCTCCATCGAACCCAGGCGATGGCCAGCCACCTTGATCACATCGTCGACGCGGCCCTGGATACGGAAGTAGCCGATCTCATCGATCGTGGCCGCATCGCCCGCGAAGTAGACATCGGGGATTGTCTCCCAGTAGGTGCGATAGCGGGCCGGATCGCCGTAGATCGTGCGCATCATCGACGGCCAGGGATGGCGAATGATCAGGAAGCCGCCCTTGCCGGTCTCGACAGGATTGCCATCCTTATCGACCACCGCTGCATCGATGGTCGGCAGCGGACGGGTGGCGCTGCCCGGCTTCAGCGGCAGGATCACTGTCGGGCTGATCAGGATCATGCCCGTCTCCGTCTGCCACCAGGTATCCATGATTGGCAAGGCATCGCGCCCGATGTTGTGGCGGTACCACATCCAGGCCTCGGGATTGATCGGCTCGCCGACGGTGCCCAGAATGCGCAGGCTGGACAGATCGTGCTTGGCTGGCCACTCTTCGCCGAAGCGCATCAGGCCACGGATCGCTGTGGGCGAAGTGTAGATGATGGTCACCTTATACTTCTCGACCACGCTCCAGTAGCGATCGGGGGCGGGATACTGCGGAGTGCTCTCGAAGAGGACGCCGGTAGCGCCGTTCAGCAGGGGACCATAGACGATATAGCTGTGGCCGGTGACCCAGCCAATGTCGGCGGTACACCAATAGATGTCGTCGGGCTTGATATCGAAGACGAACTTCGTCGTAGTGTAGACGCCGACCGCGTAGCCACCGTGGACGTGGACCACGCCCTTGGGCTTGCCAGTGCTGCCGCTCGTATAGAGGATGTAGAGGAGATCCTCGCTATCCGTCTCCTCGCACGGCACCACTGTATCGTTGGGGATATCCTGGAGCAGCTCATCGGCGAAGAGATCGCGTCCGGCCTGCATCGGGACCTCGGTGCCCTCGCGCTTGAAGACGATCACCTTCTCGATCGTGGGAGTATTGGCAAGCGCCTCATCACAGATCTTCTTGTACTCAATCAGCTTTCCCCCACGATGGGCCGTGTCGACGGTGATGAGCACCTTAGCACGAGCATCGTTGATGCGTTCCTCCAGAGCGCTCGCGGCGAACCCACCGAAGACCACCGTATGAATAGCGCCCAGGCGGGTAGTGGCCAGCATAGCGGCGACCAGCTCGGGAGTGACAGGCATGTAAATAGCAACGCGATCGCCCTTCTTGACACCGAGGTTCTGGAGGGCCTTGGCCAGGCGGTTGGTCAGCACGTACAGATCCTCGTACGTCAGCGTGCGGCTGGAGCCATCGTCGGCCTCCCAGTAATAGGCCACCTTCTGGCGTGTAGAGGTTTGCATGTGGCGGTCAAGGCAGTTGTAGACGATATTGAACTTGCCGCCAACGAACCACTGGAAGAAGGGCTTCTCTGTCCACTGGAAAGTGGTATGCCAGGGCTGGAACCAGTGCAGTTCGCGCGCCATGTCGTTCCAGAATTCCTCGCGATGCTCCAGCGACCAGCGATAGAAGTCCTCATAGTTCTCAAAGCCCTTGGACTTCATGTAGGCCATGATGTTGGCCCGCTCAACGACTTCGGGGGATGGGGGAAAGAGCCGCTCCTCCATCAGGATGGTGTCGGTGTTCTCAAAGCCGAGGTTGCTCATGACTGCTTTGTCCTTTCTGTCTGACGCTTGCTGCCATCGCCACCGACGGCGATGGAGTGGGGTTGAAGAAGAAACGATGTGCTGCAAGCTGATTGAGAAGGGCCAGTGTCGCGACACGCCACGCGCGAGCAGTTAAAAAACGACCCTCTACCGGTCTCTTGCCTGGCGGGCCAGGTTGCGCACCCTGACCCGGGGCCATGCCAGGCTCCGTTAAAGGGCCAACTCCCGCGCGTGATACAGATGGAGAGGAACGACGAGGTCCTGTCACTCCAGGTATTCCGCCGTGTGATACTGTATCGCGCAACCTATCGCACTGCGATACGTTATGCATGGTAGCATATTTGCTTGCCTGCGTCAAGAGTAGCTTCTACCTACCTGCTCGAAAGTACCAGCTCTGCCTGGTAGATGAATTGGAATATACTGCTATTTCGGACTTCGCAAAAGATAGTTTGCTACTCTAAATCAAAGGATTAATACATCTTCGACAGTTTGAAAGATGAAATGCTCCATGAAAAAACTCTCTCACTGAGGAGAAAGGCTTATGTCCACAACAACACACGCAGATCGGGAAAGAGGAGCTGGCGTGACAAGAAGAGATTCTTGTCAACTCATGAGAGAAAGGATCTGGTGCAGCGGAGTCAGAGCGCACTGGCGCTGGCCGTGGATGCCTAGGGGATTGGCGCTATGCGTGTTGCTCCTTGGTCTGCTTGTCGCCTGTGGAGGGAATCCAGCGAGTGGTGTAGCTACGCCGACTGCCTCGCCTCTTTCCCTTTCCACGCCGACCACTGGTGTCACGGCCACAGTGCCGGCGGCAACCGGGGGAGGCACAGACTGGACCACCTACCATCGAGACAACACCCGTAGCGGCTACATAGCCGGCGTGCCTGATCCGACGCGCCTGATCTCGCTCTGGACCGCCCATCTAGACGGAGCGGTCTATGCCGAGCCTCTCGTTGTGCATGGGCGGGTCATCGTGGCAACCGAAGGCGACTCTCTCTACGCTCTTGACCTGAACAAAGGCAGCGTGATCTGGCGTACCAGCGTTGGAACGCCCGTACCGCTCTCGACCCTTCCTTGTGGAAACATTGATCCTCTGGGCATCACTGGCACGCCGGTCTATGATCCAGCCACCAACCTGATCTTTGCCGTAGCTGAGGTAAGCGGGCCGCGCCATCTGCTCGTCGGAGTGGATGCCGACAGCGGAGCTCTCAAATTCAGTCGCGGCATTGATCCGCCGGGCGCTGATCCGCGTGTCCACCAGCAGCGGGCTGCTCTGGCCCTGGCCAATGGGCGCATCTATGTCGCCTATGGAGGGCTTTATGGCGACTGTGGCGATTATCGTGGGCGTGTGGTCGCAGTGCCTACCACCAACCCGCGGGCACCCATGCTGACCTTTACCGTGCCCACGCCCCGCGAAGGAGGGATCTGGGCCCCCGCTGGACCGGCGGTCGATGGCGCCGGTAATCTCTATGTCTCGGTAGGCAATGGCGCTGTTACCTCGGGCGCCTGGGATCATAGCGACTCGGTGCTGCGTCTCTCCCCCACCCTCCAGCTTGAGGATGGCTTTGCTCCTACGCAGTGGGCCAGCGATAACGCCGCCGATCTTGACCTCAGCTCCTTGGGGCCGGTTCTGCTGCCCAACGGCTTGCTCTTCATCGCCGGCAAATCGGGGATTGCCTATCTACTGCGGGCCAATGCTCTGGGTGGTGTAGGGGGGCAGCTTCAGGAGCAGCAGCTCTGTGATGCCTATGGTGGAGCGGCGCGCGTCGACAATGTCATGTATATCCCTTGCTCACTTGGCGTGCTCCAGGTGACCGTCGCCAGTGGTCCGCGCCTGATCCGCGGCTGGCAGGCGCCAGCAAACATCAACGGCTCACCTATCGTGGGCGGGAATACCGTCTACGTTGTCGATCGCACGGGGGCGCTCTACGCTCTCAATCGCCAGACGGGGGCGGTCCGTGCTCGTCTCTCCATTGAGCCAACCTCGCGTTTTGCCACACCCACACTGGTGGGGCATACTCTGCTCATTGGCACGATGAGCGGGGTCGTGGCGGCAGGGATCGCCTGAGTCCCAGCGGAGAAAAAAGGCGAGGGCAACCGAAGGGGAAGCAACATACAGGGCAGTGAGGCCAGGCTGGCCTAGATGGGGCGGAGGAAGCTCCGGCACTGCAGTGGCCCCAGTTTCCTCCGCTGGCGTGGCCTGGTGTGGCTCTCGTTGCCAGCACCGTCCTGCAACGCACCCCCTTAGCTCTGGCGAAGCGCGGCTCCTAGCGCGCGCAGCGTGTCCTCCTCAGCTCTCTGCTGAGGTGGGGCTTTGACTCGAAGACTGGTGATGAAAGTCCCCTCAAAGGTGCACTCCAGTCCGGCCTCCAGCGGATCATGCGCTTTACTGCGGCCTGCCCCGGCTATGGGACTCAGACCACCCTCGGTAGTGAAAGGCCGGACGGGCAGGCTCGCGAGCTGGAGATGGGCGGTCACACGGTTCTCAGTCTCACACAAATGTTGCAGGTGGAAGCGTAGGGTGGGAAGAGCGCTCTGAAGCGCCTGCAGCAGCTCCAGAAATTGAGGCTTGCTGAGATGCTGCGTGCCAGTCCCGTAATACACGAAGTGGTCAGCGAGGTAGGCGGCGGCTTGCTGGTAGTCCTTCTGTTCCAGAGCCGAGGCAAGCGCCACTAGCGTTGCTGCCTTACTCATGTAAAGACCTCCTCTTCATGAATTTCTTGTCATTGGCACATCTCAGACAGTAAGATCTCTCTTCCCTGAGAGCCTGCTTGATTGACCAAGGCGAAACGGTCATCCTCTTCCTGATACGCCATGCTCGCGGAAAAGGTGACATCTTTGGTCACAAAACAGGCATTAACCTCC
>NZ_JADGIA010000141.1 GCF_019683635.1 Thermogemmatispora sp. | reverse complement strand
ATAGAGTGGCTGGCCCGCTACCTTGAGCATGCTCTGGCAGCCTGCCGGCATAGCCCGACTGCGCCACGCATTCTGCGGCATTCCGCTACCCAGGTAAGCATAGAGCCGGTCGACCTCATCGTCACCGACCCGCCCTACTACGATGCCATCCCCTACGCCGATCTGATGGACTTCTTCTACGTCTGGCTGCGGCGCAGCCTGCACGGCCTCAGCCCTGAGATCGACGCCGTGTTCGCCGCGCCCCTCTCACCCAAATGGGATTACGACCAGAACGACGGCGAGCTGATCGACGACGCCAGCCGCTTCGGCGGCGACAGCCAGCGCTCGCGCGCCGCCTACGAGGACGGCATGTTCCGCGCCTTCCAGGCCAGCTATCGCGCCCTGCGGCCCGATGGGCGCCTGGTCATCGTCTTCGCCCACAAGCAGCCCGAAGCCTGGGAGACCCTTGTCTCGGCCCTCATCCGCGCCGGCTTTGTCGTCGTCGCCTCCTGGCCTATCCAGACCGAAATGAGCAACCGCACGCGCGCCCTCGCCTCCGCCGCTCTGGCCTCCTCCATCTGGCTGGTCTGTCGCCGGCGGCCCGAGAGCGCCCGGCCCGGCTGGGATAAAACCGTCCTCAACGAGATGCGCCAGAACATCACCAGCCGTCTGCATCACTTCTGGGACGCCGGCATTCGCGGCCCCGACTTCATCTGGGCCGCCACCGGTCCGGCTCTGGAGATCTACAGCCGCTACCCCGTTGTCAAAAAGGCCAACGAGCCGGGAAAGCTCATGAGCGTCAGCGAATTCCTGCGCCAGGTCCGGCGCATCGTCGTCGACTTCATGGTCGGGCGCGTCCTCAGCCAGAGCGGCGAGAGCATCAGCGAGCTGGACGATGTCACCGCCTACTACCTGCTGCACCGCTACAGCTTCGGCTTCAAGGCCGTCCCAAGCGGCACCTGCATTCTCTACGCCATCTCCTGCGGCCTCAGCGATCGCGACCTGGTGCAGCGCTACGACCTGCTCAGCCGCGGCGGTAACCTGAGCCAGCCGAACGGCAATGGCCGTCACAACGGAACTGCTCCCGTGGACGACGAGGCCCTGCCCGAGGAAGAGGCGGACGACGACAGCGAAAGCGAAGCGAGCAATAGCAGTCTGCGCCTCAAAAGCTGGCAGCAGCGCCGTCAGCCGCACCTGGGCCAGAGCGTCAGTGGCCGAGACGGTGAGCCGCCCCCGCTCATCGATCAGGTTCATCACCTCATGCATCTCTGGAAGACCGGCGACGTCCGTCCCGTCAACGACTATCTCGACCGTCAGATGCTCGATCACAAGCCGCTCTTCCGCTCGCTGCTGCAGGCCCTCATCGAGCTGGCCCCCGAGGGCAGTGAAGAGCGCTCGCTGCTAGAGAGCATCAGCAATCATCTTGCCATGCGCAAAGGCTTGCCGAGCCTGCGTCTGCCGTTCAGCCAGGTCTGAGCCTCCAGCGCTGCACATGGGAAGCCTGGCCCTGGCCTGAAGGCCGTCTATCCAGTCCGCTTTCATCCCTACATGGGGCAATTCAGGTCAGGCGCAGGCGCCAGCGAGGCAGTCCAGCACAGCGACAGTGATCAGTCTCATCCAGCAAGCTAGTGAGCAGGAAGGAAGGGAGAGAGGAGATCGATCATGAGCACCGGCACCCCTAAATGGCGCCCCTGGCATGAGATCGTCCGCCTGCGCGACGAGCTGCTGAGCGGCGATCTCAGCCTGGCCAGTTTCGCCGCCGATCTCTACGACGTCGTCATGCAGCGAGGCAACTCGCTCTACCGCGAGCCAGACGAATTCTTCTCCTTGACCTACCCGACGGCAAACATGCGCCGCCTGGCGCGCGAGGTCATGCAGCGCCTGGCCGGGCGCAGCGACCGCGCCGTCTACCAGCTTGAGCTGTACTATGGCGGGGGCAAGACCCATACCCTCATCACCCTCTACCACCTGGCTCGTCGGCCCGAGCGGCTCCCCAAGCTGCCCGCCGTCGATGAGTTTCTGGCCGCCATCAGCCTGAGCGCCCTGCCGCGGGCGCGCATCGCCGTCCTGGCCTTCGACAAGCTTGACCCCGAGAAGGGGCTAGAAATCCCGGGGCCTGGCGGAGAGCGACGCCTGCTGCGTCATCCCTGGAGCATCCTCGCCTATCAACTGGCCGGCAGCGAGGGGCTGCGCCTGATCCACAGCGACGGCCAGGACGCCGAGCGTGAGACGCCGCCGGCGGAGGAGCTGCTCACTCAGCTGCTCTCTCTGCCAGCGCGTCAGGGCGATGCCACCCTTGTCCTCATGGACGAAGTGCTCATCTACGTCCGCGAGAAAGTGAGCCTCGACTCCGTCTGGCGCTGGCGCATGAGCGACTTTTTCCAGTACCTGACGCAGGCTGCCAACAAAGTTCCGACCTGTGCCGTGGTCGTCTCACTGCTGGCCAGCGATCCGCGCAAGCGCGACGAGCTGGGGCGCGAGCTGAGCAACGAGCTGCAAGAGATTCTCGGGCGCCAGCGTGAACCGGTTTTTCAGCCCGTCGAAAAAGATGACGTCGCCGAGGTGCTGCGCCGGCGCTTCTTCACGCCTGACTCCATCCGCAATCGCGACCTCTTTCGTTCCCAGGCCATCTTTGCCGTCAATGGGATCGCCTCACTGGTCGAAGAGGTAGCACGCCAGCGCCACCAGCTGGAAGAGCGCGTTGCCGCCAGCTATCCCTTCCATCCCGACCTGATCGACCTCTTCTACGGCAAATGGACCGACCTGCAGAGCTTTCAGGGGACCCGCGGCACCCTGCGCAACTTTGCCCTGGCCCTGCGCGACGCTGCCCGTTGGGACGCCTGTCCGCTGGTCTCCGTCAACGCCTTTCTTGGTCCACCCAATAGCGCCGCCCTCTCGGAGGTCGCCCTGGAGCTAGCCACCACCGCCGAAAACGAGTCCTACGAGGGCCGGCGCCAGGCCTGGAGCGCCATCCTGGAGAGCGAGCTAGCGAAGGCGCGTCAGATCCAGCGTGACTTTCCCGCGCTGCGCTTCCGCGAGATCGAGCAGGCGGTCTTTGCCACCTTCCTGCACTCGCAGCCGGTCGGCAGAAGCGCCAACCTGCATGAGCTGCTGCGCCTCATCGGCCAGATGAGTCCCGATCGCATCGCCCTGGTGGAGGCATTGAAGCGCTGGACCGAGGTTTCCTGGTTCCTGGATGAGAGCACCTGGCGTGAGCGGGAGGCCCTGGAGGAGCAAGGCCAGCCCCTGCCGAAGGTCTGGCGCCTGGGGGCCAGGCCCAACCTGCGCCAGATGCACCATGACGCCTGCCAGAACATCAGTCCCGAGGCCATCGAGAGCTACCTGCGGCAAGAGATCGAGAGCTGTTCCTATCTTGCCCCGTCCAGGGCCAGCTACCCGCCCTCGGTGCATATCCACAAGCTCCCCCGAGAGCCGCGCGACGTTGACGACGATGGCGATCTGCGCCTGGTTATCCTGGGACCCGAGGGGGCCTGTCGTCCCGAGCGTCCCTCGGAGCTGGCCCTGCGCTTCCTCAACGAGAAAAGCGGCCCCGAGGCGCCGCGCGTCTACCGCAACGCCATCATCGTGGTGGCCCCCCATTCACGCGGGCTGGATGGCGCACGCGAGGCCATCCGCAGCTATCTGGGCTGGTGCGACGTTGAGGAGCGACTGAAGCGCGAAGAGCAGGAGATCGATAGCAATCGTCAGGTGCTGCTGGAGCGCGAGAAGAAAGAGAGTGAGGTGCGCCTCAAGGAGCTGGTGCGCGAGAGCTACTGTATTGTGGTGGCTTTCTCGGCCAGCAACGTAGCGGAGGCGTTCCAGATCAAGCCTGGGAGCAATCTTTACGCCTCGCTCAGGGCCGATGAGCGTGTGCGCCTCTCCGAGCAGCCGATCGAGGCGGAGGCCCTGCTGCCGGGTGGCCCTTACGAGCTGTGGCGAGAGGGAGAGACGGCGCGGCGCTACAAGGACCTGCTGGATGCCTTCGCCCAGTTTGTGCATCTGCCGCGCATCGTCGATCGCAATGCGATCAAGCAGACGCTGATCAATGGTTGTCTGCAGGGGCAGTTTGTCTTTCGCCAGCCGCGGCCCGATCGCAGCTATCGCACTTGCTGGCGTCAGCGCCCTGATGAGGAGGTGCTGCGCGATCCAGCGCTAGAGGTGGTCCTTGCGGAGGAGGCCAGCCTGACCTCGCTGGCGCCCGAGCTGTTGCAGCCTGGGGCTTTGCCAGGCCTGTGGGAGGGGGACGAGCTGCCGCTGAGTCGGCTCTACGCCTACTTTGCCGGCGGTCATGTTGTTGAAGAGCAGCGCGATGGCTACAGTGAAACGCTGATCATTCCGCGCGCTGAGTCGGCTGCGATCAGGCAGGCGGTACGGGAGGCAGTGCGCGGGCGACAGCTCTGGCTGCTGAGCGGGCGCAGTAGCTTTTTGGGCGAAGAGGTGGCCGACGATGTGCTGAGCGAGCAGGCGCGTTTGCGGCGTCCGCGGGACCCGCTGGCGGCCAGTGAGATTCTGCCGGAGAACCTGCCGGCGGCCTGGCAGGGTGAGCAGACGACGGCGCGGGCGATCGCCGATGCGCTGGCTGAGCGTTTTGGGGTGCCACTGCCCTGGCTGAGCGTGCAGGCCGCCATTGAGGATGCTTTTCAGCAGCGCCTCTTAGAGCGCAGCCTTGACTCTGGTCCCTGGCCCTGTGACTATGCTGGGGCGCGAGCGGTTAAGATTCTGGTTGTGCACCCGGAGGCGGTGCATGCCGGACTGCAGAGCACGCTCATGGGGGCGGCGAGCGCGAGCACTCTCCGCGAGCGGCCTCTGACTTATGCGCCGCTGGTGCGGGCCGAGGCTCCGGTTGACAGTGGGGTGATTCAGAGCCTGGCTGAGGTATTGCCTGAGCTGTTGAAGATCTGTGGAGACCATAATCTGAATCTGCGCTTTCAGCTGGCTATTGAGGTTGAGCCGGCCAGCCGTGTGACTGGCGAGGTGTTGGAACGGCTGAATGCTCTGCTGGGGAGCGAGGTTTCGCCTGAGCTGACGTTTCGACCGCCGTCAGGGTGAAGTGAGCGGCAGGATCTTGTTGTCCGCTGCGCTGCATCTTGGGCGAGCGCTGGGCATCGCGCCCAGCGCTTTGCTGTTCAATATCCTCGCGCGGATCGACTCCCCAGCAACCGACGCCAGCAGAGCAGGGGCGGAGACACTTCTCACCTATCTTAGACTGATCGCAGTCCCGTTTTTGGCTTTTGAGAGCCTCCTGTCTTCTCACTCCCCTTTCAACAATCTAGCGACTCACACAACCTTGCTCGAAACTCGCCCTGGTGGCTTGTAGCACACTGGTCTCAAGAAGGAGCAGATAACTCTTTCTTCCCAAGGCAACAAAAGACGCAGCATTCCGACCTCACGCGCTCAGACGATGGCCCCACAAAAAAACAGGAGCGTGCTTGAAACGGCGTCCGCGCGCTCCCGTTACGGTTGCTTCCTAGCTGCTCGGATGATCATCCTGTAGTGCTGCCTGCTCCTGGTTCGGAGGAGTCAGCTCAGTCTCAGTACCCATAAGCGCATACGTCTGCTCAAAGATCTCGCGATCCACTGGCCAGCTCCCTTCCTCAGAGATGACCAGATAGTCGCCCGCCTTTCCTTGCATGCCATCGATCACGAACGCCTCCGGTAGGGCCGCCGCCCAGACCGTATCAGTGCGCTGATAGAGCGCAAAGCCCTCTTCGTCTGCCGGCGTCAGCTGGCGATAGCGCCGCTCCAGGGTGCGGCGCCAGATCGGCCACTCACCTTTCGCGTCGCGCGCCAGATAGTCGCCCGGGCTGAAACGCAGCAGGCCCTCGGGCGCTTGGATCAGTCCCCCACGCTCCTGATAATCTTGCTCTGTCAGCACACGCGCCCTCGTGGGGGCCACTTTCCGGTAGCGTCGAAAGAGGATCATACTTCTTCCTCTGACTGCTTTTTACATTTGTTCTCCTCTTGTAGCTCTTCTACCCATTGTTTGATAGCCTGCACAGTAGGGAAACGTTGGCGTAGCTCTTCAGCCAAGCGGCGCGCTCGACTTTGCATCTGAGGCGACTCCAGCTCCCTGGCCCGTGTCGCAAACAGGCGGCCCTCGGCCAGGCTGCCCTCCACCTCTCGGCACATCATCAGTGCTCTAGCCCAATCAACACGAATCCAGGCTTCCAGGCGGTGATTCCCATCACGCTGGATCTGGTCGCTAATGGTACGCTGCAGTGCCAGCGTTTTCTCTGGTTGTCCCAGCTCAAGCCAGCCAAAGCTTTCCTCCGCGAGAATGCCGCTGAGGGGATGATAGACAAAATCGGTCCCATCTCCATACGAAGATGGAGCCAGCCTCAGAGCCGTCCCAATAGCGCGCTCGAAACGAGAGCAGTCCCCTATAGCGCTATAGACGCGCGCGAGATAGGCATGTACATATGCTGCCACAGATCGGCTGGACTGAAAACTATAATCACGTGCCCCTTCTAAATGCTGAAGAGCCTCTTGCATTGTCGCAGACCATGATGAAGCATGCGCCTGCCGTTGAAAATAAGCTGCGCGATGGTACTCGATCCCGCTCCCTACTAGCGCATGAGCCAGCCAGGTAGCTTCTCCCAACTGTTCAGCTACCCTACGCATCTCGCGGAAACAGGTCAGTGCCTGTTCATACCGCTCATATCCTATCAAGACCACAGCATCGATAATGAGGCTCTGAGCGTAGAGTCGCAAGAAACGCTGCTCCTGGCGAGCCGCTGGAGGTTGATGTTCTTTGATGAATGCAAAGAGCTGATGCACCGCTCTGGCATCGGCGGCAGCCACTGGGAGCGGCACACGGCGGTAGATGGCTTCAAACCTCTGAATGGTATATTCAGCCAAATCCAGTGTTTGATCGAGCAGACATCTGCCACGGGGATGCCAGGTCGGATCTTGAGGATCGAAATCGGATAAGCCCAATTGCCAGGGTTCAAGACCAAGGAGATCACAGAGTCCGCGCTTAGTGCGCTCACTCCGCACAGATTTTTTGCCTGCCTCGACCATCTGGACGAATCCCAGACTGACGCCGACTCCTCCATCATCTCGCGGCCAACATGCAGCCAGCTCAGCCTGGGTCATTCGCAGCCGCTGACGAGCCTGTTTGATCAAGCTGCCATAGTGGAATGCGCTCACACGACTGCTCCTTCTTCAAAAACTTGACAGACCTACCGCATGGTTTAGCCGTTGTCCTATCTCAATCCGTCAAAGACATCACCTGCTAGAGTGTTCTCTGCCGCCTTGTAATAAGGTACACTCTCTTATAAGAAGTGGCTGCTGATAGTTAAATTATAGATCATTTCTCTAATGATCGCAATATTACACAAGCAATAGAGGTACCAACACCTCCTTTGCAGAAGGGAGGGATGAAACTCTGATCCTGACTGCGCATGGCCCTGAAGCAGGTGCGCGTCGTGTCCATTGGCGATGAGAAGTCGGCCTAGTGCCGATCGTCGCTGGCCAAGCCATAGTGATCTTCGGCCACGCTCTCGGCTGGCAGGCTGCAAGCCAATTCCTCCAGCTCTTCCGAGAGCAAGCGCACACTGGCTGTCTCGTAGCGTTCCAGCAGGCGCTTGTGTCGAAAAGCCCGGCTAATCATGTGCGGTGATCCCAATGCCAGACTGTGCTGCAGAAAGTCGCGCAGCTCCTGGACACTGGCCTCAACTTCGCCCAACAACAGCCAGGCCCGGGCCCAGTCGAGCGGAATCCAGGCCCGCAGCCAGCTATTGCGCTCAGCCGCAATCTGCTGCAACAGGCGCGGTTTAAGCGCCAGCGCCTGCCGCGGCTGCTGCAGGTCGAGCAGCCCATAGCTCTGCTCCGCCAGCACCCCGCTGAGTGGCTGAAAGACAAAGGCTTCTCCCTGCTCAGCGCCATAGGCCGAACTGGCCAGGCACAGCGCCCGCTCGATCGCGCGCCCGAAATGCCGCTCGTCATGAACGCTGGCATAGGCCCGCGCCAGATAGGCGCTCACCAGGCGTTCAACAGCCCGGCTCGCGCGCGTGGCCAGTCGGCTGGCCGCCTCCAGGGCCTCCACCGCTTCCGGGAGCCGATTTGCTCGCTCCAGTTCGGTCCCGATCCCCATCAGAGCAATGGCCAGCGTATCCGGCTCACCGAGCTGCTGGGCCGTCGCGTACATCCGCTGGAAATGGGCCAGGGCCTGCGGATAGCGCTTCTGCTCGACCGCCAGCACGGCCTCCAGCCGCTCGACCTGGGCCGCCAGACGCAGAAAGCGCGGCTCACCCAGAGCACGATAGCGCTCAATGAGCATCCTCGGCAGGGCCACAGCCTGCTCAATGACTGGCAAAGGGGCCGAGCGTCGCACCTGCCAGGCATGGCAGATGAGCTGCTCCAAAAGGGCGAGCAGGTGCGGCCCGCTGAGGGCCCCGGTATCGGGATCATATTCGTCCAGGCCAAATAGCCAGAGAGGAATGCCCAGCAAAGCGCTAAGGCGACGCAGGACCTGGGGATCGCGCAGGCGGCGCTGACCGGCCTCGACTTCCTGTACGTAGCGCACCGAGACGCCACAGCCTGGCCCATGCCACTGCGCTGCTAGCTCCGCCTGCGTCAGGCCACAGCGCTCACGATAGGTTTTGATCAGACGACCGGGATGATCCATCGGCTTCCTCCTTTCAGGAACCATCATACTACATGGGCGCCTGAGCAGGAGAAACGAATCAACAGGTTCGTGTTGCCTGGTACTCGTCTGATATAAGCTAGGGGACAGGATAAGTACCGACTGAAGATCGTAAGGCCATGATGAAGATTGGCTAACAGTGGATACCAGTCTAATGAGCCAGCGCCTCTTGTACCATATCAACACCGTAGAGATGAAAAAGCACCTGGAGCAGACGCATGCGTGACGTCGGATGCCACAGGCGAGGCTCGAAGAGCGCGGCCACTACCTCAGCAAGCTCACAGGAGATGCTGGTGACCTGCAGCGCCTCATCACGATCGCGCGCGCTAATGAGCCAGCGCTCCTTGACAGCAGCAAAGGGCAACGCTAGCTTGATCAATATAAAGACGTCAACCGAGAGCGTTGGATATTCCACATTCAATGACAGTGCTTTCATCTCCTCAACGGCCTCAGCGGGCAGGCCAAACTCTTCTTCCAGGCCGCGATAAGCGGCGTCGCGGACTCCGATCTGCCTCTACCAGAGCATCTCGCGCAGCCGCCGTCAACCTTTCCCGACGCGGTCCCTCTTGCTGCCGTTCCTGCCGCTCCTGCCGTTCGCTTCGAGGATCTCGGCTCCCGGCATTTCACGCAGCGATCCTCGAATGGCTTTTGAAGCCGTCTGAAGGCCACAGTGCCTGGCATCATTGCCGCAGAAAAGCGGTCACTGATGACCGTTTTTCTGGGATCATCGAAAAGGCTTGACGGAGGCCGCTCCAGATGCTATCTTAGAAGGGGTACCGTCAGAACACCGCTCAAGCCCGTTTAGGGATTGAAACTCAACCGTGTCCTGGTGCACCAGCAAGGGAAGGAAGTCAGAACACCGCTCAAGCCCGTTTAGGGATTGAAACGAACCCTACCCACTCGACCCCCTGAGCCGGCGAGAGTCAGAACACCGCTCAAGCCCGTTTAGGGATTGAAACTCGTGGCCGAGGGTATACCGCAGTGAAGCAAACCGTGTCAGAACACCGCTCAAGCCCGTTTAGGGATTGAAACTTGCACCTGCAGTGTCTTCCCACGCCAAATGACCCGGTCAGAACACCGCTCAAGCCCGTTTAGGGATTGAAACAGCAGACCGACCAGGCTCATGCTACTCTGCTGCTAATGTCAGAACACCGCTCAAGCCCGTTTAGGGATTGAAACAACCATGAGCGAGGAGCCAAACATTGAGGTCTGTTTCGTCAGAACACCGCTCAAGCCCGTTTAGGGATTGAAACCACTAGGTCAGTGTTTGCATCCCGACGCCTCTACAGGTCAGAACACCGCTCAAGCCCGTTTAGGGATTGAAACGGGATACCGCAGACTCGCAACCGCTCCAGCAACTGGGTCAGAACACCGCTCAAGCCCGTTTAGGGATTGAAACTGTAGCTGTTCAATGCAAGGTATGTCGGGGCGACATAAGTCAGAACACCGCTCAAGCCCGTTTAGGGATTGAAACGAAGGCCACAGCCGCTGAACGATGAATCCGGCTTGTCAGAACACCGCTCAAGCCCGTTTAGGGATTGAAACGAAGGCCGCTCGTGCCTCCGACCAGTTGGTCAAAACACCGCTCAAGCCCGTTTAGGGATTGAAACTGCCACCAGTCGGGGCGATAGATGCTCGCCCCGGGCGTCAAAACACCGCTCAAGGCTGTACCAGCACCAGACGCTCATCTTGCGTTTGAAGTAGACATTGAATGCTCACCGGCGCCGGAATCAAGGCCGCGTTGCCGTAGGAAAAGCGAGCGTACAAAGCAGCGCTGCCGTACTTTTCACGAATACTAAGCGAGCGACCATCATGAGAGGATAGCAGTGGTTCATCAAGGACCGGAAGCAATGCCGCATAGTCGTTGAAACGGAGCGGGGCCAGGACAAGCTTTAAGCAATCAAGGTCACTCCAGGCGGGCGTCATCGCGACCAGCTGATAGTGAGGGGCATTGAGAGCATGCTCATCTAGTACCGTCTGTTGCTTGGTCAGGATAGCAGCCAGATCATCAGGAAGGGGCCACGGCTTCGCTAGCGTCGTAATTTGTATTTGTCTCCTTTCCCATCCTTTGAAGCCTTCACTTGCGCTGAGGACAATACAATCGTCAACAGCAAATCGTTCGACGCCTGCCTGCTCCATTAGCCAGCGGGCTTTCTCCGAGGCCAAGGGCAAAGAGACCAGGGGCCGATAAGATCTTTGATTGCTCATGAAGGGGAAGCCTGTCAGTTTGCATATTCAGGCCCTGATCTGGCTGGCTCCGGGTCAGTTGCTGTTCCAGCTCTTCAAGCAGCGCGCGATAGCGAGCGGCCTTTCGACGCAGCTGCAGGCTCGCCTGCTCTGCCTGCTGGACTGCTGGCTCACGCATCCATGCCTCCAGTTGTCTCAATACTCGCTCCACCTCCTCCCTGCTCTGCTCCAGATCCTCCCAGGACAGCAGGCGAGCGCTCTTAGTATTAGACGATGCTGGTGGCCAGAGACCCAGTTTGATCAGCTCTTCAAAGCCAAGCAAGCCAGGGTCAATCGAAGCCAGCGAGAGTACGCGATCCCGCTCGCTGGCAGCACTACAGAGCACAAGCGCCAGCGCAATGAGAAGCATACGGTTTTTGCCACGCGCAGGAAGAGGCATCTGGCCATTCTCCAAACGGCAGAGTGTACTCTTGCTGCTGCCTACTAAGCTGGCTAACGTTTCCAGAGAAAGACCGATCCGAGCACGCAGGCTTGCAACAAACAGCCCCAAATCACGTGCCTGCTGCACGCTTCCCTTCATCATGGCCAATCCTCCCGATCTTCGTCAGTCTAAGATGAGTCGATGTTTCTGCTATTTCAAGAAGATGATTGCTTTCCCATTTTTCCCAGCTACACTATCTTCAGACGTGAGCCCCGCGACCAGGGGGAACAGAGGCTAGCAAGGAGCAATCACAAGTGATCCTTGTGCTATTGAGCATATATTGAGTGTAAAGGAAAATCAATCCATGCACAAGAGTGACCGAAGCTATTCTACAATATAAGATGAGCTGCTCCAAAAAGGCGAGCAGGTGCGGCCCACTGAGGGCCCCGGACCTGGGTAGTGGGATCATATTCGTCGAGGCCCAATAGCCAGACCGGCTTCCTCCTTTCAGGAACCATCATACTACATGGGCGCCTGAGCAGGAGAGACGAACCAACAGGTTCGTGTTGCCTGGTACTCGTCTGATATAAGCTAGGGGACAGGATAAGTACCGACTGAAGATCGTAAGGCCATGATGAAGATTGGCTAACAGCGGATACCAGAAGGAGGAGATAGCGGCGCAAAGACGACCACGAGATCAGCGCCTAGACCAACAATGGGGCCAGGGTAACGACCGCCCGAGGACTCCAGGTCTGTGAGCCTTCCCAGTCTCTTCCCTGAGCCCCGCTCGGCTAACGTTCCTGTTCCCGGAAAGGTTCGGGAACGTCTTCAGGGGAGAGAGGAAACGAATACTGCAGGCGATAGAGATCAGCGCGGTTGGTCAGAAAATCGACGCTCAGCGGCTCGCCGGAACGGTCAAAGACGCGCCGCGTCAGTTTGAGCAGAGGACAGGGGTCATTTGGCGAGAGACCAAAGATGACCCGTTCCAGACTGCTGGCGTGCACAACATCCACCGCTTCTGTGCACCAGGAGGGCTGCTTGCCCAGGCGCCGCATCAGCAGGTAGAGGTCACAGTCCGGGGCCTCCAGCTCAGGCAACAGCTCGGCCATCCAGAACGGTAGATAGGTCTCACTCAGGGCCATGAGCGTCTCGGCATCGAGCCATTGCCGCTGGCGGTAGATGATCGCCTTCTCGCCCGGGGAGAGGGCCAGCAATCTGGCGACTTCCTCATCGGCGTAGACCACCCTGATCTCTTCGACCTCGATACGCAGCTGCTGCCCCTGGCGTCGCAGGTCGCTGACAAAGTCCCCCTGGCGGGTCGATAGCAGGCGCGTACGCCTATCCAGTGCAGCGACATGATACTCATCCTGGGCGGCATTGTAGGGCCAGCGATGCTCTTTGATGGGCACAATCTTGATCAGCCCCTCGCTGGCCAGGCGCAGCAGGATGAGCTGCACGCTGGTATTATTAAGCTGGTAGCGTTCGGCGATGGCACGCGGCACAAGCTGCTGACCGGGCTGGTAGGCACCGCGGAGTATCTGCTCTCGCAGGTCGAGATAGGCCTGATCGGTTTTGCTACTCGCACGCAGTCGCGGCGGCTGACTGCGTAGCAACTGCTCGGGTGTCGGTCCTCTCACGCTCGCTGCTCCATGAGGCTCAGAAGATGCTGAAGCTGCTGACTCAGCTGCTCGATGGTGCGCTCCAGGATTGCCCGTCCGCGTTCCTGGCGCGCCTGCTGAGGAGCGCCGATGACGCCACTGGTGCTCAGGGCACGCACACCCAGCACCTGCAGCGCGGCCTGATTCCTCCTTGCTTAGTATATCGTAAACAGGCAAGGCTCTGATAACCAGAATCAGCAGCCCGGCCCCTTGGCAGCGGACCTGATACCTGCTACACTTGTCACTGGATCTGATTATCATAATCAAATTAGAAAAAGAAGAGCAACGGGGAGGAAGAGAGAAGCCAGAGAGCTGGCTGAGGCTCGTCAAACTGCTATCCTCCATGTCAGCGATCCCTTGTGTTTGACAGCGTGGTTCGGGAAGAAAGGAGAGTCATGATGCATAGTACATGCCCAGCAGCGCCTACCATCCTTATCGTTGACGATTCGCCGGTCTGCCGCACCGTCCTGCGCATAGCCCTCAGTCGCGCCGGCTACCACGTCCAGACCTGCTGCGACGGCCTCAGCGCCCTCTCCACCCTCGCTCACCTCGCCTCCAAGGCCGCCGCTCCCGATCTGCTCATCCTCGACTGGCTCCTGCCCCACCTCTCCGGCCTCCAGCTCGCCTCTCTGCTGCGCCACCAGACCCGCTTTCCCCAGTTGAACCATCTGCCCATTCTGATGCTGAGCTGCCGTCACGGCGCCCTCGACCGCCTCAAGGCCCGCCTGGCCGGCGCCTCCGCCTTCCTCCCCAAACCCTTCACCATCGCCGACCTGCTCGCCATTGTCCGCGCCCTCCTATCCTCTTCGTCTGGTCCACTCCTCACCTCGCTCTCTCCCCCGCCTGCGCTTCCCCCGGTCCCTACCGCCCAGTCCCTGCCG
>NZ_JADGIA010000140.1 GCF_019683635.1 Thermogemmatispora sp. | reverse complement strand
ACAAAGGCCAGATTGACCGCGTTAAGCATGAGTTCTATCGACATAAAGATAATGAGCGGATTGCGCCGCACCAGAACGCCAATGGTGCCAATGGTGAAGAGCAATGCGCTCACAATCAGATACCAGGATACCGGTATCGTTGTCATCGTTGTCAGCCTCCTCGCCGCGCCGCGCCTTCTTCTCTTCTCATCAGGCCTTCCGCCCAAGGACCAGGGCCCCCAGGATCGCTACGACGATGACCAGGCTGGTCACCTCGAAGGCGAAGGAGAAGCCATGAAAGAGCGCCTGGCCGAAGGCTTGAATATTGCCCTGCTGAGCCACAACCTGCGAGAGCGCCTCGGAGCCATGCGCGCGCGCCGCCTCATTGAGCGGCGTCCCGCTGAGCAGCAGATAGCTCAGCGCCCCCACCAGGACCAGGCCCAGCACCGCCGCCACTCCCCGCTGCCAGGGCAGCCGGTCCTGCAGGTCGGGGTCGCGCGGATCGGCGGCCAGCATCGTCACCACGAAGAGGAAGAGCACCATGATGGCGCCGGCATAAATCAAGATCTGCACAATAGCGATAAACATGGCCCCGAGCTGCAGATAGAACATGGCCAGAAAGAGCAGAGTTAAAATCAGGCTCAGGGCACTGTAGACCGCGTTGCGGAAGAGAATCACGCCCAGGGCCGAGGCCACGCTCGCCACGGCCAGCACAAAAAAGGAGATGATCAGCGCAGGTCCGCTCATGCTCGCCTGTCCTCCTCCTCGTGCAAGAACTTGCGCCGATCTTCGTCCTGCTCCTCGTTACACAGCAGCACCTCCGGGTCCGTCTGGGCATCGCCCAGGCCCACCGCCGCCGCGCTGGCCTGCAATCCATCAAAGACATGGGTCTGCTGCGGCACCGGCTGCGGAGCCTCCTCCGCCGGCGGTGGGGGATCAAACCAGTAGGCCGCTGAGCCAACTGTCGCCTGCCCCGGCGGCTCCAGCAGCTGCTCCTTGTGGTAAACCATGTCCTCGGGATAGTAGGCCGCCAGCTTGTACTCACGCTCCAGGGTGATAGCCCCTGTCGGACAGGCAGCCTCGCAGTAGCCACAGAAGATACAGCGCAGCAGGTTAACGTCAAACACCTTAGCGTAGCGCTCGCCAGGCGAGACACGATGCTCTTCGGTGTTCTCTTCAGCCTCGATATAGATGGCATCGGCGGGACAGGCGCCCGCGCAGAGGAAGCAGCCGACACAACGCTCCAGCCCGTTCGGATAGCGGTGCAAGACATGGCGCCCGCGAAAGCGCGGCGGCAGCTCGCGCTCTTGCTCCGGGAAGGAGACCGTGGTCGGCTTACGCCCCATATTTTTAAGGGTGGTGGCTAACCCTTTGAGAATATCTAGCGACATGATTTCTCTCGCTGCCTCCGTGAGACGTGTTTGCCTCGTCTCTTCACTCTCTCACTCTCGCTCGCAGGTTTCGAAGGAGCTGCCAGACTCCTCTCTCCTGCCTCTTTCTGCCCGTCATGCCCCTCTTCACGCCTGGCAGCTCCCGAACCCCTCTCTGCTCTTCTACTGTATTAGCGGGTTGGCCTGCTGCTCGCCACTTCAGACCTGGACGCGGCCATCCTGCAGCAGGGCCTGTTGCCTCTCAACGCCCGCCACTGCGGCCTCACCGCCATTAACCAGCCCCAGCTCAGGCTCGATCGACTTCACCAGGCGCACCGAAGGCGGCAACAGCTCAGCTCCGGTTCTGCTGATGGCAAAGCGCGTCTGGCGACTGCGCAGCCAGGTGATAGCCAGCACAGCCACGATGATCGCCAGGCCGATCAGGCCATTGACCCACCACGGCAGGCCCAGAGCCACACAGGCTGCGGTCACCACCGCGTTCAGGACCGCCAGCGGTAGCAGGAACTGCCAGCCCAGGCGCATCAAGCGGTCGTAGCGAATGCGCGGCAGCGTGGCGCGCAGCCAGATAAAGAGGAAGAGGAAAAAGGCCACCTTGACCGCGAAGATCACGATCGAAAGCCCCGGAATGCGCTCCAGTCCGAAGAAGCTCCAGCCGCCAAAGAAGAGGGTTGTCGCCACCGAGCTGACCGTGATCATATTGATATACTCGGCCATCTGATAGAGGCTCCAGCGCAGGCCGCTATACTCTGTCAGGTAGCCAGCGGTCAACTCCTGCTCGGCCTCTGGCAGATCGAACGGCGCGCGGTTGACCTCAGCCACGGCGGCAATGATGTAGATCAGGAAGCCAAGGGGCTGAGCCACAATGAACCAGATACCCTGACCCTGCAGCGTCTGCTGCTGGACAATACTGACCATGCTCAGCGTGCCGGCCCACATCAGTGTACCACTGAGGGCAAGCCCCAGGCTGGTCTCATAGGAGATCATCTGAGCAGCGCTGCGCAGCGAGCCGAGCAGCGAATAGCGGTTGCCCGAGGACCAGCCGCCGAGGACGATACCGTAGACCGCCAGCGACGAGATCGAGAGAATCCAGAGCAGACCGACATTGATATCGCCAACCCACGGGTCCCAGATGCTCGGGTGGCCTGGCGTCCAGCTATTGCCGATCGGCACCACGGCGAAAGCGCTGAGGGCCACCACGACCGAGATCACCGGCGCGATCAGATAGATGGCTTTGTGGGCCTGGGCCGGGATGATCTGCTCCTTGAAGGCCATCTTGATAGCGTCGGCCAGCGGCTGCAGGGCGCCAAAGGGGCCGGCGCGATTCGGTCCCAGGCGCCCCTGAATGCGGGCTACCACGCGCCGCTCGATCCACGTCATGTAGGCGAAGATCGTTAACAGGATGACGATCAGAATGGCGCTCTTGACGAGCGAGGCGATCACAAGCAGCCAGGTATTCTCAGGCATGGGCCACCTCCACTTCGCCCGTGCGCACGCCCTGCAGGCCCAGGCCCTCCCAGGTCAGACCCTGGTAGAGCGGATGCCGGGCGGCAATCTCCAGGAGCACATCCTCTGGCCCCTCGTAGCTCCAGGGATGGCCAAGCAGAGCCGCCAGATCCATCAGGATCTCCCAGTCGGCCCGCGCTCCCGGCAGAGGTCGCAAAGCCCGGCGAATGGCCTGCACATGATGGTCGACGTTGGTCATGCTGCCGTCCTTCTCGGCGTAGGTCAGGGCCGGCAGAACCACATCGGCCTGCTGAGCCGTCTCGGTCAGCAGGATCTCCTGAACGACGATGAACTCCTTGCCCCGGCGCAGATTGCCATCGGCCAGATGGCGCGCCGGATTGGCTCCCATGATGTAGAGGGCCTTGACCGCCTCGCTGGTGAGCATCTCCTGATAGCTCAGACCCGCCGGCGAGGCCGGGCGATAGCCAGGCAGACTATCGGGCAGCAGGCCCATGTCGCGCGCCCCCAGCGAATTGGCATCTTCGAAGAGCGGCCCCACACCGGCGCCAGGCCGGTCGATGTTGCCGGTGATCACCGCCAGGGCTTGCAGATCAGGAGCCAGGTTAGCGCAGCCAGGAGCCAGGGTGGCCATCTCGTCGTAGAGGATGAGGGCCGCCGGGGCCGTCGCGATCTCGCGCGCCAGCTCGCGCAGGGCAGCGGTCGTCTCGGCGCCACAAAGGGCCTCGGCCTGCCGCGTCTCCTGGGGCGTTCCCAGAACGCGCGCCCGCACTTCCTCGCGCGGGTTGCGCAGATTCTCCTGGCGCAGAGCGGCCTCCAGCAGCAGGCGCGCCGCCGCTCCCGCTCCGTGCTGCGGCAGACGAATGACCCGCGTCGCCAGGCGATCCAGCTCGGTCGGGCCTTCGTTAACAACGTAAATTCTGGCTCCGGCCTTGAGGGCCTTCTTGATGCGCAGGTTCAGAATGGGCTGGCGCTCGTAGGGATCGGAGGCCACGAGCACAATATGCGAGGCTCGTTCAAAGTCGGCGATGGCCGTCGTCAGCATCCAGGGACGCCCGGTGAGCGGATCGCGCAGACCCGGGAAGAAGCCATGATGATGATCGACGTTGGGCGTGCCCAGGGCCTCGCGCAGCAGCTTCTGGAAGAGATAGGCCTCCTCGTTAGTGGTGCGTGTCGAGCCGATGCCGCCGATCGCACTCGCCCCATAGCGCTCCTTGACGGAGCGCAGTCGCTCAGCGATCAATCCCAGGGCCTCGCCCCAGCCTGCCGGCTCCAGGGTGCCACCCGGCTGCCGACGCACCAGCGGCGTGCGCAAACGCTGCACATCGTTGACATAATCGAAGTCCCAGCGCCCGCGGTCGCACAGCCAGCCATCGTCAATGTCATCGTTGCAGCGCGACATCTGGCGCATGATCTTGTCAACACGCACATCGATGCGCACGTTGCAGCCCACGCTGCAGTTATTGCAGACACTGGGGATGCGCTTCAGCTCCCAGGGGCGGGCCTTAAAGCGATACTTCGCCGAGGTCAGGGCGCCGACCGGACAGATCTCCACAGTGTTGCCCGAGAAGATCGAATCGAAGGCCTCACCCGGGGCCGTGCCAACCTCCATGCGATAGCCCCGGTTGATCATGACCAGCCCGTTATCCATCGAGATCTCGGAGCAGAAGCGCGTGCAGCGCTGGCAGAGAATGCAGCGCTCGCGATCAAGCAGCACGCGATCGCTGACCGGAATCGGCTTCGGATAATGACGCTTGCGCAGATCGAAGCGCGTCGCCCCCGGACCGTGGCGCAGGGTGAAATCCTGCAGATCGCACTCGCCGCCCTTATCGCAGATCGGGCAGTCCAGCGGGTGGTTGATCAGCAGAAACTCCAGCGTACCACGACGCGCCTTGAGCACCTTCTCCGTCTTCGTATGGACGACCATGCCCTCGCTGACCGGCGTCGTGCAGGCCGTCTGCGGGGGCTTAGGCATCTTCTCGATCTCGACAAAGCACATGCGACAGGCGCCGAGGGGGGGCATCTTGGGATGATAACAATAGATAGGGATCTCGATGCCCGCCTGCTTCGCCGCCGCCCAGACCAGCGTCCCGGGGGGTACGGCCACCGGGATACCATCGATGGTCAGATGGACAAGTCCGTCGTTTTTTGCCTCTTCAGCCATAGCTTTTTCTATCCTTCACGCAGGAACGCCGCCTACAAGCCACTGCCAGCCACGCCAGCCTAGAGCGCGGCAGCAGCCGGCTTGCGCGCCTTCGGTCCTACCATGCAGCATCCCTCGCGCACGTGATATTCGTACTCCTCGCGGAACAGCTTGATACTGCTCGTGATCGAAGAGGTCGCCGCATCGCCCAGCGGGCAGAACGACTTGCCGCTGATGTTATCGCAAATATCCAGCAAGAGATCGATATCGCTCATTTTACCGTGGCCGTGCTCAATGCGCTCCAGCAGCTGCACCAGCCAATAGGTGCCCTCGCGGCAGGGCGTGCATTTTCCGCAGGACTCATCGCGATAGAACTCGGTCATGCGCAGGACGGCATCGACGATGCAGGTATCCTCATGCATCACAATGACGCCGCCGGAGCCGAGCATCGAGCCGGCTGCGGCCACCGACTCAAAGTCCAGGGGAGTATCGACCTTATCGGCCCCCAGGATGAAGGTTGAGGAGCCGCCGGGGATGACCGCCTTGAGCTTCTTGTCGCCGAGGATACCTCCGCCGTACTGCTCGTCGTAGATCAGGGTGCGGAGCGGCGTCCCCAGGGGCAGCTCATAGTTGCCCGGCTTCTTGACATGGCCGCTCAGGCAGAAGATGCGCGTCCCCTTGCTCTTCTCTGTACCGAAGGAGGCGTACCAGTCGGCCCCGTTGCGCACAATGGCGGGCACCGTCGAGAGGGTCTCACAGTTATTGATCACCGTTGGCCCGCCGTAGAGGCCGACCGCCGCCGGGAAGGGCGGCTTGAGACGAGGATAGCCGCGGCGCCCCTCCAGCGACTCCATTAGCGCGCTCTCCTCGCCGCAGATATAGGCCCCGGCTCCGCGGTGGACGATCACGTCCAGGCTATAGCCGCTGCCCAGGATATTCTTGCCGATGTAGCCGGCGGCATAAGCTTCATCGACCGCCCGCTGCACCTGGCGGGCAGCGTAGGCCAGCTCGCCGCGCACATAGATAAAGGCCGTCGAGACACGGCAGGCGTAGCTGGTAAGAATGACCCCCTCGACCAGCTGATGGGGATTCTTCTCCATCAGCATGCGATCCTTGAAGGTGCCTGGCTCGCTTTCATCGCAGTTGCAGCAGAGATAACGCGGCTCGTTCTTGGCCAGAAAGCCCCACTTCATGCCGGTTGGGAAACCAGCTCCGCCGCGTCCACGCAGACCAGACTTCTTGACTAGCTCAACGATCTCCTCGGGCTGGTACTCGCGCAGCGCCTTCTCCAGGGCTTCATAGCCACCGTACTGGCGGTAGACGTCGAGGCGATCGATACCAGGTACATCGAGATGTTTCGTGATAATCAGCTCTGGCATAGCACGCTTCTTTCACTCCAGCACAACATAGACCAGCACGTCCGTCAGCAGCCGCCGGCGCCTGCTGGGCTCCGACCCTGGCTCTGGCCCTCAGTCTGAAACTCAGCTTCCCACTGATCCACCAGGCGATCGACCAGCTCGGGCGTTAGATTCTCGACGAACTCATCATTGACCTGGAGCACCGGGGCCGTGCCACAGGAGGCCAGGCACTCCGTCGTCAACAGGGTATAGCGGCCATCGGGACTGGTCTCGCCTCGCTTGATACCCAGGCGGCGCTCTAGCTGCTCGATCAGCGCGTCGCAGCCGCGCAGGTAGCATGAAATGCTATTGCAGACCTTGATTACCTTCTTGCCGGGCGGGCGCTGATAGTACATCGTATAGAAGGTCGCGACGCTCTCGACATCGTCGACCGTCATATTCAAGGCTTCCGCCACTGCCTCCAGGGCCGCGCGCGAGACGTAGCCTTCCTCGGCCTGCGCAATGTAGAGCGCCGGCATCACGGCGGAGCGGGCCACCGGATAGCGAGCTGCCAGCTCGCGCATGCGCTGCTTCGCCTGTTCTGAAATCATCGATCAACCTCACCGAGCACAATATCGATGCTCCCGATGGCAGCCACCACGTCCGAGAGCAGGTTTCCCTGAATCATCTTTGGCAGCGCCTGCAGATTCGCAAAGGAAGGCGCGCGCACATGCATACGGTAGGGTCGGGCCGAACCATCGCTGACGATAAAGAAACCCAGCTCGCCCTTGGGCGACTCTGTGCGCACATAGACCTCGCCGGCGGGCGGACGATAGCCCTCGGTGTAGAGCTTGAAGTGATGGATCAGCGCCTCCATGCTGCCGGTGATTTGCCACTTGGGCGGCGGCGCCACCTTCGGATTGGCCACGCGATAGCGACCGGGCGGCATGCCCTCCAGGGCCTGATTGACAATGCGCAGGCTCTGCTCCATCTCCAGCATGCGCACCATGTAGCGGTCGTAAACGTCGCCATTGCTGCCGACCGGGATCTCAAAGTCGAACTGCTCGTAGCCGCTGTAGGGGAAGGCTTTGCGGATGTCCCAGGCAATGCCGCTGCCGCGCAGGGTTGGGCCGCTAGTGGCATAGGCGATGGCATCTTCCTTGCTCAAGATTGCCACCCCTTTGGTGCGCTCCAGCCAGAGCGGGTTATTGGTCAGCAGGTCGTGATACTCGGCCAGACGATCGGGGAAGACGCGCGTGAAGGCACGGACCTTCTCGTCGAAGCCGCGCGGCAAATCGGCCTGCAGGCCGCCAGGGCAGATATAGCTGGTCATCATGCGCACGCCCGAGACATACTCAAAGACATCCAGGATCAGCTCGCGCTCACGGAAGCAGTAGAGGAAGACACTCATCGCTCCCAGGTCGAGCGCACTTGTGCCCAGCCAGACCAGGTGGCTGGCGATGCGCTGCAGCTCGGCCAGCAGTACGCGCGCATATTTAATTTTATCGGTGATTTCGTCCTCGATCCCCAGCAACTTCTCCACCGCCAGCGAATAGCCCAGGTTATTGCACAGCGGGGCCAGATAGTCCATGCGATCTGTCAGCACCAGGGCCTGATGGTAGGACTTCGACTCGGCGGTCTTCTCGATGCCGGTATGCAAATAGCCAATATCCGGCTCGGCCTTGACCACCGTTTCGCCCTCGATAGTCAGCAGCAGGCGGAGCACACCGTGAGTACTCGGGTGCTGCGGCCCCATGTTGATGGTCATGGTATCCTGGCGCTGACCGCTCTCGGTTACCTGGCCTTCTTCGATGGTATAGCGCGTTTCTAGCTCTTGTTGCATAAGCAAGCCCTCATCGCTGCATGTCAGCCGTTGCACTTCTGAAGCGAGCGGATCAACCAGCAAAAGCACGCCCAGTTCCTGCCCTGCTTGCACTGCCCCAGCCAGCTCAGGCCCTGCCAGAGAGCGGGGCAGCGCTCGCTCTCTGCCGCTCTCGTCGCTGGCACAGCTCTGGCCGACCAGAGCCGTCGTTATCCTTCTGCATCTTTACGTGTTGTTCGTCCCCTCTCCTGCCTGTGCGCTCGCGCTGACGGAGGCCCCGACGCTGCACTGCACAGCAGCCCACCCCTCGATCGTCTCTGCGCTTGGTAAGCAGCGCACAGAGACCAAACTGACAGAGAGAGAGCGAGCCGAAGCAGGTCAGGCCCGTTCCTGTGCGCATTCAGCAGGCAAGAAGGCAAGCAGACTACAGCTTCCACGCCCATACGATTCCCGTAGCTGATGGGCGGGAAGCCAGCGTTGTTGCTCCCTCTTCTTCCTTACTATTCATCCATCCATCCATCCATTCCCACGTCCGGCGGACGGAGGAAGAGCAGACCGGCCAGGCAGGCGGAGCAGCAGAGCAGATCAGGCGAAAGCAGCCGGTAAAGTGCTCACGCTCGCGGGGTACCCGGCTCTGGGTTCGTAGTAAAGGCGCTGCGACTCTCGTTCAGCTCGCGGCCCTGGGGGGTACGGAGGGTCTGGCGGCCAACGCCGGGGTCCACGTCGTAGGGAACCTGACCGCCCCAGTGTGGTTCAGGCAGATCGAAGCCGGTCAGCGGATAGTCCTTGCGCAACGGGTGAGTGGTCCAGTTGCTCGGCATCAGAATGCGGCGCAGGTCGGGATGATGAGTAAAGATGATGCCAAACAGATCATAGACCTCGCGCTCATACCAGTTCGCCGCCGGCCAGACACCGGTCACCGATGGCACCTGGGGATGCTCCTCGCGCTTGCCACCCACGCGCACCTTGAGCGCGAGCGTGCTGCGCCGCGGCAGCGAGAGCAACTGATACACCACATCGTAGCGGGGCACGCGCTCCAGCCAGTCGACAGCGGTGATTGTTGAGAGAAAGCTATACTGATGGTGCCGCTTAAGATAGTCACAGACAGCGACCAGGTGCTCGGTGGCCAGGACAACCGTCAGCTCACCACGGTGCTCGACGGTCTCCACCACCGCCTGGGGGAAACGCTCGCGTAGGGCTGCTACGGCAGCCTCGGCAAATGTATCCATGATCGTTCTTTCTTTCGCCTCGCTTTCCCCGCGCTGCACCCATTCTCCCGCTCCACCCGCTCGGCGCGCCTTGCTCTCTTCCTCGCCCTCCCGGCTCCGAGCTGACAGGCGAGGAGCGAGCGAAGAGCGAACCAGGGAGGAGCGGTCTCCCTCTCTCAGCCTGGCCGCTCCTCGGTGGGACCAAGCAGCTTCAGGCCGCTCTCCTTGAGCGGGTCGGGAGGATTCGGGATGCCTTCGCGAATCTTACGCTGCAGCTCGTTGAAGCCATAGAGCAGCATATCGGGCGTGGGCGGGCAGCCCGGGATGTAGACATCGACCGGGACAATCTTATCCACACCCTGGACGATAGCATAGTTGTTGAAGACGCCGCCGCAGGAAGCACAGGCCCCCATCGCAATCACCCACTTGGGTTCGGGCATCTGATCGTAGATCTGGCGCAGCACAGGGGCCATCTTGATCGAGCAGCGGCCCGCGACGATCATCAGGTCGGCCTGGCGCGGCGAGGCTCGATAGACCTCGGCCCCAAAACGCGCAATGTCAAAGCGGTCGGCGCTGGTGGCCATCATCTCGATGGCGCAGCAGGCCAGCCCGAAAAGCGCCGGCCACAGCGATGAGCTTCGCCCCCACTCGATAAGCTTGCTGACCTGCGTCGTCAAGATGCCAAATTCGCCAGTGCGCATCGGCAACTGGCGCGGACGACGCGGCGTCTGCGTGTTGGAAAAGGTCTGTACCGGTTCCCAGGGATTGGTTATTCCCATGTGAATGCCCCTTTTCGCCAGACGTAAATGTAGCCGATCATCAGGATCACGAAGAAGATGAGCAGCTCGATCAGGCCCAGCGTCTTCAGCTGATCCTTTAAGAGGACGGCCAGGGGATACAATGAGACAATTTCAATATCAAAGGCAATAAAAAGCATCCCTGTCAGCAGATATTTGACAGGAAAGCGCCGCTTCGGCGCCTGAATCTCCTGTATGCCACATTCATAGGGCGCCAGCTTCTCCGGTGTCGGCTTCTTCGGCCCCAGAATAGCCGTAGCCACCATGACCAGCAGGCCAAAGAGAAGCGCCAGCGCCACCATGAGAAAAATGGGGAGAGGATCGCCCATCGTGGATATCCTTTATTTTCGGTAAATACTCTGCGCGTTGCCACGGGTACCGGCGCTGGTACCTGGTGTCATTTATACACTACTTCAGTTTGTATGGTAGCACAGCATGTCCAGGCTGTCAAACACCTGGACTAGTGCTAGCCGGCCCGCTGCGCCGCGCCCGCCGCCACTTCTCCTCACTGCTATGATGACAGAAGGAACAATAAGTGAATGGAAAGACTTTTCCTCTCTCGGTCGAGAACAAAGGGAGACAAGGAGAGGCGACGGAGAAGAGAAAAAAAGTGGGACCGCGGTGAGGCCGCCGCCAGGCTGCGACGGTCCCCCACGGCCCCAGCTCTGGATACAGGAGGGACGTGTGTTAGCTGTTTGTCTGGCCTTACTTTTCGATGGGCACGCCGATCAGGCTCCCCCACTCGGTCCAGGAGCCATCATAGTTGCGCACGTTGGGATAGCCCAGCAGGTAGCGTAGAGCAAACCAGGTATGGCTGCTGCGCTCGCCAATGCGGCAGTAGGCAATTACTTCTTTGTCTCCGGTGATGCCCTGGCCCTCGTAGATGGCGCGTAGCTCATCCGCCGACTTGAAGGTTCCGTCCTCGCGCACGGCGCTGGCCCAGGGGACGTTTTTGGCGCCCGGAATGTGTCCACCGCGCTGGGCCCCTTCCTGCGGCAGGTTGGGCGGCGCCAGCAGCTCGCCCTTGTATTCACCCGGCGAACGCACGTCAACCAGGGCCACCTGGCTGTTCCCCAGTTTGCTCAGGACTTCGTCGCGAAACGCTCGAACTTCGCGGTGTGGCTCCTCGGCCCGGTACTCAGTACGCGGGTAGCTCGGCACCTCGGTGGTCAGAGGGCGCTTGTCAGCTACCCACTTGGCTCGCCCTCCATCAAGGAGTCGCACATCTTGGTGCCCGTAGTATTTGAGCAGCCAGAAAGCCCAGGCGGCAAACCAGTTGTTGTTGTCTCCGTACAGAACAACAGTGGTGTCATTGCTGACCCCCGACCGGCTGAGTAGCTCCTCCAGCTGCTCCTTGCTGATGGGAGCACGAACAACCTGGTCCTGTAGCTCCTTCTGCCAGTTGAAGCCAATGGCTCCAGGAATATGACCCTGCTCATAAGCGCTGGTGTCAACATCCACTTCAATGAGGCGTACTTTGGGATCGTTGAGATGCGCCTCAACCCAGTCAGCATCTACCAGCACTTCTGGATGGGCATAGCCTTTGTTTTCTGCCATCAATCTCCTCCATGTTGCTGCCTGAAATATTTTTGATTTTGTTGAGCGACATACTCAACAAAGTCTCTTCTCTTATTAGTAACGGTCGAGGTGGCCTGTTTTATTCCAATCAATAGGGCAATCTGTTGCTACTCGGGGAGGAAGAACTGACGGCTAGCGACTACTAGCAACTACAAGCAGCTGTCGGGAGAGCAGTGGGCAGGGCGAGGGCGATCCTGACCAGTGCGGGCTGCGGGCGGGAGAGGAGTGAGGCCGCCGGCGCCGCTCCTCTCCTCACAGGTTAATAGTGAGCGTGCCCTATTTGTCAGGTGAGCAGCACTTTGACGAGAGTGCCTGTGGCGATCGAGCCATCGGCCTGGCTCGGCATGGAGAGCATGAGCAGGCCCTCCTGGGCCCCAGCACTGAAGTCAGTCGTGTAGGTGAGGTTAGTCGAGAAGCTCGTGGAGCCATTACCGCTGGCGCCACGCACCTGGGCCTGACCTACCTGGTTATAGAGATGATCAAGCAGGCGTAAGCTACCAATGACGCCCTCAAAGGCGTTGCCTCTCCCCGTAACGGTCGTGGGGCTGTGCAGCCGGGCCAGGGCGGCAGGGGCGCTGATGGAGAGCGTGGGGCTGCTGACCTCGGTCACTTCCCAGATGCCCCCGTTGGTGTTGGACTCCAGCCGGCTCATGCTGACGCGGATGGTGCTGCCACCAGGGTGGGGACTCTTGACCTCGACGACAGCGTTGAGATCGTGCTGGCCGCCGCCACTAATGAGGTGGGCCGACGCATCCGCTCCCCAGTTGAAGAAGGCGGATGAGGCCGCCAGAGCCTGCGCCACTTTGACAGCGTCAAGCTTCCAGGGGTCATGCCCCTGATTGACCGCAGCCTGATCCTCTTCGGCCTGATAGCGCGTCAGATCGGGGAAGAAGCCCGGAAAGGCGATTTGGACCAGGGTTTGCTGAGCATCAGACCATTTGAATTCTCGGAAGAGGTCACGCTGGTAGTTGCCCGGGCTGCGTCCCCGGTTGAGGGCCGAGTTCTGGTCGACTTCGGCGGTGAGCACAGTATTGTAGCCACTGATGACCGCATCGCCGTCATAGAGATTGAGCAGTTCCCAAATCTGCTGCGGGTTGGGGTTGGTGATGCCAGTGTAGACGTGGACATCAACGGCGTGCCCTCCCTGATGGGCAACGGTGACCAGGGCTTGCAGCTGCGGTGTACCCATGAGGTTGCCACATTGGACGCGCGCAACGCTGGTGACACCGGCAACGGCGTGGACAATGCCACTCCAGTAGGCGGGCGACTGGACTGCTGTGGGACAGGGACGGGGACCAAGGAGGACCACCGGCGAGGCTGTGGGGGTCTCTCCCCCGGTTGCCGGGGTCCCGGTTCCAGCGGTCGGCGTGGCCTGACTCCCTCCACCAAAAGGAGAGGCGCAAGCCGCCAGACTGAGACAGAACAATAGCACAATGATGCTAAAGGCTGTGCTGCGATGGCAATGAGGCCAGGGCGATTGCTTCGGATCTCTGGGCTGCTTGGGCAGATGAAAGCGCTTCAGCATGGGCTTTCTCCTCGTGTAGGGGACTGCGCTCGTCCCCACTGCAGGATTAGCATAACATGGCTCGACAAGAACAGCTGTGAGATAGCTCATATGAGCCATGTGAAGCCCTGCAAAACCGAAACCGCAGCCTGCCTCTGCTGACCAGCCGCCCCACTGGCTGCTCCTCCTCGCTTTTACTCTCTCCTGACTCTCTTACCCGGTACCTTTCTCCCAACACCAGCCCCCCACTGAATTACAGCCAAAACATCCCTCCATAATAGGTTGGGAAGTTCTCGCTCAGTGAGCCACTGAAGCCAGAACAGCAGAGCCGTGACTACACTAATAAAAAGGTCGCTGCTCACCCTTTTGTTCATCATCGAACTGCCGCGCTAAAACGCACTGTAAAAAACCCTCCGTCTGCTATAGGATTCCCCCATCCAAGTACTAGTTGTCATTCTCATGTGGCAATTTAGTATTCACAATGTGAATAGCATTGTCATCAGGATGATGAACATGATGTCAGACTAGAACACATGTTTGCGACATCATGTCTCCTGTATTCATTCTTAT
>NZ_JADGIA010000139.1 GCF_019683635.1 Thermogemmatispora sp. | reverse complement strand
CAAGCTTGCTCAAGCTGTTGCCGATAGCAACTTTGGCGAGATCAGACGGCAATTGGAAGACAAGGCCAAACGCTACGGAACATGGCTGGTGGTGATTGACCGCTTCTTTCCTTCAAGCAAGCGGTGCGCTGCCTGTGGATACATCAAGCCAGCGCTTGGTCTGCATGAGCGGACGTTTGTCTGTGAGGCGTGTGGCGTGGTGCTTGATCGTGACCAGAATGCCGCGCTCAACGTGTTGCAGGAAGCGCTTAGAACTACCGGGAGTTCCTCGGGAAGTCACGCCTGTGGACAGGGCAGCTCTGGCCGTCTCACGGGAGGCGGTGAAACTGCCCTGGGTGAAGCAGGAACCAACCACTGTTCAGGCTCTGTCCTCAATGGGTAAGTGTTGGAGAACGGTAAACTCTCAAGAGAAAAAAGCCCGCATGCCCTGCGAGCGGACTGATCGCGGGCTATGCGGGCTTGCGTCCTTGGCTTGGCTGACCAAGGCAAAGCGACGTAGGCGCAGTGCAGAGGGGCCAGGTGGGTAGGCCTGCGACTCAAGAGCCGCCGAGGTAAGCCTGCCGCACCAGGTCGTTCTGCAGCAGATTAGCTGCCGTATCGCTCAACACAATCTTACCGGTCTGCAGTACATAGCCGCGGTCGGCCAGGCTCAGCGCCATCGAGGCATTCTGCTCCACCAGAAAGATGGTGACGCCCTCTGAGCGAATGCGCACGATCGTCTCAAAGACTGTCTCCACCAGAAGAGGAGAGAGGCCCATTGACGGCTCATCCATGCACATCATCCGCGGACGTGACATCAATGCGCGGGCCATAGCCAGCATCTGCTGTTCGCCGCCTGAGAGGGTCCCCGCTATCTGCTTCAGGCGCTCCTTAATACGTGGAAAGATCTGACAGACGTGGTCGAGGTCCTGCTCGATCTCAGCCTTGTTCGTACGGGTATAGGCGCCCATCTGCAAATTTTCCAATACTGTCATGCGCGGGAAAATGCGGCGCGCTTCGGGGACCAGAGCCAGGCCCAGGCGGACAATATCGCTGGGAGGCCGGTTATCGATACGCTGTCCATCGAAAGTGATCCTCCCCCGACGTGGGCGGACCAGGCCGAAGATCGTCTTCATGGTAGTCGTCTTGCCGGCGGCATTGGCCCCCAGCAAGCAGACGATTTCGCCGCGGCGCACCTCCAGATTGATATCGTAGAGCACCTGGATGGGACCGTAGAACGTATCGACGTGCTCCAATTGCAGCATCACCTCATTCATCGGTCCCCTCCAACACAAGCGGCAGTTTGGTAATCAACGAACAGAGCATAGCCCTTGGCACAATCAGCGTCTCACTCATGGTGATTATTTGCCTCCCCCTCCGACTGGGGCCGGAGTGCCACCTGCCATGTCTGGCGATCGGCGGTAGCCGCCTTGCCGAGATAGGCCGTAATCACCCGCTCATCGCGGCGGATCTCATCGGGCAGCCCCTCAGCAATCTTGCGTCCGTAGTCGAGCACGGCAATGCGGTCGGAAATGCCCATTGTCACCATCAGCTTATGCTCGATCAGCAAGATGGTCAGATGCAGCTCGTCGCGTAGACGGCGGATATAATGCACAGCTTCCATTGTCTCTGCCTCGTTCATGCCCGCGGTCGGCTCATCGAGTAGTAACAGTTTAGGTTCCGAGGCCAGAGCGCGGGCGATCTCCACGCGGCGGCGATCGGCGTAGGAGAGATTAATCACATACTCATCCTGGCGATCGACCAGGTGCTGACCGAAGAAACTGAGCAGCTCGATCGCCCGTCGGCGCGCCTCCTCCTCCTCCTGTTTGACCCACGGGGGGCGGAAGACCGCGTCCAGGATTGAAGCTTTCAGGCGCAGATGCTCGCCCACCAGCACATTTTCGAGCACCGTCATATTATTGAACAGGCGGATGTTCTGAAATGTGCGCGCGATGCCGTGCTGCACTACCTGGTGGGGGGAGGCCTTCTTCAGGGGCTGGCCCTCAAAGATGATCTCACCCGAAGTGGGCAGATAGATACCGGTAATCAGGTTGAAAACCGTTGTTTTGCCCGCGCCATTCGGTCCGATAATGCTCACAATTTCCTGCGGGTAGATGGCCAGGTCCACGTCTTGGACTGCAGCGAGGCCGCCGAAGTGCTTGGTCACCTTCTTCAGCTCTAGCAAAGGTTGACGCGTGGACTGAGGGGCCTGCTCGTACTCAGCGGTCATGATTGCAGCCTCCAGCTAGGAACAACCTCGATATTCGGTAGCATGGGTCTTCGCTCCGTTGCAGTTCGTCACACATGCTCGCGGCTCTTTACTCGACGCGCATCTCTGACTCGAAGCCTGGGGCCCCAGGTGGAGTATCCAACGAAGTGATCTCTACCCCTTCGACCTCAGTGCGGTGCAGCTCATGACGTCGGCGCGTACTGGGGATCAGTCCTTCTGGCCGGAAGATCATGAGCACCACCAGGATGATCCCGAAAATCAGGTTACGGATATTGCTAAACGAGAAATTGGGGATCACCTGCAGGATGTGCGTATAGATCGGGTAGATGATGCTGCTAGGATCGTTTCCCAAGGCGTCGAGCTGGGGCAAGACCAGGACGTTGACTGCGTAGACAGCCAGGGCACCCACTACCACGCCGGGGATACTTCCCAGGCCGCCGAGGACCACCATTGCCAGATAGATTACCGAGTCGCTGAAGCTGAAGTTGCCGGATGTTACCGTACTGAGCTTCGCGGCATAGTAAGCGCCGGCGATTCCAGAGAAGAAGGCACCAGCCGCGAAGGCGAGGAGCTTTGTCCGCGTCAAATTGATGCCCGAGGCGGCGGCGGCGATCTCATCCTCCCGCATCGCTATCCAGGCACGTCCAATGCGCGAATCGCGCAGGCGCAGATTCGCCAGCAACACAATGGCGATCAGCACCAGGATCAGGTAGTAGTACGGCTCCGAAGTCGAGACATTCCAGTGTACCCCAAAGAAGGCCGGAGAGTAGATACCCGTCAGACCGTTGGTGCCATTGGTGTACTTATCCAGGTTCTGGACCACAATGGGGATGATCTCGCCGAAGCCGAGCGTCACGATTGCCAGGTAGTCGCCGCGCAGGCGTAAGGTGGGAGCGCCCAGCAAGACGCCCCAGAGAGCAGCAATCAAAGCGGCTACAATCAGCATTGGCCAGAATAGCCAGGGCCAGATATCGGGATTGATGTGAATGCCTGTCAGGACTGTCAGCTGGGGTGAGCCAACCATTGCCCAGGTGTAGGCCCCGATCACAAAGAAGGCCACATAGCCCAGGTCCAGCAGGCCAGCGAAGCCCACGACGATGTTCAAACCCAGCGCCAGAATCACATAGTAGCCGGCGTTACCGTAGTTGTCCAGACGGGAGTCCGTGCCCGGGCCAAAGAGGAAGGGGTCGATCATGGGGTAGAACACCAGCAGGGCGAGAAGCAACAGGAGGTAGAAATTGCGGGCGCCCGTGCTGCGCAGAGGAAGATCATTGGGGACCAGATCGCGCGCCTCCTCGCGAGCGCGGGTAGCTGAGAGCAGGCGCAGTTGGCGTGCACTGACTGGCGCACCGGAACGGTCGCCGTTGCTGCCGTTGCCATTGGCCTGCACGGCGTGACGGATCGCCACCAGGCCGCCCAGACTCCCTAACAGCCAGCCAGCGACAGGCAGCAACACGCTGCGCAGCAGGATCCAAACCAGGAACAGCAGTGAAGCCTGGCCGTACTGGCCAGTAAAGTAGAAGAGCAGATCGACCAATAACCAGATCAAGGAGAGAGAAAGTGCAAACCAGAAACTGCCGAGGCGTGCGCGTGTCAGCAAGGTCGCGCGCATCTCAGCATCAAGCGCTTGCAGGGTTGGCAGGGGAGGAGGTGGAGCAGGAGGACGGAAACGCCGAACGAGACGGCGCCCATAATAGTAGAAGGCCCAGACCACTACTGAGGCAGCCAGGCCCACAAAGAGGTTGGCGGTGATGTAGATCAGAAGGATCGGCACCACCGTGAAGAAGAACATTGAGATCCACAGATCCAGCAGACTCTGACGACCACTATCGGCTGCCACCAGATAGCCTGTCAGCCCCATGATGATGCCGTAAAAGAGCAGCATAAAGAGGCCGGCGGCAATCGCCGCAATTGAGAAGCTACCGGGGGAGAAGATTGCCAGCAGGGCGGCATTCAGAATCGCCTCACCGCTCCAGACGAGCGTAAAGACGAGCACCGGCACCAAAAAAGCGATGACCCATTTCAGAAGCAGCCGGCGGGTCTCACCTGTCTGTGGCAGGATTTGGGAAGGGACCAACATAGCCATCGTGTTGTACCTCTTATAGCAACGTGCGCGTGTTCACGCTTCGCAGCTAGACCTTCTCTGCCAGTTGCTGCCCGAGGAGGCCTGTGGGACGGAAGACCAGAATCAAGATCAGGATAGCGAAGACCACGGCATCCTGCCAGGCAACGCCGCCGTGCGGTAGACCGAAGGGAAGATCGCGATCGGGAATGTAGGTCACCAGGGCGCGGATCAAGCCAATCACCAGACCGCCAAGCATAGCACCAACCAGATTGCCGATGCCTCCTAACACAGCGGCAGTAAAGGCGAACAACCCCAGCTCAAAGCCAATGTTGAAGACAGTGTTGTTAGTCGAGAGCAGGAAGACAAAGCCTCCAGCTCCAGCAATACCAGCGCCGATCAGGAAGGTGATCGCAATCACGCGGTCCACATTGACTCCCATGAGGGCAGCCGCCTCGCGGTCTTGAGCCACAGCGCGCATGGCACGCCCAATGCGAGTGCTGGTGACCAGCCACTGCAGGCCCACCATCAGCACCAGGGCCACGACCAGCACAATGATATCAGTATTCGTGATGTCGACCGAGCCGATGCTGTAGTGGACCAGGGGGACCAGGTATGGCGCCGCAACAGGATTAGGGCCAATGATGGCCTTCGCAATATCCTCTAGCGCCAGCGAGACGCCAATGGCCGAGATCAGTGGTGCCAGGCGAGGGGCATTGCGCAGCGGACGGTAGGCTACACGCTCAATGAGCACACCGAGCAGAGCACAGATGACAATAGATGCCAGACATGTAACGACAAGCATGGCGAGCATGCCGCCCAGTGACATCTTGGAAACGTCGGTCACGTGAAAGACGTTCGTCACCATAAAAAGGCTTACTAGTGTGCCCATCATGAAAATATCGCCGTGGGCGAAGTTGATCAGCTCGATGATCCCGTAGACCATAGTATAGCCCAGGGCGACCAGAGAGTAGATCGACCCGATGACAAGCCCTTCGACGAGCAATTGCAAAAACAGGGTCATAGAACCTGCACCTCACCTTTTGCCAGTTTATGATACCAGCATCTGACGGGTAGGGGCAAGGCAAGAGAAAGCAACGGTCAATGCTTGGGGTTGATTGGCTGATGGGCTAACGAGCTGCCTGACTGACTGCCTCTCTCCTGCCTTTATCCAGAAAGATTGGCTGAAGTGGGCGATGAGGACTACAGAAACAGCAAGCACTGCAAGAGCAACAGGAGCCACAGGGACACCAGCCTGGGGAGAATCTTCAGCCAACCGAGGACTGCAACAGTTACAGCAAGTAGGAGTCTGAAAAGGCAGGCCAGCAACAGCCTGAACGGCTAAGCGGTGCAAGCCTGACTGGCCTGCCTGCTCTTGTGCTGTGTTACTGGACGGTAACGACTTCCTTCGCCTCCAGGTCTGGCTGACCGTTCACGTTGGCGACCTGATAGACCGTAAAGATCTTGTTGGTCGTGTCACCGTTCTGGTCGAAGGAAATCTTGCCAGTGATGCCGTTATAGGTGATCGTCTTCAGAGCGTCGATGACCGCCTGGCGGAAGACCTGCGCCTGAGCCGCGTCGCTTGAGTCCTTGGGCGTATGGGTCTTGGTCAGGGCCGTCTTGATGGCCTGAATCAGGATATTCATGGCATCGTAGGCGGCAGCGCTATAAGGACCCACATCGCCGTACTTTGCTGTGTAGTCCTTGATGAACTGCTGCGCGGCGGGGATCTTCGACACATCGGGAGCGGCCACTGTCATGTAGGCCTTACCGCCCGAATTGACGATCTGCTTGTAGAAATCTGAGCTACCAGTCAGGCCATCGCCGCCCGCGAAGACTGCGTTCTTCAACGTGGGAATAGTCATCATCTGCTGCTGGATCAACTGTCCTCCGGTCGAGTAGTTGCCACCGAAGTAGATCACATCGGGCTTGGAGGCTGCTGCTGCCGTCAGCAGATTCAAATAGGAAGTAGTGCTCTTGACGCTGTGGCTCTTGCCATCGACCACTGTGCCGCCCAGCTTTGTCCACTCCTGGACAAAGTACTTAGCGAGGCCGGCGCCGTAGGTCTCTGTATCATCGATGACGTAGGCCGTGTGCAGATGGAGCGTATTATACAGGTAGTCCGCCATGGCGGGCCCCTGATGGTCATCGGTGGCCGCGACGCGGAAGTAGGTCACCTTTCCTGTGGGGCGCAGCTTGGGGACCAGGTCATTTGCTCCGGTGCAGCCCACATCGGCCCCTTCCTTGGTCAGACAGGGGTTGGTATTCGCCGGGCTGATCATTGCCAGCGGGGCCTGATTGGCGATTGGCATCTCCGCCTGGGCCACATTACTGTTGAGTGGGCCAACCACGCCTGCCACCAGGGCATCACCAACGAGGGCCTTCATGTTATTCGCGCCTTTCGTTGGATCGTGGACGCCCGAGGCACCAACATCGTCCTGGGGATCGAACTGCAGCGTATAGCCGGGGATCACATGGTTAGCATTGGCCTCATCAACGGCCAGGTGCGCTCCGTTCTCGGTCGATTTTCCAATACCAGCGTCCGCGCCGCTGACCGGAAAATCAGTGGCGACCTTGATGATGGTAGACCCCTGTGTTGAGCTGCTGCTCGTGCTTGTTGTCGTGCCGGCTCCGCAGGCTACCAGCATTACTACAAGCAAAGGTATACCCATCGTCATCGCCATGAAGCGTAACCAGTTTCTCTTCATGGAAGAACAGCCTCCTTCGCAAATACCAGGTCTGCACCGCGCAAAGCGGGTAAAAGCAGGGCGGTGAGCGCAACTTTTTGGGGAGCGCACAAATCCACCCCCTACGAGACATTACGCTATGGTCCTGGTAAAACCTCACACGGCCTTGCTTCCATCGTCCCGCCATCCTTCTGCTGACGTGACCTGGATTTGCCACCAGCAGGATATGTGGCTTGCAAGATCAACCAGGCTGGTAGATGGGCTGATTATAAAGAACCCCGGTTTTCTCTGTCAATACCTTCTTTATGCTTCCCTTCTGGAACTTCTGTTTCACTTTGCTCTATCCTTCCCCATCGCGCTTCGCTCGGTCAGGTTGATTGGCGGCTTCCTTCCCGCGCGCTGCTCTTCTCCCGCCCGGGGCCGGAGCGACTCGCCTTGAGCGGGCCTTCCCATCGCCTTTTCAGGCTCCTCGGGTGTATACTTAAAGGTGGATCGGCGATTGCTTCCTGGGCAACGGGGGCCAGACAAACACAACCGTACCGGGAGACAGTCCACCGGAATCTCATTCTAAGGAGGGAGCAGTGGAACATCAAGCCATCAAAAACAGCGTTGGGATTTGGGCCTTTGGCCCCAACGTCACACGCTTTGTCCCGCCTGGCTACCATCCCGAGGTGGCCAACGAGGACATGGTCACGCGCACGAAGCGCGTGGTTGATGGACTGGCCGATCTGGTCGATGGCCTCGAATACCATTATCCCGGCGAGATCAATGAGGACACCGTCGAGGCCATCAAAGCCGCTCTGGGCCCGATGGATATCTATTGCATCGCCGCCGGCCTCCACACCGACCCTACCTACAAGCTCGGCGCTTTCATTAACCCCGACCCGGCCCTGCGTCGTCGTGGCATCGAAACCCTCAAGCGTGGTGTCGATCTGGCCGCCGCCCTGGGCGCCAATTTCATTATCTGGCCAGGGGCCGAGGGCTATAACTATAACTTTCAGCGCGACTACGCCCACACCTGGAACCTCTTTGTCGAAGGGGTAGCCGAAGTCGTCGCTCATGCCGCCTCCAAGGGCGTCAAAGTCTTCTTGGAGCATAAGAATAGTGAACCAGCTATGAATATCCTGATGCGCAATATCGCTGCCTGCCTCTATACTATCGAGCGCATCGGGCGCCTGGGCGTCGATACTTCGCGGCTGCTGGTCAATATGGACTGGCAGCACCTGATCATGAATGGGGAAAACCTGGCGGAGTACGCCGCTCTCTTGCATGCTGAGGGACGTCTGGGCCATCAGCATGCCAACTCAGGCTGGGGCACCTTCGACGATGATAACATGGTCGGTGCTTCTTTCTTTATGCAGACCCTGGAGCTGGCTATGACGCTGCAGGATGTTGGCTATGGCCAGAATGGCGAGCGCATTGGCTATGATCTCTACCCCTATACTGAGGACCAGATCGCAGCGGTGCGTCGCTCAGTCCTGCAGTGGACCTTTATCGATGACCTGGCACGCAAGATCGATCGTCAGGCTCTGGCTGAGGCGCGGGCGCGGGCTGACGCTGTCGAAGGTTATCGCATCGTCTACGAGACGCTGGGCCTTGATCAGGCCTATATCGATCGCATCGTCCAGCAGCGTAAGAAGCGCTGAGGAGTAAGAAACAGGCTGAAGCGCTACAGCAGAGGAGGGTCTTCGTCTTGTTGACCGCTCAGGGCGGGCCTGTGATCAGGCATGGCACGCGTATGCTTTCGTCTGACTGCCTGGCAGGGGAGGCTGACCCTGGTGCGCTCAGCAGGTGCATGACCCGCTCTGCTGATCTGTTTTTCCAGGATGCATACCGATGGAAGCGCTACTTGGTATTGATCTGGGCACCACTGGCGTGAAAGCAGCTATCTTTGCTGCGGCGGATGGCCGTCCTCTGGCCTCGGCCTTTGTGGACTATCCGCTCTTTCATCCGCGTCCCGGCTGGGCCGAGCAGAATCCGGCTGACTGGTGGCAGGCGACGTTAAAAGCGATTCGCTCCTGTCTGGAGCAAGGGGCCAGCGTTGGGGTTCAGCCCTCAGAAGTGCGGGGAGTCGGCCTCTCTGGCCAGATGCATGGCATCGTGCTGTTGGATGAGGCGGCCCAGGTGATTCGCCCTTGCATCATCTGGGCAGATCAGCGCAGCGAGCCGCAGTGTCGCTGGATGACCGAGCGGGTGGGGGCTGCGCAGCTGATCGAGCTGGTCTCTAATCCGGCCCTACCGGGTTTCTCTGCGCCCAAGATTCTCTGGGTGCGCGAGCATGAGCCGGAGCTGTTTGCGCGCGTTCGGACCGTGCTGCTGCCCAAAGACTATATCCGTTATCGCCTGACTGGAACGATGGCGATGGAGATCTCCGATGCTGCCGGGACCTGCCTGCTGAATGTAGCTGAGGGAAACTGGTCGCGCGCAGTATTGGAGGCAATTGGGCTTGACCCTGCTCTGCTGCCGCCAGTGGTGCCGGCGGATGCCGTCGCCGGTACGATCACGGAGGAAGTGGCTGCTCTCACAGGTCTGCCCGCGGGTACTCCAGTTGCTGGCGGGGGAGCCGATAATGCCTGTGGGGCGGTAGGTAATGGCGTCGTGCGGCCTGGCCTTGCCCTGGTCTCGATCGGCACCAGTGGGGTGGTGCTAGCCCATGCTGAGGCCCCTCATGTCGATCGCTCAGGTCCGACACCTCGCATTCACACCTTTAATCATGCCGTGCCACGAGCCTGGTATCTGATGGGGGTAACACAGGGAGCAGGTCTCTCGTTGCGCTGGGTGCGCGACTATCTGGGACTGCCTGAGCGTGCTCTGGAGCGTTGGACTGATCTGGATGCCTATGAGCTGCTCACACGCGAAGCGGAGGGCGCTCCACCTGGCTGCGCGGGGCTACTGTTCCTGCCTTATCTGCAAGGGGAACGCACACCGCATCTGGATGCCTACGCCCGTGGCGGTTGGATCGGTCTGACTGCCGCTCATGATCGCCGCCATCTTATTCGAGCCGTCCTGGAGGGTGTGGCCTTTAGCCTCAAGGATTGCTTCACCATTATTACTGCTCAGGGATTGCAGCTAGAGCAGGTGCGGGCCACAGGCGGCGGAGCCAAGAGTCCTCTCTGGCGGCAGATCATTGCCGATGTACTGGGTGTAGAGCTGGCCGTGACCAATGCCAGCGAGGGGCCGGCCTTTGGCGCGGCATTGCTGGCGGGAGTGGCGGCTGGCCTCTATCCCTCGGTCGAGGCGGCCTGCGAAGCTACTGTCAGAGTGGTCGAAAGCACAGTGCCTCGCCCTGAGCTGGTCACGCTCTATGCTCGCTTCTATGAGCAATATCGCGCTCTCTATCCTGCTCTCAGGACCGTCTTTCATGCCCTGGCTGATCTCAGCTAGGTCCTTCTGGCTCTCAAAGGCAGGCTGAGACGGTCAGGCTAGCCGTCGAGGCAAGCACACAGGAAGCCGCAGAAAGGGGCGCGCCGGGGTCGAGGTCGGCAGTCATGCCGGCGCTGCCCTCTGGCTGAGTTGGTGGGTCGGCCAGCACATCCCTGGCGCGCTCCCCTCTGTCTTGCGTGCTTAGCGTCTGGGGCTGATGAGACGGGCAAGCTGCCCCAGCAGGGCACAGAGTGCCGCCATCAGCAGCAAAGCAGTGATTCCAATGAAGACGTACCACTCGCCGCTGGCGTCAAGCAGAACATAGGCCACGGGTAAGAGCAGCAGACTGCTCAAAGCCAACTCCAGGCAGAAGCGTGCCAGGCTAGACAAGGAGAGGCCTCGCTCAACAAAGCTGTCGATTGCCAGTCCCATAAACATGAGTGCGGCCAGGGTAAAGGCAAACAGTGGGATGAGCGTCAAGTCATCCAGCATGCTTCTGTTCCCACCTCCTCCCGATCCTGTTCGTTCAAGCGCAGGGCGCATTATACAGCGACTGCACTTACAGTGTAGCCGATCGCTGGTCTGCCCGGCAACAGTGAGGCAGCGTAAGCTGACTGAGCCGGGCCGTCAGCATAAGATAAGAAAAAAAGAACAACCGAGAGGAAGCTGAGTCATGGCATGGTTTGATCAGCTGCTCACGCCAGAGCTACGGTCGCTGCGTGAGCGCATTCTTCACCATCCCTTCTGGATCGGCATTGAGACAGGTACACTGGCTTGGGAGAGACTGGGTCTCTTTGCCCTGCAGGACTGGCTCATTGTCCAGGATGCCTATCGTCTTGATGGTCTGGCCATTGCCCGGGCCGCTCCCGATTTAGAGCTGCAGGAGATGCTCATCGATAAGCTGGCGGCTAAAAAAGGAGGTCCTGAGCTGCTGCTGCGCTTCGGGGCGGCGGTCGGCGTACCGCAGACGGCTTTTGCCCAGGTTGAGCCGTTAGCGGCCTGTCTGGCGCTGCTCAATTTCTTTTATTGGATTGTAGAGACGGGTACCCCTGTAGAATGGCTGGCGGCAGTGGGGGCCAGCGAGGAAGTCTTTGCCCGGCTTTGCCTGCGTGTCTACCCGGCGCTCATGCGCCATTACAACCTGGAAGCCTCCCAGGTAGCCTTTTTCAGTGCCCATCTGGCCATCAGTGAGCAGCTCACTCCCCTGGAGCGCTGGCTCAGCGAACGGCACTTCGAACCGGCAGAGCGCCAGCGCCTGGCCCAGGTGATACGTCTCAGCCATCAGTACGAAATACAGTTCTACGATGCTGTACTCCAGGCGCCGCTCGCCTCCTCTTGATGCCTGCCGGCGAGCAGCAGAGCAGGCCCCCCGGCGCCTGGAGTGGCTTCTCTCAAACCACGACAGGAGAAGGATAACCTGGGCCAATGGCCCAGGAGAACCTCGCTGGCGGCTAATTGAAGGTGGATAATGCGCGCGTGCTGTCTGGCTGAGCGAGAGCGAGCAGTGAGCCGTGGCGCCGTGGCTTCCCGTAGGCTCGCTGTTGCCGGCCCCGTCAGGCATCCTTTATCGCCACCATCTGGAGCCACATGCGAGGAACCTCCTGCACTCCCAGCTCCTGGCCGGCCTCATAGACTGCTACTGCCAGCGCCTGGGCCCCGATCGGCAGCGGTACACCGGGCAGAGCGCCCTCAATAAAGAGCCAATACTGGCCCAGGTCCTTCCAGGCATCGAGCGAGATTGATACCTGTCTCTGCGTCATCTCAACGCGGCTGAAGCCCCCATCTTGGAAAAGCGCGGCGTATTCCTCGGGAGAAAGCCACTGCATCGCCTGGGCCTTGGTCTCGCGCGAAGGACGGATATCCGGGTGGGTTTTGCGCAACCAGCCCACAGCGCGGCGTGTCCACATCCGATAGAAGCGCTCGGTCCCGGCGACGTAGGTGCCTTCATAAAAGGCGCTGTTGCAGGCGAAGATGCCACCCGGACGCAAAATAGCGGCAATCTGACGGAAGGCGGTCAGCTTGTCGGCAACCAGATGGATGGCGTTGCAGAAGAAAGCCATGTCAACGTTCTGCACGATGCGTGGCAGGTCCTCGCTTTCGCCCTGGATGAACTCGGCCTGCATTCCCAGAGCCTCCATGCTTTTATGCGCGCGGCGCAGGGCCTCCGCTGAAGGGTCGACCCCGATGAGACGCGCCTGTCGTCCGCGGCGAGTTAGCTCTTCGGCGATCAGGCGTGTGACTGCGCCGGTGCCGCAGGCCATATCGACGATGGTCAAAGGCTGCTCACGAGGTTGCCCTTCCAGGTGAGCCAGGGCCTGCTGCACGAGTGCGCGATTGATCTCAGTATAGAAGTGATGTGCGGCGAACGGTTCGAACGTGAACTGGTTAGTTTCCTCGGTTTCAATCAAGCCCATCAGTTGAGCCTCCTGAGCTGGTGTCGATGTTATCGAATTAGAGCAAGTTCGCCCCAAAATTGTTTCAGGATCAGTCGCCCTGCGCTGAAAATCCTCCTGTCAAAAAAAGGGGGAGCCGAGCAAGGCGGAGGGAAAGAAGAGCAGCAACAGAGGGAATGATCGAAACCGAGGAGCCAATGGAGAGGGAGGCCGGCTGATCAGATATGCATGGCCATGCCTCCGTCGACGCAGATCACCTGACCGGTGATATAGCCAGCTTCGGGCGAGCAGAGGAAGCAGACGGTGGCAGCGACCTCCTCGGGGGTCCCAAAGCGCCCAAGAGGAGTCAAGTCGAGCATCTGCTTACGCTGCTGCTCTGTCAGCTTGGAAGTGAGCTCCGTCGGGACAAAACCGGGTGCCACGGCGTTGGCTGTGATGTTACGACTCGCCATCTCGCGAGCGGTGCTCAGCGTCAGCGCGATGATGGCGGCCTTCGAAGCGCTATAGTTAGCCTGGCCGGCATTGCCGAGCAGGCCGGCAACCGAGGTTACGTTGACAATCCGACCCCAGCGTGCCTTCATCATCGAACGGAGGGCGGCGCGGGTGCAGAGAAAAGCTGAACGAAGGTTGATATTCAAAATATCTTCGAAATCAGCGAGCGACATCTGCAGAATCAGCTTATCGCGTGTGGTTCCTGCATTATTCACCAGGACAGTGACCGGCCCCAGCTCTCGGTTGATTTGCTCGAAGAGCCGGCTGACATCTTCCTCCTGGCTTACATCGGCCTGAACCACGATAGCCCGCCTGCCGAGGGCTTCGATCTGGGCTCGTACCTCCTCGGCAGCTTCTGCGTGGCGATAATAGTTCACGGCGACATCAGCTCCCGCCTGAGCCAGACGCAGAGCCACTGCCCGCCCGATACCCTGGCTACTTCCAGTCACAAGTGCGATCTTGCCTTCCAGTGGCAGATGCTGTTCTCTGGCCATAAAACATCTACTCCTTGTCAAGTACCTTGGCGTCCCCGCCCGTTTGCCGCTCTAGTATAGCATATTTGTGCTGCCTGTGAAGTGCCGGAATGGCGGAGCCGTTCAGCGGACAAGAGCGCTCCGCTGGCCCTCAGACGGAGGCGCACCGCTCTCCCTGCAGCGCTGCAGGGCGCTGCAGAGCGAAAGGAGCTTGGTTTGTTTGGGGAAGTGCCAGGGAAAGCCCAGGGAAAGCCC
>NZ_JADGIA010000138.1 GCF_019683635.1 Thermogemmatispora sp. | reverse complement strand
CTTTAACTCTTGCGGTGTTCGTTGGGTACCTGAGGGAAGCGTTCTGCTAACATCGAGAGCAAGCATCGGTCATGTGGCGATTGCTGGGGTCAGATTGACTACCAATCAGGGTTTTGCTTCCTTTATTGTTCATCAGGAAGTTGAAGCCAAATATATTGCTTGGTGGTTGCTTTCAGCAAAGGATCACCTGAATGAATTAGCGAAAGGCACTACTTTTAAGGAAATATCCAAATCAGCATTGAGGGAGTTGCTAGTTCCCCTCCCTCCCCTGGCAGAGCAGCGTCGGATTGTGGCGGCCATCGAGCGGCATCTGACGCGGCTGGATGCGGTGGTTGAGACCCTGCGCCGGGATCGTGTCAAGCTCAAGAATGCGCGGGCGGCTCTGCTGCGCGATGCTGTCGAGGGGAAGCTGACCGAGCGTTGGCGGGCCACGCATCCCGTGGCCGAGGACGGTGAGGCCCTGCTCAGGCGCATCCTGGCCGAGCGGCGCGCGCGCTGGGAAGCCGGGCAGCTGGAGAGGATGCGCGCCCGGGGCCAGGAGCCGCGTGACGATCGCTGGAAGCAGAGCTACCGCGAGCCTGCGGGACCGGATACCAGCACTCTGCCACCGCTGCCCCCCGGCTGGTGCTGGGCTACTGTGGAGCAGGTGGGAGATGTACAGCTCGGTCGTCAGAGATCTCCTAAGCATCATACAGGCCCTTATATGAGGCCCTATTTACGGGTAGCTAATGTCTTTGAGGATAAAATAGATACTTCAGATGTTATGATGATGAATTTTGATCCAAGTGAGTTTGAGGTATATCATTTGAGGTATGGCGATATTCTCTTGAATGAAGGGCAGAGCTTGGAGCTACTCGGCAGAGCTGCTATTTATCGAGGTGAGGTCCCTGGAGCTTGTTTTCAAAATACTTTGTTGCGCTTTAGAACATGGGATGGTGGATTGCTTCCAGAATATGCCTTGTTAGTCTTCCGGGCTTACATGTACAGCAAGCGTTTTCAAAAGATAGGCAAGCATACCACTAATATTGCTCATTTAGGGGCAGGCCGTTTTGCGGCCCTTGAGTTTCCCCTCCCTCCGCTTGAAGAGCAGCGGCAGATTGTCGCCGAAGTAGAGAGGCGGCTCACCATCATCCAGCAGGTGGAGGAAGCCATTGAGCGCAGCCTCAAGCGGGCCGAGCGCCTGCGGCAGAGCATCCTCAAGCGGGCCTTCAGCGGTCAGCTTGTGCCCCAGGACCCGCGCGACGAACCGGCCAGCCAGCTTCTGGAGCGCATTCAGGCCGAGCGTGCCCGGCGCCAACATGAGAAAGAGGGTCGGCGCCCTGGGCAGCGGCGCAGCGGAGTGGGAGCCGGCCCGTCTAGTCTCTCCCTGGCCGAGGGAGGTCCCGGGGGCCTGGTCGACCTCACGCCCCAGCCTCCAGAGCCGCTTGACCCGCAGCAGATCGCACGCCCCTCCCTCTGGGAAGAAGCGCCCGAACAAGAATGAGCACCTCATGCGGGCCGGCTGATCGACCTCGCTCGCCCTGGCCAGGCCTGGGCTGGCCAGCCATCCAGCCTGCAAAGCAAGCAGACTGGCATCATGTCCAAACAGCAAAAAAATACTAGAGAAAGAAATACAGCGGCATGAGCAACGCACAATACATCGTCCAGCGACTCTGGAACTACTGCAACATCCTGCGCGACGAAGGGCTATCCTATGGCGACTATCTTGAGCAGCTCACCTATCTCCTCTTTCTCAAAATGGCCCACGAGCGCACCCAGCCGCCCTATAGCCAGCCGGCGCGCATCCCGGAAGAACTGAGCTGGGCCAGCCTGCTCAAGCGCGACGGCGAGGCCCTGGAGGCCCACTATCGCCACATCCTCAGCGAACTTGGCAAGCGCAACGGCATGCTGGGCATCATCTTCCGCAAAGCCCAGAACAAGATTCAGGACCCGGCCAAGCTGCGCCGTCTCATCGTTGACCTCATCGACCGTGAGCAGTGGACCGCCCTCAGCGCCGACGTCAAAGGCGACGCCTACGAGGGCCTGCTCCAGAAAAACGCCGAAGACATCAAAGGCGGCGCCGGCCAATACTTCACCCCGCGACCCCTCATCAGCGCCATCGTCGACGTCATGCAGCCCAGGCCGGGCCAGCGCATCTGTGATCCCGCCTGTGGCACCGGCGGCTTTCTCCTGGCCGCCCACGACTACATCGTCAAGCACTACAGCCACCAGATGGACCGTGAGCAGCGGCGCTTTCTCAAATACGAAGCCCTGCACGGCTGGGAGATCGTCGACGCCGCCGCCCGGCTCTGCGTCATGAACCTTTTCCTGCACGGCATTGGCGACGACGAAGGCGACCGCTGTCCCATTCGGGTCGCCGACAGCCTGCGCAGCCATCCCGGCGAATATTTCGACCTGGTACTCACTAATCCCCCCTTTGGACGCAAAAGCAGCATCACCTACATCAACGAAAAAGGGCGAGAAGAGCGCGAAGCCAGCTTCATCGTCCGAGACGACTTCATCGCCAGCACCAGCAACAAGCAACTCAACTTTCTCCAGCACGTCAAATCGCTGCTCAAAGCCCACGGAGAGGCTGCCATCGTCGTCCCCGACAACGTCCTCTTCGAGGGCGGGGCCGGCGAAGTCATCCGGCGCGACCTGCTCGACACCTGCGACGTTCACACTCTGCTACGCCTGCCAACCGGCATCTTCTACGCCCAGGGAGTCAAAGCCAACGTCCTCTTTTTCGAGCGCAAGCCGGCCAGCGCCCGGCCCTGGACCGAGCGGCTCTGGATCTACGACCTGCGCACCAACCAGCATTTTACCCTGCGTTCCCGCCCCCTCACGCGGGACCACCTCGACGACTTCGTTGCCTGCTACAAGCCTGGTCGGCGCCATGAGCGCGAGGAGAGCGAGCGTTTCCGCGCCTTCAGCTATGAAGAGCTGATCAAGCGTGACAAAGTCAACCTTGACATCTTCTGGCTGCGCGATCGCAGCCTGGAGGATGCCAGCGAGCTGCCCGCACCGGATGAGATCATCGGGGATATCGTCGAAGACCTGCAGGCGGCCCTGGAGCAGCTGAGCGCCATTGTAGAGGATTTGAATAACGGCAATGGCCAAAGCAACGGTAACAGCAAGAGAGGAGCGGAGGCGAATCTGAAGGTGGAAGAGAGCGAACCGGCAACGCTGGCAGAAGAATAGGAAGCAGACGAGCAAGGGTAAGAAAAGAACAAACCGGGCAAGGAAGCCACGCTGAGCCACTTCCTCCTCTGTATGGGCTGACCTGCCCGGTCGTGGCCCGCCCTTTGGGCAATCAGCCCTGTGGGCAGGCGCTCGCCCTCAGACCTCAGAAGAGAGAGCGAGCGCCTGCGCCGCCTCGGAATCAAAGCTATCGGCGAGGCGGAGGAAGAGGTCGCACAGATGCCCGGAGTGCTGCAGAGTGCGTAGGCCCTCTCCTGGCGGGGCCGGAGCGGCCTCTCAAAGAATGAGCAGGGAGCGAGCAGATTGGGCGAGCGAGCAAGCCAGGCTAACCAGACACCCTGGACAGCCAGCCCCAGGCCGCGGCACCTGGGGCCGGCCTTGCCTGGCGCCATCCCAGCCCGTCCTGGCCCAGGCCCAAGCGGTCACCTCCACCATTCCTTAATCCAGCTTTTTACACTCTCATAACATAGACGTAAAGCTGAGATAATGCTCTGGCTGCATACTCGAAGCGTGGAAACCAGATAAACAGAGTATGATCGGTATAAGCCTGCGGCTCATAACGGCAGATCAAAAGATACGCAGCCACAGATGCTTGTGCTCTCTATCCATAAGGAAGTGAAGAACCTTGCAGCATCAAACTGGTGGATTTCTCACCTGTGGTCACTGTGGCACTCCCAATGCGCCCAGCGAGCAATTCTGCGTTAACTGTGGCTATACGCTTGCCGGACCGCCGACCGGCATCTATGCAGCTGTAGTATCCTCCGCTCCTTCGACCGGGAATGGTCGGCGCATTACTGGCTCTCTCAGCCCTGGCACTCTTCTTAGCGGTCGCTATCGCATCGTCGACCTTGTTGGCAAAGGCGGTTTTGGTGCCGTCTACAAAGCGCTTGACCTGCGCTTCTCCGCCCGTCGTCAGGTAGCCATCAAAGAGATGGGCGATGCCCTTCTCAGTCCCAGCGAAAAAGCCCGCGCACTGGCAGACTTTCGTCAAGAGGCCGATCTCCTGGTCCAGCTTCAGCATCCCAACCTGCCCAACGTCAGCGACTTCTTCGAAGAAGCAGGCAAAGCCTACCTTGTGATGGAATTCATCGAAGGCAAAACGCTGGCGAAGGTCCTGGAAGAACGCGGTGGGCCGCTCGACGAAGCGACCGTCATGGGTTGGGGTCTGGAGCTATGCGCCGTCCTGCATTATCTGCACACGCGCTCCCAGGCGATCATCTTCCGCGACATGAAGCCGGCCAACATCATGCTGACGCCAGAGGGTCAGCTCAAACTCATCGACTTTGGCATCGCACGCATCTTCAAGAGCCAGGTCACGCGCGACACAACCCTCCTCGGTTCCCAGGGCTACGCCCCACTGGAGCAGTATGGGCGCGGCCAAAGCGATGCCCGCTCAGATATCTACGCCCTGGGGGCCACACTCTACGAACTGCTGACCGGCGAGCTACCCCTTGATGCCCCAACCAGGCGCATCAATCCGGATCTCTTTCAGTCGCCGCGCGCGCTCAACCCGCGGCTCTCGGCGGCCAGCGAAACCATCATTCTGACAGCGATGGCCGAAGATCCAGCGCAGCGCTATCAAACTGCCGCCGCCATGTACATGGCGCTCCTGGCGGCTGGCTTCACCACTGCCAGCGGTACAGGAAGCTCCCTGCCTGGCCTGCCTGCTGCCCCCATCGCGCATCCAGCGCCCCCGGTCACCTCGCTGCCAGTGACTCCCTTGCCCGCAACGCCCGGCCAGGGACTTCAACCTCCGCTGGCCAGGCCAGGAGGAAGACGTATCTCGCGTCGCCTGCTACTCACCGCGGGAGCGGTCGGCCTTGTCGCCGGCGCTGGCCTGCTCAGCATACCGTTCTTCTTCACCCATCAAAGCGGTGGGGGCACTTCCGGTCTGACAGGGCAGATCGCTCTCAGCTTTGTCTACAGCACCGAAAAAGAGAGCTGGATCAGCGCCGCCATCGCGGCCTTTAATCAGCGCGGCGTGACCCTGGATGGCAAACGCATCACCCTGCCGCAAGCTGAAGGGCGTGGCTCCTTAGATGCCCGCAACCGTATCCTCAGTGGCCAGCTGCGGCCCATCGCCTGGAGTCCGGCCAGTACCCTGGAACTCAACCAGCTGAGCGATGCCTGGAAGGCTGCTCATGGCGGCAGAGATATCCTCGCTTCCTCTGCGGAGCTATTACCCCGCTCGCTCGTCTTCAGTCCCCTCGTCTTTGCCGTCTGGGAAGAGCGCGCGCGGCTCCTGCTAGAGCACTACCAGCATCTGGACTGGGAAGCCATTCACAGCGCGGTCCTCCTCAAAAACGGTTGGCAGGACCTGGGAGGACCAGCCTCCTGGGGTCAGGTCAAACTGGCTCAGACTCGTCCCGATCAGTCAAATAGCGGCCTGCTGACCATCGCCCTGCTGGCCTATGCCTACTTCCATCAGCAGCGTGGCCTCACCAGCGACCAGGTGCGCGACAAAGGTTTTCTGCGCTACCTTGACGACGTCGAGGGAGCTGTCACCCAATTCGGACGTAGCAGTGGCACCTATCTAGAGCGCGAAGTCATTCTCAAGGGGCCTACCTCCTACGATCTGGCCTTCACCTATGAAAACCTTGTGCTGACCTATCAGGCAGAAGCTCGCCAGCGCCAGGGCATGGCCCTTCTCCCTTTCTATCCAGACCTCAATCTGCTGAGCGATCACCCCTTTGTCATCTTTGACGCCGACTGGGTTACTAGCGAGCAACAAGAAGCGGCGCGCCTCTTCCGCGACTTCCTTCTGGAAGATGAGCAGCAGCGCGAAGCTCTCAAAAGCGGCTTTCGGCCCACCAGTGCCAGGGTCACCGTCCAGGACCGCGTTGCAGGTAACCCTTTTCCGAACCTGGAGACCAGCCTCAAAATTGCCTTGCAGCTTGGCCCAGAGGCGCAGCCACCGCCCGGCAACGTGACCGATATCTTACTCCAGGAATGGCTCAGCGCCTATGGCACCAGCGCCACGGCCACCAGCTAGGAGGTCGATCTCCTGGCTGGCGAGCGCTGGAGAAAGCGCAGATCACCTGCATATAAGAGCAAGATAGTCCCAGACGACGCAGCAGTGCCCTGCTTTTGACACGAAAGGATAGTTGAAGACTATGCAGCGAGCGAGTGAGATTGTGAGCAGGCGGAGACGGAAGGCGCTCTGGATCATTTTCTTCTGTTCTGCCTGCGCTGTATTACTGCTCTCCACGCTTCTACAGAGCTGCGGAGTGTTTGGGAACGCCACTGCTCAGCCTACGCCCACGCCGGCCCCCTATCCAGTGATTTGCCAACACCACTCTACCAATCCAGTGACCTTGACCCTCTACTACGGCTCCGAGAAAGAAGCCTGGATGGAAGATGTCATTACGGATTTCAACAACCACCATTACGCGGCCTGTGATGGGGTCATCACTGTCAACGCCACGCCTATTGGCTCTGGTGACTCGCTGCAACAGATCCTCAGCGGCAACATCCAGCCCGACGTCTGGAGTCCCGCCGGCAGCGTCTGGCTCAGCCTCCTCAATGCCCGCTGGCATCAGAAGACAGGCCACGATCTCATCGACATGGGAGCCAGCGCCACACCCTCGCTGGTGAGCAGCCCCGTAGTCATAGCCATGTGGAAGCCATTGGCCGAAGCGCTTGGCTGGCCGCAGCGCCCCATTGGCTGGAGCGACATCGCCCGCCTCAGCAGCGATCCACAAGGATGGGCTGCCTATGGTCATCCCGAAGCCGGGACCTTCAAATTCGGTCACACTCATCCCGCATACTCCAACTCCGGGCTTGATGCCATCATCGCCATGAGCTATGCCGCCCTGGGCAAGCAGCGAGGGCTAACCCTGACTGACATGAACGATCTTCGCGTGCGTACCCTGATTGGCGACATCGAGGAATCGGTCATTCACTATGGGGACAGCACCGGCTTTTTCGCCGACGAAATGTTCAGCAAGGGCCCCAGTTTTCTCAGTGCGGCAGTGATGTACGAAAACCTGGTCGTCGAGGCCAACGATGGCCATAGCTACCCCCATCTTCCGTTTCCTGTAGTGGCCATCTACCCGAAAGAAGGCACCTTCTACAGTGATCACCCCTACGCCATCTTACAGGGCAGCTGGCTGACCCCAGCCAAAGAGAGCGCCGCTGAGGTTCTGCGCGCCTTTCTCCTGGCGCCCGAACAGCAGGCCAAGGCCCTGCGCTATGGCTTCCGTCCGGCCTTGCCCTCTATTCCTCTTCGGACCCCTCTTGACAGCGCACATGGCGTCGACCCGCAGCAGCCCCGTACCATCTTGCAGGTTCCCTCAGTGGACGTCGTCAATGCCATCGAGAGCACCTGGCAAGCCCAGAAACGCCACGTGGCCGCCATGCTCATCCTGGACACCTCCGGCAGCATGAACGATAGCGTCAATGGCGTCAGCAAGATTGATGCTGCGCGGCAGGGTCTCAGGAGCTTTGTAAGTCTGATGAGCGACGGCGACATCCTTGGTCTGACTGTCTTCAACGATGACGCCAGCGTTCTCAGCCCCCTTTCGCTGGTCGGCCCTAAACGTCAACAGGTTCTCCAGCAGATCGGCAACATTACAGCAAGCGGCAGCACTCGTCTCTTCGATACTATTGCTGAACAGGTCCAGGTGCTCAACAGCCTTGTTACCGCTGATATCAAGGCCGTCGTCGTTCTGACCGATGGGCAGGATAATAGCAGCCAGCTTTCGCTGAATGACCTGCTCTCGCGTATTGCGCCGCGCGGCGAGGACGCTGGCCGGGGCATCAAGGTCTTCACTATTGCTTATGGCGATGATGCCGATGTCAACGCCCTCAAATCTATCGCTTCAACAACGGGGGCCCAGGAATATGCTGGTACACCTCAGAACATTCGTGCTGTCTACAACCAGATCAGCCTCTTCTTCTGACGACGATGCTGCGAAAGAAAGAGCCAGTCAGCCTGCTGCGGGCAGCTCTGGCTCACGGCTTGACGGGGCGCCAGGGCGCAAGATCACACCCCTTCCGTCTGGAGCTTCCGGTTGTCTCCCTGTCTGTCGAAGAAACAAGCTCGTACTCTTTCTCCTGTCTGCTTGATGCTTCTGCCCGGTGCAGTCGATAGGGGGAAACCCCGAAGGAAAGTCAAGGGGCAAAAGAGCAGAGGAACGTCTTTCCTGGGGGCCGCGGTCTCCGCTGCCGAGGCCCGCCAGAAACGTTCCTCATGAAGAGGACGTTATTGCCTGTGTGAACTGGTAACCGTGGTTCGGCTAAAAAAGGCCAATCTCCTTGAGCAAGGCGGCCTCAATCGACCATAGCATTTGTGCTTGCCGCCCTCCTGCGCTACAATACAGAGCACGAGGATGCCTCTATTGGAGAGCAGCAGAAGCAGAGGAGAAAGTGGCGTGCGAACCAACCGAGACAGCTTTGAGCAAAGTGGCTCCGCTCCTGCAGGCATGGAGCTGCCCATTCTCATCAATCGCTGGATCGTCGCTTTTAACGCTCACGACGTCGACGAGCTAGTAGCCCTCTATCACGCCAGGGCCGAACTCTTTGACACGGGCATGCGCCACGCGCGTCGGGGCCATCAAGAGATCGCGCGCTGGTTTAGTCAGCGCTTCGCCAGTATGCCGACCATCCAGTATACGCCGACGCGCCGCTTCTTTGGGGATGGGCAGGCGGCAGTCTGCTGGATTGCCTCCGGCGAAACGCCGCGTCTCCTGAGACAGTCCTGGCTTTCTCGACCGTTTCAAGTCGATGGCGTCAGCATCTTCCTGGTCAGAAATGGCCTGATTCTGCGGCAGAGCGACTACTACGATCATTTTTCGATCGTTGAGCAGGTCTTTCCCCCTCTGCGCTGGCTCCCCTTCAGGCTCTAAGCCCCGACCAGAATCAGAGCAAGCCCAGGCAAACAGGGGCCGGTTTCCTTCCCAGCTGCGCCTCAGCTCTCGCAGAAGAAGCTTGCACAGCCTCGGCGTAAACTCTCAGTCCTGCGGCCCTGATCATGACTGGTCGGGCGTCGTGGCCAGCGAGATGAGTCCGACCCGAGCCTGAAGGAGCTATTCGCCTGCTTGGGCTTGCCGGGCCGTAGCTCCTCTCCCCTCCCACGCAGTTACATTAACACCTCGATTTTACATATTATTAACACTTTGCCCTTTAGATCATTGATATCTATTCAATGCAATGCTATACTCTAATTGCATCTCCCTGGAGAGTCGAGAGGGACGCGACTCAGGGGGGCCTCCCTGTCAGGAGTGCCACCTGACAGGCTAGCAACATCGGAGCGCAAGGGCAGAACAGAGCGGAACGCGCTGAGGGAAGTCAGCTTTCGGATTGCAGGCGCTGGCCGCAGGAACAGGAAGAGGACCCCACGCGTGCGAGCGTGGCTTTCCCGCGGCAGGGCGAGGGGATGCCACCCCTCCGGAGAGCAGTAGTCTCCTACAAGGCTCTGTGCAGTGCGAGCGAGCCGTGACCATTCTGTTCCTTGTGCACCAGTCGACCAACCCAACCGGTGGACCTGCAGCGATAAAGGAGGAACCTATGCGTCATCGCACCTGGTCCCAACGCAACCCCGTGGGGGGACGCTTCCATCTCATCGAGACGAGCTGCTTGCTGTTTCTCATCATCGGCATCCTGCTGCCGGCGGTGAAGCCTGGCGCTGCCGCTGCGGCTGCGGTGAGCGAGGGCGGCGCAACCTGCCATCTCAAAAACGGCATCAAGCACGTCATCTACATCCAATTTGACAATGTGCATCTGATGAGGGACAACCCCAACGTCCCTTCTGATCTAGAGCAGATGCCCCATCTTCTCGACTTCATCGAAGGCAAGGGTGTCATGCTCTCCAACAACCACACTCCGCTGATTGCTCACACCGGGACCAACATTCTCACCTCACTCACTGGTGTCTACCCGGATCGTCACGGAGTAGCGGTCAGCAACAGCTATCGCTATTTCAATCCCGACGGGACCAGTAGCCCGGCCTCAGCCTTTGCCTACTGGACCGACCCCATCTACGACCCCACCAATCCGGCGCCGACTGATACCACCTACAACATGCTCAACGAGCTGGGGGTCAACGCTCCGGCGCCGTGGGTGCCCTACACCCGGGCTGGCTGTAACGTTGGAGGTGTAGGCGCTGCCAACATGGTCCTGGAGAACACTGGGACTGACATTCCCACGGTCTTCGGGGCCGACTCGCCGGAAGCCCGTGAAGTCAAAGCCAATCCTGGCCAGGCTTATGCCGATTTCGTCGGCATCAGCATTCATTGTGCCCTCAACAACCCGCTCTGCTCCACTGAGCACAACGGCAAACCTGACCTTCTGCCTGACGAACCTGGGGGCTATGAAGGCTACCAGGCCCTCTTCGGTCACAAATACGTTGTTCCCCAGATCAGTCCCGATGGACCGCTTACTGACCTCGACGGGAACATTATCCAGGATGCCCAGGGACACATCGGCTTCCCCGGCTTTGATGGCATGGAAGCCAGCGTCAGCCTGGCCTACGTAGCCGCCATGCAAGAGCACGGTGTCCCTGTCACATACGCCTACATCTCCGATGCCCACGACAAACACCCGGGCGGGCCGGCCTTTGGACCTGGTCAAGCGGGCTACGTTGCTACTCTCCGTGCCTATGATCAGGCTTTTGCTCGCTTCTTCCAACGGCTAGAGCAAGATGGCATCACGCCAGCCAACACGCTTTTTGTCATCACCGCTGACGAAGGCGACCATTTCGTCGGTGGCCCCCCGACCCCTGTGGACTGCGATGGCATCAATGTGTCGTGTAGCTACAGCGTTATTGGCGAGATCAACGTCAACATGACGGGTCTGCTTGCCACTCAGCAGAGCATCACCACCCCCTTCCAGCTCCATGCTGACTCGGCCCCGGCGATCTACATCACCGGCAACCCGGGGCGCACCGATCCAGTGACGCGAGCTTTTGAGCGGGCCACCGGCAAACTCACAGCCGTCAACCCCATCACGGGCAAGACAGAGCAGCTCACCCAATACATGGCCGATCCCGTTGAAATGAAGCTGCTGCACATGGTCACCGCCGATCCGGCCCGTACACCTACCTTTGTCTGGTTCGCCAATCCCGACTACTACATCTATGCTGGGCCAGCCAACTGCAACGCGCCCTGTGTCCAGGTTGTACCTACCTATGCCTGGAATCACGGCGATATTGCCCCCGACATCAACCGCACCTGGCTGGGGCTGGTTGGACCTGGCGTGCGCCATCTTGGTCGCAACGACAGCATCTGGGCCGATCACGCCGACATTCGTCCCACTATGATGGAGCTACTCGGCCTCAAAGACGACTACCGTCATGACGGACGGGTTCTTATCGAAGCGCTGGACGACAGTGCGCTTCCGCCCGCGGTGCGGCGCAGTCGCGGCTTGCTCCTCCAGCTTGGTCAACTCCTCAAGCGCATCGATGCGCCTGTAGGTGACCTTGCCCTGAGCACCCTGCGCATCTCCACCCTGGCGCTAGAGAGCGGTAGCCCTGACAACGATAGCACCTATACCCGGATGGCGTCCCAGCTTCAGCTGCTGACCGCGCAGCGCAACGCCCTGGCCGACGAGCTGCTTACCCTCCTGGAGGGAGCCGAGTTCGGCGGCAGTGGGCAGCAAGCTGCAGCGAAGCTCACCCCGGCCCGCACAGCTAATCTTGTGGCCAAAGGCAACAATCTGCTCCAACGTGCTCACAACCTGACGACCAGGCGTTCTCGTTAGCGCTCTCGGCCTGTCCTGGTGCTGGCCTCTCACTGGCGGCTAAGCTGCCAGCGGCTTGCAGGCAGGCTCTTACCGGAGAGGTGCCATCTCTGAGCATGGGGCGGCACAGCCTGGCATGTGGGGCTGTGTCCGCCTCGCGCCCTCTCGTCGGGGCGAGGCAGAGAAGCAAACCGGCACGACCAGCCTGCTGCTCATGGAAGATGCACGACCAGGGCTGAGCTGGGAGGGCTTTCATGATGCAGGCGGTCCAGAGCTGTCACGTAGTACGTATAGAGCGCGCCAGGAGGTGCGAGCTGGTCGACAAAGACCTGCCAGCCTGCTCCAAGGAGTCGCTGGGTCGCCAGCAGGGCGGTAGAAGTCTGCAGCGCGCACGGATCGGGGGGAGCGGCGCCATCCAGGCGATAGAGGGCAAAAGCGATTGTCTGGGCCTGCCCACCGGTGCCATCCTGCCAGCGCAGCGTCACCGTCCATCTCTTCGTTCCCTGGGGCTGCAATTGGGCCTGCAAGGCCCTGGGTGTCGGCGGAGAGCCTCCACCCAACCAGGGCATCACTGGAATCAGCGCAGGATGGCGATAGAGGTCCGTGCGCAAACGCCGGGCAAAGCCGAGGGGATCGGCCAGTAAGGACTTCAAGCGAAAGAAGATCTCGCCCTTGATCTCCGCAAAGCGCAGATCAAAGCGCAGGTGGTGCGGCATCTCCTCCGCGTCGTTCCAGGGGCCGCCGCTCCCGATCTTATAAGCTGCCTGTCCAATGTAGAGATGGACCGGCCTGCCCTGCACCTCATGGACCCACCAGCGCACGAGCGTCGCGTAATCGGCGGGGCGGAAGCCGATGGACCAATACAGCTGCGGGGCGATATAATCCAGCCAGTGGTGCCTGATCCAGGTGCGTGTATCGGCATAGAGCGAATCGTAGCTTGTCACCGCTGCCGTGGTGGCCGAGCCTGACGGATCGCTGCGGCGGTTGCGCCAGACCCCGAAAGGACTCACGCCGAACTTTACTGTTGGGCGCAGGCGCTGGATTGTCTGCCTGAGAGTCGCCATCAGCTCATTCACGTTTGCCCGTCGCCAATCGGCGATCGAGCGATAGTGGCCGGCGCCGTACTGGCGATAGGTCTCTCCATCTGGAAAAGGCAGCTTTCCCACGGGATAGGGGTAGAAGTAATCATCCAGGTGAATTCCGTCGACATCGTAGCGGCGCACCAGCTCCGCGACCGTGGCTGCCAGGAGTCGGCGTACGGCGGGCAAGCCTGGATTCAGGTAGAGGGCGCCGGCGTAGTGCACTACCCACTCGGGATGTTGCCGCGCGGGATTGGTCGGAGCCAGGGCGGCGAGATTGTCGTGGAAGCTGATGCGAAAGGGGTTCAACCAGGCATGAAACTCCAGGTTGCGCCGGTGAGCCTCGCTCAGCAGGAACCCCAGCGGGTCATAACCTGGACTGCGCCCCTGGACGCCGCTCAGGTAGGCCGACCAGGGAGCGTAATGCGACGGATAGAAGGCGTCCCCCGAGGGGCGTACCTGCACGAAGACCGCATTGAAGCCCAAAGCCCTCGCCTGGTCGAGCAAGCGCCGCCCTTCTTCCTGCTGAACGGCGGCGGGCAGGCCCGGGCGTGAGGGCCAGTCAAGATTGGCCACCGTGGCGATCCAGACCCCGCGTAACTGTCGGAGCGGCGCCCCAGTCGCTGGCGAAGGTGTGCACGACCACGCTCTGACCTCCCCGCGCTGCTGGCTCTGCGCCCGAGCTGACAGCGCAGGGAGGCTGGCCGATCCCACCACCGGGGCCGACGGTAGCACATGCAGCAGCCAGATCAGAATCACTGCCACCCAACGCAGGTATCCATAGCCTCCATAGCCACTACCACATTTGCCCATCTGCTTCTTCTCCCCGCTACGCTGAGATTGATGTAGACAATAGTAGCGATGTGTAGGGGTATTGTACCGCACTTCTTTGTGATTGTGAAATCAACTTCTTCGATATAGGGGATCGTGATGAAATATTGATGAAATTGGATATAGTAAGATAAGAGAGAATGGGGAGATTGAAAGAAAGGTGGAAAAGAAATGAGAGG
>NZ_JADGIA010000361.1 GCF_019683635.1 Thermogemmatispora sp. | reverse complement strand
GTTCTCCCGGCTTGTTCTGCGAACGGCACTGGCTTCAACCCCGTACACCTGTTTCACCGCCCGCGACAGGGCCTGGAGCTGGCTCACGCACCCCAGGGTGTCGTGACCGGGAGAACGGAGCCCCGCAAGGCCATCAGCCTCCGGACTTGGGCTGGTCAACCTCGGGCTTGTTCATCACAAGCCCACGGCTTGAGCCGTGGGGTGGTTGACAGTCCAGCGGCCCTCGTCCGCGTGCCGTCCCAACCCGACCGGACCGGCTCTAAAGCGTCTAGAGCCACCGGGTCTCATCAGGATCATCTCCAGCTGCGCATGGCCGCAGCTCAACCCGGCTCAGCTCAGGTAAGAACCAGACAAGCTCGTTTGCCAGTTCAGTTCAGTTCACGCCACCAGCGAACCAGCTTCCTCCACAGCCTTCCACCGCCTGCCAGCAAAGCCGGCCCGCCTTTCAATACCTCTCTCCCCCGATCTGGGCAACGGCACCGTCCGGCTTACCCACCCACAGCTCCTCACTCATCCAACCAGGACACCAGCCAAACCAAAGGCTGCGACCGCAAGGTCGCCGAGCGCCAGACCTATTCTAACGTATACTGGACTACTGGTCAAGCTATGCGCGCTTTTGCCTGTCAGTACCACTTTCCATCCTTCTCCCCCTATATTCATAGATATTGTGTTCACTTTTGCTACTCATGCCGTTATAATAGCAACAGGATGGTTTAGTAGAGCAAAGGAGGCTACATGAACTTTTCACAGCAATTTCTCCGCCGCCAGAGTAGGCGCCATGCCCTTAAGCGGCTCGGGGCCTTTACCCTTGGCCTGAGCGCTAGCGCAGGTCTGGGAACAGGAGCGCTGACCGCCTTCGGGCGAGCCGCAGCCAGCGCGCCGGCGCCGGCCCCGACAGAGAACCCGCTCAAACATATTCTCATCCTCTGCCAGGAAAACCGCTCCTTTGATACCTATTTTGGCTACTACGAGCGGGCTGGGCGCTTCGCCGTACCGGCCAATTACAGCCAGCCGGGCGGAGCCGGTAAGCCAGCCGTCAAGCCCTATCACTTCAGCAGCTACACCAACCACGACATTCCCCACAGCTGGCAGGCCCTCCACGCCGAATGGAACGGTGGCAAGATGGACGGATTCGTCACCACAGATGGCCTCGAAGCTCTCGGCTACTACACGCGGAGCGACCTGCCTTACTACTACGCCCTGGCCGACGCCTTCACCCTCTGCGGCAACTACTTCTGCTACCAGCTCGGGCCGACCCTGCCGAATCGCCTCGCCCTCTGGAGCGGCACCTGTGGCGGCATCACCAACAATCGACCAGCGCCAGGCTCGCTCGACTGGCCAACCATCGCCGACTTGCTTGACCAGCACGGCATCAGCTGGCAAAGCTATAATCTCAACAGCCACAGCCGGCAGCGCATCGGCAGCCCCAACGGCTTCAACGGCCTGGCCTACTTCAAACGCTGGATCAACGACGCGCGGCTCTATGGCAGCGAAGATGACTACTATCAGGCCCTGGCCGACGGAACCCTTCCCCACGTTGCCTTTCTCATTACCAGCAGCGAGGTCAGCGAGCATCCCCCCAGCAATGTGCGCACTGGGGAGAAAAAGGTCGCTGAGATCATCAACGCGCTTATCGCCTCGCGCTACTGGAGCCAAGCAGCCTTCATCCTGACCTACGACGAGAACGGCGGCTACTTTGACCACATCGCGCCGCCACAGCTGGACGCTTATGGCCTCGGTATGCGCGTGCCCACGCTGATCATCTCGCCCTGGGTCAAGCGCGGCTATGTCGCCGGCCAACTCTACGAACACAGCTCCGTGCTCAAATTTATCGAGCGCACCTTCGGGCTGCCAGCCCTGGCGAGCCTCAACCATCAATTTGATGGCGAGACGCCTGCCAGCAACAACGACGCCGCCGCCGGGCGAAGTGCAGGACCGCCAGCCCCGCCACGCGACGGGCTGGCCCAGATCGGCGACCTCTATGAGGTCTTCGACTTTAGCCAGGACCCCCACTACTATCC
>NZ_JADGIA010000137.1 GCF_019683635.1 Thermogemmatispora sp. | reverse complement strand
GCCCGAGGAAAGTCCGAACTCCACAGAGCAGGATGCTGGCTAACGGCCAGTGGGGGTGACCCCAAGGAAAGTGCCACAGAAACGATACCGCCCGCCGGCCTGGAGGCCGTTGCGGGTAAGGGTGAAATGGCGGGGTAAGAGCCCACCGGCAGGCGGGTGACCGTCTGGCCGGGCAAACCCCATCCGGAGCAAGACCGAGTAGAGGGAGTAGCATTCCCCCTCGTGAGCTGCGCTGGAGGCCACGAGCTGGGAATGCTCGCAGGTTGCTCGCCTGTTACCCCTCGGGTTGGTCGCTAGAGGCGGCGGGTAACCGTCGTCCCAGAGAGATGATTGCCGCCCGGGTCACCGCAAGGTGGCACGGGAACAGAATTCGGCTTATGACCTGCTCAGACCCGCGCAGCAGGCTTTGCTTCTAACCGCGCTTCTTCTGCTGTCTCTCTTGCCTGAACTTTGCTGCTCCTGGCTTTTCCTTTCTCTTTTCACCCTGCTGGTTAACAGTGTCCCGCTACGAGCCCATCTGAAGCCTCTTTGTCGAGAGGTTATCAGCCTCCCCTCTCTTCGTCTGCAGTACTGCGGCGAATTTTCCTCTCGGTATGTATTGAAATGGTATGATGATAGATGATATTCTTGTCTTAAACAGGAATGCTCTGGTGTATCTAGCTATCTCCCCTGGAAAGCGTCCTGGACGGGCCATATCTGGCGAGGAGCACTTAGCCATGAGGCATATGCTCACGAAGATCACTCGGGCCTATGACTTTTTCTTACAGGCTGAACGTGAGAACCGCGTTATTCAGGATAGCGAGATCCAAGCAGCAACTGGCTATACTCAGGGAACGGCGCACATCTACATCCATAAAAAGTGGTGGTGGTTTCTCTCTCCCTGCCCGGGTGGCGGCTATCGTGTTCAGGGATTGTGCTCGTGCTCCTTTGAAGAATTCCTTGATCTTCATCGGCAAAAGAGAGCACCTCTTCGGCAGGATTCCCTGTATTCCTCTGCTGAAAGACTGACTATCTCCTTCCCACCGCATCTTGCTTCCTGGCTACGCTCCTATGCCTTGCAGGAGCGTCGGAGCGTTCATGAGGTGGTGATCGAGCTGATTGAGCAAGCCTTCCAGAACAGGGGACCGGGCTTGCCCCCTCATTAAATACTGGTCCTTTGGAGCGTAGCAAGAATCTGGCCGCTTGCCTGCTCGGGTAGAGGGGTGGCAGAGACAAGGCTCCTGCGTCGGGACAAGCAGGCTTCTGTTTACACCCTTCCTGTGGGATCGCCGCCCGGTTGACGTTTGGCAGCCAATTACTAAGCAAGCCTATGGTCAGCCGCCCTGGGGCCTCCTCGTCGCCGGGAATGCTCCGTATCAGTCTGTACTAGCGGTCGTGGTTGCCTTTCTCGGAATCTCTTGCTGCTTTTCGAGGCGGATCGGCAGCGGGCCAGCAGAGTAGTGAAGCAAAAAGCGGCAGGTCAAAGACCTGCCGCTCTGCTTCCTGGCTTAATCTATCTGCATTACCTGCTGATCCGATCGTGCTCGATCAGCCAGCGGATAAAGTTAAGTCGACGGCTTTCCTCTAAAATTTCGCGATATTCGACTTGCTCATCGACATGGTCTCGCAGATAGAGAAGCCGCTTGGCTTCGCTTTCTGTGAATCCCAGTGACAGCAGGTGTTCGAAGTCTGCGTTATCGGTCGCGTAGAGACGGTCCGGCATGATAACGGCGCTCCCTCTATTCTGGACTACCAACGGATTGAGCAAGCGTCTCCTGTTATCGCTCTGCTTAACTATAGAGACGCTTGAAACCGTTCACAGGATACAACATCTTTTCGCCCTTCCAATATTTCTCAGCTGGAGAGTTGGAAGTGGCAATCAAGAGGTGGTGACCCTGTTTTCCCCGTATCCTGCCTGGTCGGCTAATTGGATGTTGCCAGTTGCCAGAGTGTCTGGCTGGTGTGCTTGCCCAGAGACACATAGACGGGCAGGTAGGGCGCGGCGGTTTCTTCACGTCTCCGACCTTGAGAGTAGTTCCCTTTAGTATAGACGAATTATATCGCTCGAAAGTAAACCCTTCAAGGGGGTGGCAGGCGTTGGCCCAGCAACAGCAAGCGCGCTGCTCGCTCGCTGGCATCGGCCAGCAGAGAAGCGGCCTGGGTCATGGCCTCGTTCAGCGAGAGGGGGGCGGGCAGCAGGGACATGACCGCCTCGACCCCCAGAGAATAGACCACCTGGTACTCCTCTCCCAGACTGCCAGCCAAGGCCAGGACAGGGACGCCGCAGCGCTGGGCAAGAGAAGCCACGGCACCTACACTCTTACCGTAGGCGGTCTGGCGATCGATCTGTCCCTCGGCTGTCACGAGCAGGCTGGCTCCCTGCAGGCGCTCTGCCAGGGCTACGGCTTCCAGCACGAGGCCGGCCCCCGGGCGGAGGGTAGCCTGAAGGAAGGCCAACAGACCGGCCCCCAGTCCTCCCGCAGCTCCGGCTCCAGGAATATCGCGCACGTCCTGGCCCAGGTCGCGTCGAATGATCCTGGCGTAGTGATCAAGGGCCGCATCCAGCTGAGCGACCATCTCGCTAGTGGCTCCCTTTTGAGGACCGTAGACCGCCGATGCCCCCTGGGGACCACAGAGGGGATTGGTCACATCGCAGGCGACCTCAATCTGACTCTCTCGCAGGCGTGGGTCAAGTCCATCGGGCACGATGCGGGCCAGGCGCGCCAGAGCGGCCCCGCCATAGGGAAGATCCTTCCCCTCGGCGTCGAGCAAACGAACCCCAAGGGCCTGGGCCATACCGGCCCCGCCGTCATTGGTCGCGCTGCCGCCGATACCAATGATCAAATGGCGGCACCCGTGGTCCAGCGCGGAGCGGATCAACTCACCTACGCCGTAGGTCGTCGTCAGGCGAGGATCACGTCGCTCTGGGGGGACCAGCGGCAGGCCAGCGCAGGCGGCCATCTCAATCACCGCAGTTTGCCCGTCCCCGAGCAGCCCGAAGGTTGCTTCCACTGGTTCGCCCAGCGGCCCTGTAACCCGCTCATGTAAGAGCTGCCCGCCGGTAGCGCTGACCAGGGCTTCAACGGTGCCCTCGCCTCCGTCAGCGATCGGAACGAGGTCCAGCTCGGCAGTTGGCAGCACTCTCTCAAAGCCATGAGCAATGGCCCGGGCGGCCTCGGGAGCCGTCAAGCTTCCCTTGAGGGCCTGGGGGGCGATCACAATACGCATGGCTGGCTTCCTTCCTCTCTGCTCTTCGCCTGTTCTTCTTCTACCAGGTGCAGGACAATTGAAGGGCGTGACGCAGGCGACGCTCGTATTCGCGCCGGGGAATCTCGCTGGCCCCCAGACTTGCCAGGTGGGGGGTCAGAAACTGGACGTCGTGGAGAACATAGCCGCGGCTTTTGAGGTGCTCGACGAGCGCCACCAGACAGACTTTCGAGGCATCGGGAGCGCGCGAGAACATGCTTTCTCCCATAAAGGCTCCACCCAGGGCTACACCGTAGAGGCCCCCCACAAGCTGACCAGCGTGCCAGGCCTCGACGCTATGGGCCAGACCGAGATGGTGCAGCTCAGTGTAGGTCTGAATAAAGGTTTCGCTAATCCAGGTCTCCTCACGAGCTGCACAGGAGCGCATCACTTCCGTGAAGACGCTATCCATGCGGATCTCATAAAGACCTTTGCGGAGTGTAGCGCGTAGAGAACGAGAGACATGCAGCCGCTCGTGTTCGAGGATGGCGCGCGGATCTGGAGCATACCAGTGGATCTGTCCCTGGGAGTCGGCCATAGGAAAGATGCCCCGCGTGTAGGCATAAAGCACAGTCGCGACATCAAGCTGGTCCGCCATCTGGTTTTGCCCTCCATGCTGGACCGCGAGCGTTGTGGTAGGCTTGATCCTGGCCTCTCTTTGGGGGCCTCGCAACCTATTGATTGTAGCATAGCAGGCGCGTTAGCTTCTGGCAAGGCGCCCAGCCGCCGTTGTTTTGCGCCCTACAGCGGAAACGAGTTGGCCAGCCTGCGCCAGGCCATACGGAGGCATGTTGTTGTAGATACACTCGTAGGCCCCTGCCTCGACACAATAGGTCTCGTGCCAGATACCAACTGCTCCGCTGCTGCCAACACGCCGATTGAAAGCAACCCAGGCCGGCCAGTGCTGTGCATCACGCTGTCCAGCGTAGGCAGCAAGCTGCTCGAAAGAGCGCCAGTACTGGACGACCATGCTCGTGGGAAACCCGATATGAAGGTGATAGCCAAGCAAACCAAGCTCAGGCTGACGGACTAGCTCTTTGAGCATACGTGGCATGGCCAGGAAGACCGGGAGCCATTTGTGAAGCTGCCAGGGCCGATTGATACGCATGCCGATTAAGAACACTACAAAGCTGCCCTCAATATGGGCTGTCATCCTTTGCTTGATGATAGCATGGGTCATTGGTAGCCTCCTTGGCTTGGCGACTTTCCCTTACGATTTTCAAAAAAAGAACGTCGTTCGGTAGAGAGAGGGACAAAAAAATCAGGGGTGCTGCAAGCCGGCGATCAGGCCCCGCAGGACGCGCTCGTGCAGATCCTCAAGATTCTGCCCTTCGCTACTGAGCAGGGTCAGGTGTAGCATGGCCATCCCGTGGACGATGGCCCAGCAGTGGTATGTCATTTCTGCAAGGCCATAGTCGGGACGCGGGAGAAAAACACCCTGGTCGATGCCATCGGCAATGATCTGACGCAAGAGATTATAAGCCTGACTGGCCTCAACGAGGTGCAGGGGGTTTTGCTCGCTTCTGCCGCTACTGAAGGTGAGCAAATACTGCTGAGGAAAGGCCCGGGCAAAGCGCAGATAAGTCAGCCCGGCTCTGAGCAAGCGCTCAGCAGGTGGCAGCTGAGGCGGAATCTCGCTGAGCACCTCGGCGAGACCTATCAGCGTCTTTTCACAGAGAGCAGTTATGATCTCTTCCTTGCTGCCAAAGTATTCGTAAAGCGCGGCTGGACTGTATTCAATGCGACTGGCCAGCTCGCGCATCGATAAAGCTTCTGGTCCCTTCTCGTTGAGGATCTCTTCCGCTGCGCTCAAAATGAGCTGCTTGGTACGGGCTCGACGTCGTTCTCGCGCCTTGCCTGGACGCTGTTTCTCCATCTACCTAACACCTTTTGAAAATCGAACGATGTATGGATAGTATACACGAGTGCAGAACCTCTGTCAATGAGCGGAGAGAGAAAGATGCGGAATCGTTGCTGTCCTGGGGGGCTGGCTGAACGGAGAGGTCGCAGGAGGGAGGTAAAAAGGGAAATCTCGCCAGCGCAGGAGCGAGGGCAGGAGCTTCTCTGCTGACTCCCGCCCTCGCTAATCTCAGGCCGACTGCAGGCGCTGGAGGAGGGCGAAGAAGTTGGGCGAGCCCCAGCCGGTGACATAGTCCCAGCCGGAAGTCGCGCGATAGAAGCCGTTATCGCCACTCACAACATCATTGAACACTTGGGAGCGACCGGGATGGTTGGCCAGCCAGTAGACGGTCGGCGTGCTGCCGAAAAGAGGTTTGTGTAGCTGGCGCAGGCTCTGATCGACCAGAGCCAGGCCCGCGGCCCAGATGGGGGCGGCGGCGCTAGTGCCAGCGGCTCTCACCCAGCGTCCATTCCAGAAGATGGCAATGTTATCGGCGGCGGCTGCCACATCGGGGACCTGGCGCAGGCCGTTGGGGGCCTGGACTGGCGCGAGGTCTGGAGTCATAATCAGATCAGCTGTCCCATCGTAGTGGCTATTCAGGCCAGAACCGGTCTGCCAGGATGGTCGTTTGAAGACAGAAGACTGGGTGACGCCTCCGCCGCTGCCCCAATCATTCTGGCAGAACGATCCAGCGCCTGCCATACGTCCCCAGGCTGTTTCGGCGGTGCGCTCATTGTGGGCATTAACCTGCAGGGTCGTGCCTCCCACAGCGATAGCGTAGGGAATAGCGCTGGGCATTTCCACCAGGGCGATATTAGGCAGGCGCTCAGAGAAGGCCCCGCAGTCGCCACTGCTCACAAGAACAGAGATTCCTTCTGTAGCCAGAATGCGCAGTGCTCGTGCCAGGCTGAGCTGTTCATTGGTGCTGAGTGCATCCTCTGGAGCTCCATAGCTGACGCTAAGCGCTGCCACCCGATTCTCGGCGGCGACACGCTGAAAAATAGCCAGCATGTCCTGAATTGTAGCCCCCTTTGCCTGGTAGACCACCAGATGGGCTTGCGGCGCCAGACTGCCTGCTAACTCGATGTCGAGAGCGGCCTCACCCTGGCCGGGTCCGGGCGCTACCTTTCCCACGACGTTCTCAACCTCGATGGAAGGTGGCTGGACTCCCGCGCAAGCCAAGTACAGAGCAACATCGCGCGAGTCGAATGGCTCGTTCAGTTCGAGAATGCCGATGCTTGTGCCCTGGCCCTGCAGGCCCTGCTGGTAGAGCTGGTCAAACTGATAGGCGGCGGCCAGTTGAGCGCGTGTCAGCGTCTGCCTGGCCCCATACTGACGGCAGTCTCCTGGGCTAGACGCCGCTGTCAGGCCCGGCTGCTGGGATCGCTGCTCTGGCTGGAAGATCCCGAAGGTACTGAGGCCGATGATCGACTGGACCAGGGGGGCGATGTACGCCGGTAGGCGGGGCTGGCCCGTGGGCAGATAGAACTGCTGCCTGCGTTGGCCGTTTTGCTGCATATACTGCTGTAACTGCACATGAAGGCTATGTTCAATAGTGCCTACCGAGGCTTCCACCCGCAGCGAGGTACCCAGGCTGTCGACTGCCAGGATGCGATAACCCTGGCTGCTGAACCACTGGCGCACCTTTTGGATCTGGTCATCACTGAGACCAAAGGCCTGACGGATCTGTTGCGGCGTCAGATAGTGCCTGTAGAGCGGTGAGCCGGGCGTATAGATCTGGGCGAGCGTGCGCTCAAGGGCCGTATCGTTGTACAGCAGGTTGATGGTCAAAGGCAGGACGAGGTCTTGAAGCACAACTTGACCGGGGGGGAGATTATGGATGACGGGTTGGTCGACAATGACGTGGTTGTCAGGAAGTGGGGTCGGAGCCTGTCGGGAGACGACTGTTGCTCCTGACGGGGCACTGCTCTGGGCGCCTGTGGAACTGGGACTCAGGCCGGGGAAGACGCAGGCGTTCAACAGGAACGCCAGCAACAGGCTGGCCAGGAAGGTTCCTCTGCGCCGCAGCAGAGAGGGACCAGATCGAAATGGATGGCAACTGCTCATAGATAGGGTCCTCTCCTCACGGTCGAGGCAGGCCAGGGTCCTGCCAGCGAGGCAAGTGGGCCTGGCTGCCAAAAGCCGTGGCCCTGGCCGCCGCGCGAATCCGTCTCACTCAACGTTGCTCATGCCTGATGAACATAAGGCCACGAGCAAGCGGCATCCACCCACCACGAAAGCAAGCGGTGCGGCGTTTCGGGCGGTGACAATAGTGAGTGTAGCCGAGGCAGGAGAGAGAACGCAGTGAAGTAGCTAACACTGCCGGTGTGATCTGAGTGATCGGCGAGAAACGGAATAAGATCGAGATGTCTGGCGGCTTCGGAGGGAGAAAGCCCATTGTCTAATCAGGCCAGGCGCAGCCAGCCCTGGCACCTGCGACCGCAAGCGAGTGGCCCACAAACAACAGGACCAGCTCGGTCGACCGGCTCTCGGCGTCGGCTGCTTGCTCTAGCTTCACTAGTGCTCAGCAGTCCCACAAGGATGATGAAGGAGCTGGAAAGGTATTTTTGGTCGGGGAAGGACCAGAGTGGTTGATCGGTGGTCGCTGCAGCCAGAGCATCAGGGAGAAAAAGCCGTGAAATGAACAACGATGGAGCGCTCACAGAGCAGCGGGACGGCCTGCCCGACTGGTATGGCGCGGCCTCTGTCCGCCCTGCGGAGATGGGTTAATCCTGCCCCTGGACATTCACACCAATCTGTGGTATACTTGGTCTTACCAGGACGGTGCAGAGTTTCAACGGGGAAGATATCAATTACGAGGGTTGCCGCCTATGCACTCAGAGAAAGAGGATGCACGGGTTACGTCGCGGAAGGCAGGCGTGTCAGCCCATACTGCCAACGGCTAGCATGCATACACACTGGGGAGGTTCGGCCCTGGTGTTTTTTATTTCTCTTGTCACGGTCAACATGCACTCATCACCAGGCTCTACACAGATTCTTCACATGATGGCGTTGCTGGGATGTCTCCCAGGCGCAGGTGGCCTCCGTATCTGATTGCGAAGAGGAGTGAGTGGGCCAGTGTTGGTGGCTGTTCGTCCCTCTGCTCCGGGGCGAGACTTCGCGTGAAAGGAGGGTGAGACGCGCTCTCGGGCCTTCAGCCCCTTGCACATTGAGAACATTGCTGATGGGATGGGATAGGCCACACCTGTTGGCATGAGCTGTTGTCCACGCCTCGTGAGACAGTTGCCGTTGATCTGTATGTGAAGTGGTGCTTGCTACACCTGAAGGAGAGTACCGACCGTGAATTCAAGCATGATCAGCAAAATCGCTAAAGCCAAGCGTTATGCGGAAGAGCCGGAGCGTATCCAGTTTACGCGCTTCGAGGCCAAGTTCCGTGGCGAGAACGATGTCCATACTACCAATTATGATCATGGAGTCTGGAACTGCACCTGCCGCTTCTTCCAGGACTGGGGGCATTGTTCGCACACCATGGCCATGCAGCGCGTGCTGGGCGTAACGATTCCGGCTGAACATCGCCAGGGTATTTCTGCCGGGCTGAATACTGGTCCCCTGATGCACTAGCGCCAGGCAGGATAGGAGGCAGAACAGCGCGAGCCTTGCAAGGCTCTTTTCTCGTTCGGTTGTCTGGCTTTAGGCAACTGTGCGACCTCTAGGCAGGCCATCCAGGATGAGAGATCCTCGACACTGAGGGAGAAGAAAAAGAAGAAGCACTGAGGGGAAGAGGAATAGCCTCGGTGCTTCTGTTCTTTTCCTTGGCACTGGAAAGCTGGCTGGATCGGTGCGAGCCTTGTCCTGGAGAGAAGAAATGGCTCCCCTGCCGCATTCGCTACCCGGTTCACTGGGCGGTGAGCGCGCACTGGATGGGAGGCAGCGCTGCTGTTCTAGCCGCCGAGAGCTGGCACGAAATGAAGAACGATCAGTGTTGCGAACATGATAGCTGCCAGGATCATAATGATCATCAGGTCTCGACGGACATACTCGTAGTGCTCTGGGGTAACTAAAGCGGCGCTGCGCTGAGCGGCCCGGCCCGCCTGACGACGAGCAGCCAGCTTGCTGGCCGCGCTGGTTGGACGAGAAGTTTCAGCAGGAAGCGCCGAGCGTTCCCGCTCGGGTGTTCCCTCGGGACGAGCCTGGGCAGCGGTGCTAGAGGTATGCTGTTGGCTCTGCGAGGCAGGACTATCTTCCAGGGTAGAGACTCTGGTCCGCTCCCCCTGTCCTGCCTGGCGAACCAGCTCGATGTGCTTCTGCGCACGGGCTTTCTGCCGTGTCCCGCTGCGTGCACCTGCTTTCTTTGCCATTGCTGACTCACTCCTGCTTACACGGGCCCGCTGCCGCAGCCCTAGGTCTCTCTGCGCGTGCTGACAGGGTCTGCTGCGGTCGGCGCGGCGCCGCAAGATCTTCACTTCAGCCAAGGCGGCTGCTCTTCCGTTGCTCACCAGCTCAGCTTTACTGAGCGCGACGAGGGTGACTCGATCCGCTCTCCTGCCGCTGAGTCGAGCTTGCGTGGGTGTCGGCCTCCGGCAGCCAATAGCTGTCAGGCCTGTTGACGTTGCGCCTATTATACACGATAACAGCTTTCTCGTCGAGAGGTAGCTCAGTCAGACGGGACTGAGCGAAGCACGACGGGGAAAGGCTCCATCTGTTTGACAAGGACGGCAACCTGTGCTACACTGAGCGAAAGTACAATTCATAGAGCACTCAAAGTGCGTCAACCACGCTTGCAGAGGGGCCGATTCGGGCGAGGGTACTGAAGGAAAGAAGGAAGGAAAGACAGAGAGAAAGAGGCTAGCCAGGCGGTGGGCTAGTCTTTTTTCGCTCACTTGGGCCGTTCACGCTCAAGGACGGCCTGTCCCAGTCGATCCTGGTGAGGATACTGAGAGAAAGACAAGAAGGGAAAGAAAATAGACGAGTGAAAGTAGCGGGAAGGAAGCAGCAGTATGGCAAGAATTGTCGTTGCCATGAGCGGCGGCGTGGATAGCTCGGTAGCGGCTGCCCTTCTCAAGGAACAGGGGCATGAGGTCATCGGCATCATGCTGCGCCTCTGGGCTGAGCCAGGCAGCGAAGAGGATGACGGCGTTGAGCGCGTGGTGCAAAACAAGTGTTGCTCGCTGGAGGCGGTTGACGATGCGCGGCGCGTAGCTCGCCTGCTTGACATTCCCTTTTATCTGATGAATGTCGAGCAGGAATTTAAGGATCAGGTCGTTGACTACTTTTATCAGGAGTATGTGGCTGGTCGCACTCCTAATCCCTGTCTGGTCTGCAACCGCTTTATCCGTTTCACGGTGCTCTTGAGACGAGCGCTGGCGCTGGAGGCGGACTATCTGGCCACTGGCCATTATGCGCGCGTTGAGCATGATCCCCTGACAGGGAAGTACCGCTTGCTAAGAGCGGTTGATCGGCAGAAGGATCAGTCCTATGTGCTGCACGTGCTCAACCAGGAGCAGCTCGCCCGCGCCTGGTTCCCATTGGGGGCCTATACCAAGGAGCAGGTACGGGCGATGGCGGCGGAGCGCGGTCTGCCTGTGGCCAGCAAGCCCGAGAGCCAGGAAATCTGTTTTGTGGCCCACGACGACTATCGCGGTTTCATCCAGCGTTATGCGGCCAGCGAGGTCGCCGTAGGTCAACGTAGCACCATCCTGACGGTTCCGCGTCCTGGCCCGATCTATGATCGCGAAGGCAACCTACTCGGACAGCATCGAGGTCTGGCCTTCTACACCATTGGGCAGCGGCGCGGCCTCGGATTGACCTCGTCCCAGCCACTCCATGTGCTCAAGATTGACACGGAGCGGAACGCTCTGATTGTTGGCCCGGCAGATGCCCTGGAGCGTACCAGCTTTACCGTCCACTCCATGCACTATATCAGCGGCGATGTTCCGACAGAACCATTTGAGGCTGCGGTCCGCATCCGTTACAAAGCCAGCGAGCAGCGAGCGTGGGTGACGCCGCTAGAGGGTCGCCGTGCTCTTGTCACTCTGGAGCAGCCGGTGCGGGCTGTTACGCCAGGGCAGGGCGCAGTCTTCTACGGCGGCGCTGATGGCGATGAAGTGTTGTGCGGAGGCATCATTGAAGCATGACGGATCAAGCCCATATTCGCAACTTCTGCATCATCGCGCACATTGATCACGGCAAATCGACCCTGGCCGACCGTCTTCTGGAATACACAGGCACCATTTCCAGCCGCGAGATGACCGAGCAGGTGCTGGACCAGATGGAGCTAGAGCGGGAGCGGGGCATTACCATCAAGGCTCAGGCTGTGCGCATGCTCTATACGGCGCGCAACGGTGAACAGTATGAGCTGAATCTCATCGATACGCCAGGACACGTCGACTTCACGTACGAGGTCTCGCGCAGCCTCGCTGCCTGTGAGGGGGCCTTACTGGTCATCGATGCCACGCAGGGGATTGAAGCCCAGACCCTGGCTAATCTCTATCTGGCCCTGGAGGCGGATCTCACCATTATTCCCGTTATCAACAAGATCGATCTTCCCAGTGCCGACCCTGAGCGGGTGCGCCAGGAAGTTGAAGACGTCATTGGCCTGTCTGCTAGCGAGTGTCTCCTGGCTTCGGCCAAGGAGGGAATCGGTATCAGTGAGATTCTGGAGGCCATTGTCGAGCGCATTCCGCCGCCACATGGCAACCTTGGGCGTCCCTTGCGTGCGCTGGTCTTCGATTCTCACTATGACAGCTACAAAGGAGTGATCGCCTACGTTCGCATCGTGGATGGCAGTGTGCGTGTTGGTGATCGCATTGCCATGATGGCCACCGGTAGCGTCACCGAGGTCATCGAGGCTGGCTACTTCCAGCCACGCATGGTCTCGACACAGATGCTCAGCGCTGGAGAGGTGGGCTATCTGGCAACGGGCTTTAAAAACGTCAAAGATTGTCGGGTTGGCGATACGGCTACCGTTCCCGAGGCCCTCGGTCAGATCGAGCCGCTGCCAGGTTACAAACCGGCCAAGCCCATGGTCTTCGCTGGCTTCTACCCGGTCGATAGCGATGACTACCCGCTGCTGCGCGAGGCCCTGGAGCGACTGCAGCTCAATGACGCTTCGCTCACCTTCGAGCCGGAGACCTCCGCGGCCCTCGGTTTTGGGTTCCGTTGTGGGTTCCTGGGGCTGCTCCATATGGAGATCATTCAGGAGCGGCTGGAGCGCGAGTATGGCCTGCGCATTCTGGCCACGGCACCTAACGTAGAATATTACGTCACGAAGCACAACGGGGAAGTGGTCAAAGTCGATAACCCTTCGGCCTTCCCCCCACCTGGCGAGATCGAAAAGATTGAAGAACCGTGGGTGGAGCTGTCAATCTTCTCCCCAGCTCGCTATATTGGCCCGATTATGGAGCTGGTGACGGCGCGGCGCGGCGTCTTCAAGGAGATGAAATATATTGAGGCCGATCGCGTGCTGCTGACATACAGTATGCCGCTGGCCGAGTTGATTGTGGACTTCCACGATCAGCTCAAATCGCGCACACAGGGCTATGCCTCTCTGGACTACAGCTTTGCCGGTTACCGCGAGGCCGATCTAGTGAAGCTGGATATTCTGGTCAACGGGCAGCCAGTCGACGCGCTCTCCATCATTGTGCATCGCAGTGAAGCTTATCGCCGCGGGCGTGCGCTGGTTGAAAAACTACACAAGCTGATCCCTCGTCAACTCTTCGAAGTGCCCATCCAGGCAGCTATTGGTTCGCGCGTCATAGCACGTGAGACCATCAAGGCTCTGCGCAAAGATGTTCTGGCCAAATGCTACGGGGGCGATGTCACGCGCAAGAAGAAGCTGCTGGAGAAGCAGAAGGAGGGGAAGAAACGCATGAAGATGGTCGGCAGTGTGGAGATCCCCCAGGAAGCCTTTATGGCGGTGCTCTCCCTTAAGGACGATGGAGAATAGCATGATCCCCCAAAAACAAAAAAAACAAAAGGACGGGGCATAAATAGGTTTTACGTATGCCCCGCATACCCTCTGTTTACGCCTGCCAGGACCCGACGGTCACCCCGTCGTCGCGACCGCCCATAAACCTCTCAGTTGCAGCGGTTGTCAGATCGATGGCGCAGCGCTCAGAGGCTTGAAGAGCCCGCTTTTACGGGCGCTCCTAGTCAATCTGGAACACCATCCCTAAGAGGCGTATCGGTTTCTTCATCTGCATACAACCTCCTTTCGGGATTCCAAGCAAAGCCTGCGCCTTGTGCCAGGGTCGTTCCCTGGAAATGTTCCCTGCCAGGAACACTTAGAGTATACCATCCTGTTTCACGGAAGTCAAGGAGGACCCGGGCAGGAAAGGTAGCTTGTTGAAAATTTGCAAAATCAATGTCAGGCTTCTTGTAGCAGTCCTGCTATTCAAGAAGCCTGAAAAGCTGGAGAAAGATAATAATGGTGAGGCCCGTTAGGCCGACTGCTCCTGTGGCATCTGTCTATGCTGCTGACGGAGCCTATGCCTGTCAGGTGGAAAGTTGGGGGCTGGCCTGCTGCCTATCCCAGGCTGCGGCAGCTGGGATGGAGAACGAGGGAAACGCGAGCATGGCGAGTGGGATGCCACCATCTGCAGTTGAGCTAATAGATCAGGTAAATACCCGACGCAATATCGGGTATTTGCCGGATTTGCAGAGGCTGCGGGTCGCCGTATTATATCCTGCGAAAGCAAGAAGAGCCGAGAGACAGAGAGAGCGTTACCTGTAGCTCTGCTAGCCAGGGGCTACAGCGCTCTGTCGTGCGTGCAGATTGTTCTGCTTTCGGTATCGGCTAGGATTGAGAGGCTACAAGGTTGCTATGGAGCAGAAACCTCTACGCTTGCTGTGGCTGGTGTTGACAGCGCTGGCGCTGGTGAGCCTGCTGT
>NZ_JADGIA010000360.1 GCF_019683635.1 Thermogemmatispora sp. | reverse complement strand
ATCGCTGCTCTCGCCAAAATAGGAATCTTGCAGGTCACCCAGCCCAAAGCCCAGGATCAGGCGGCCCTGGGAAAGATGATCGAGCGTCACAGCCTCGCGGGCCACTTTCCAGGGTTGGCGTGCAGGGAGTGGAACCACCGTGATCCCCAGGCGTATCCGCTGCGTGCGCAGGGCGATAGCTGTCAGTGCCAGCCAGGGATCAAAAGTAACCCGTTCGCCAGCCCAGTACACCAGGTAATCCTCCAAAAAGACGCCATCCCAGCCTGCGGCCTCCGCGGCAGAACCGTACTCGATAAGGCGCTCGATAGAGCCATTGATGCCAGATAATGGCAATACTAATCCATATTGCAAGCAAATTCCTCCATTCAGATAGAGGCTATTGAGCCAGTGAGAGCCACCAGCGGAGGCGGCCATTCCTGATGTCGAGTGCGTAGAGCTGCCCGCTGGAGGTGCTGACATAGAGCAGCGGCAAGCCGGCCTGTGCCAGTGTGAGATAGCTGATAGCCTCCCCCAGCCGTGTTCTCCAGCGCAGCTGACCGTTAGCACCCTCAAGAGTCAGCACCGCGTTGCTACTCACTGCCAGGAACAGCGTGGTCTCCTGCGATTGCGCGCTAGTCAGCCCCTCGCCCTTGTATGACTGCTGCCAGAGCGGTCGGCCATCGCTGGCTGAGAGCGCCAGGAGCCGTGCCTGGGGCTGATCCTGTCTATCCAAAGCCAGATAGAGTGTGCCATCTTGCTCGCGGGCAAGAACAGCACGAGAGAGCACCTGGTTAACTGGATGCTGCCAGAGCAGCTGAGCGTTCTCGCTTCGCAGAGCCAGCAGCAGAGTCACATCGCTACCATAGGGATTGCCGGGCGCTGCCTTCTTCTGAGTTGTCAGCGCGTACAACTTGCCGCCATCGGGGCTAACAAACAGCTCACTCAGCTGGCCTGGAATAGGACACTGCCAGAGCTGCGCACCGCTTTGACTGTCCGCTGCACGGAGAAGCGTCTCCGCCACAGGCCCACTGGTCCCTTGAGCCTCCGTTGCCAGGTAGAGCCGACTCCCCCCTCTCGCTACCAGGCGCCAGGAGTCGGCAAGCAGTTGGTGCCAGATGAGGTGGCCATCGGAGGACGCCAGAGCGAGTAGCTGCGTTCCTGGCTCCGGCTGCTCCTCTGCGAGCGCTACGGCCAACGGCTCACCTGGCAGCAGCCCATCGAGCGAAGAGGGAAAACGTTGCTGCCAGAGAATCTTTCCTGTCTTGGCTTCCAGGACCTCTAGCCAAGACACGGAGGGCTGCGACTGGGCAAGGTAGAGCTTGCCCTTAATAAGGGTATGAGCGAAGGAACGGCCTTCCTCTACTCGCTGCCAGAGTAAGTGACCATCGCTGGCGCGCAGGGCTGCCTCTATTGTACCAGTCCCAGAGCTTGGAATACAAGGGCGGTCGGAACCTGGTGTCGTCGCAAGAGAAGCGGCAAAGCAAGTTCCACTGATATAGACTACATCATCTAATACTAAGGGTGAATCGGGTGAAAACTGAGATGCCTGGACTGGAAAGTCATGGCGCCACAACAGATGCCCATCCTGTGCCTGCAGGGCTAAGAGCGCTCCCCTCGCGGAAAAGGCATAGAGCCTGTTCCCGCTAGCCGTCAGCGAGAAACTTTGATCGCTCGTCAGCAGCGCAGCCGACTCAGTAGTAGCAGTGCTCGGCTGCCGAACTGATCCGGTCAAGAAAGCCTCCCGCAGCAGCGGAATCGCCACGGCCAGCAGCAATGTCAGCAGCAATAGGCCCAAGGCGCTGCCCAACAGCCAACGGCGAGCACGAGCCTCTTCCCACCAGTGCAGCCAGGGGAACGGCACCCGTGAAGCGCCGGGCAGAGGGACAAGCTGCGGCTCTTCCGCTATTACAGGAGACCATCCCGGCTCAGCCTCAGCTTGTGACTCATCTGCCGAAGGAGGAGTCCGGGAAGCTCCAGAAGAAGACGAATCGTCGGCGAAGCTGCCATGATGAGACTCGGGCATGGCCTGTTCTCTCCCCCACTCTGGAGGCTTACTAGAGTAA
>NZ_JADGIA010000136.1 GCF_019683635.1 Thermogemmatispora sp. | reverse complement strand
GCAGACGGAAGACCCCTGGAAAAGCCAGGTGCCAGTGAAAGAAACCGTACTGCTGGCGCAGGCGTCGAATCTCCTCTTTCATCCAGTCTGGCACCTGCCTGGGCGCCTGTGCCAGCTTGCGCCAGATTTCGTCGGTGATTGGATAGGGCAGCTCAGCCGTCCGTCGCTTCTTCCAGACAAAGGCCGCGCACCAGGCATCGGCCAGCAAAGCGGCCCGCTGATAGGCCTCCGAGTCCAGCAGCTGGCGATAGCGCTCCTGCTTACGATGCAGCTGGTCGACATCGTCATCCCCAAGGGCCTCCATGCCCGCCAGATCCTCCTCAATCCTGCTTTGATCCTGCCAGAGCTGCGCATCCGGCGTGAACATGCTTAGCTGCCCCACCCGCAACTCGCGGTTGAGCTTCTCGTAATTGCGGCACGTGGCGCGATCATCGCCCTCTACAGGCTTAAAAGCCTTATCGGGAATCCCCTTCTGCAGGAGCGCTGGCGTCGCGCCGATCAGACTATTGCCGCACTGAATATGCGCATCCAGGAATGAAAAAGGCTTGCCCGGCACAATGGCCTCCAGCCAGAGATTCACCTTGCACAACTCCACCGCCATCGGATTCGCGTCGACCCCATAGAGGCAGCGCCCCACCACATCGCGCAAAGCTCGCCGCCGCTCCACCGGTCCCGGCTCCTCGTTGCCTGTACGCACCGCCGCCAGCCGGCGCGCGATGCGATGGGCCGCCGCCATCAGAAAATGGCCGCTGCCACAGGCCGGATCGCAGACCTTCAGATTGAGAATAGCCTGCTCAGGATCGGGCTGCGCACAGGCCCGTTCCAGCACAGGCTCCAGCGCCGAATCGAGCAAGCACTCGATCAGGCTGGTCGGCGTATAGTAGCTCCCGGTCGTCTTGCGCTCACTGCCAGCCACCACCTCTAGCCTGAAGGTCGCCCCCTCCACATTGACGAAAGGATGCAGCTCCAGCAGCGACTCGTAGATGCTGCCCAGCTCCTCGGAACCCAGATTTTTGTAGTCCACCGCCCGATAAACCTTCTGCTCATCCTGGACGGTGGCCAAGGCCCGCACCGCCACCAGCAGCGAATAATTCGTCAGCTCACAGTCGGCCAGATCAGGCAGGGCCTCGCGCGAGAACAAAAAGCCATTGAGCGCCGGCAGCCCCAGCTCCGGACAGCCCTGCTCACTTCCCAACCGCTCCATCACCAGGCGCAGCACCCGGTAGAGATCACTATGCCGCGTTCCCAGCCGCGAGCGCGCCAGGCGCCGCAGCCGCGCCGTCGAATAGTAGTCCATATAGCGCTGACGCGCCGCCTCAGCGGCATCGGGTCGCAGCAGCACATCGCGATCCTCTGCCACAAAAAGCACAATCAAGCGATAAACCAGGCGCAGCAACTGCTGATAATAGCCAGTCGCGCTCAACTCACCAGAGCGCAACCGCTCACGCAGAGCATGATTGGCCGGATGCGCCAGAAACCCACGCCCCAGCTCGTCGATGGCCTCGGTGACCCCCTGACGCAGGCGATCCAGCGCCCGCACTCCCTGCTCATGAGCCAGACGCGACCAGCGCTCCAGCCAGCAGTCGGCGGGATTCTTTCCCTCCAGGCGCGACTGATGGCAAAGCAGCCAGAAGAGCACGAAGTCGGCATAGATCTCGCCGCGCAGCATAGCCTCCAGATCGAACTCCAGATACGCCTGGCGCGTCAAACTCACATTGCGTCGCAGCAGGCGCAGGCGCAGCCCATTTGAAACAATGCCCCACAAATGGCCTGACGAGCGATTGAGCCATTCCTGCACCAGGCTAAAGGGACTACTCCGGCCTCCGCCTGGAAGACGCTGGGCCTGATCAAGATCAGTACGATAGCCTACCAGATGGATGGGCACCTGCTGCCAGAAAGAGGCGATCGGATAGCTCTTTCCCTCAAGCTCCTGCGGAGGCGCCTTGACCAGCTGCCCATAGCCCAGCTCATGAAAGAGCGGCAAGAGCCAGTACTCGTGCGTCAGCTTCGCATCGTCCGCCTGCGGATAGCGCCCTTGCACCTCCAGAAAGCGTAGCCAGCGGCGGCGGACGCGTGCCCAGGCATCGCTGATCACCTCATTCAGCCGCTCGCCTGGCAGATGATAATCAGCCGGATTCAGCCCCCCCAACGACTCATCCCACCGCTTGATGCGTTCCAGTAGATCGGGCGGCAGCAAAGCCCCCTCAGAATCGACCGTTGAGAACGTGATTTCCTGCCGTTGTTGCATAAGTGCCTCCGCATGCAGCATCAGTCGTCACGGTCCAGGGGAGCCTGTCATCAGTCCCCTGGACCGTGCCAGGCCAGAATCTTCAGCTCAATGGATCGGGAGGGGCAGATAAACGTAGATTCCCAGCACATCCGGCGGCAGCAGCGGCTCAACCGCCAGCTGGCGCAGGCTCAGCGACGCCACCTGGCGTACGCGCCGATGCGACTCGCGCAAGACCTCAGCGCGCCTGCGGGCCTGCTCCTCCAGGTAAGGCAGCAAATGCTGCGGATACTCGTCGATGACGCGCTGCAGAAAATCCGTAATCTGCTCCGGCGCCAGATTGGCCTCGGCAGGCGCCTGAGCCAGCGCCTCAACCTCGGCAGCATCCTCAAGCCAGACGGCCTGCGCAGGCGCACCACGAAAGGCATAGAGCTGACACTCCTCGGCTAACAGCGCCTCCTCTTTGCCTCGCGTCGCCGCCCGCAGATGAAAGCGCAAACGCACTAACAGCAAGGTCGTGCGCCTCTCGACACGGCTGGTGCGAAAGACTCCACAGCGCCGGGCAATCCGGGGGTTAAGCACATCGTCCACAGGATCAAGGGCCGTATCCAGCACATAGGCCGCCAGCCCCTCGACAAGCGGATGCGTACGACTGAGATAGAGCGTCCGCGGCAGACCCATGCGCCGGAAACTAACGCGCAGGCTCTGGCTATCGGAGGTAGCATAGCGCGGCAGATTGATGGCATCGCGCAGCGCCATCGGCGTCTCCCGTAGATCCACCTCCAGCACGTCCCGTGCAGCAGACGGTCGCTTGATCAAAGCCCCATAGGCCCGCAGAACCTCGGTCGTAAAGCGCTCGACATCCTCGCTCAGCCCAATGGCCGCGCGCACTTCCTGCAGCTCTCGCGCTACCTCCTCAACCTTGATACTGTGCTGCGCAAAAAGCGTCCGCGAGCGGCGCTCACGATCAGAAGCCGCCTCCCACTCGCGGTGGAGATTCTTCTGCTCTCCCTGCAGCACGTCCTCAAAGCCTGGCAGCAACAGCTGCCCCTCGTGCCCGCCTGACAGGCTCTCGCGCAAGAGCAGGCCCTCAAAGATGGCCTCGATCACCTGCTCCGCATCCAGCGGCACCGGTATCGCAATCCCCAGACGGGAACGAATCTCACGGTGCTTCTTAATCAGCACGCTCAGGACCACCCCATCGATCTGGTTATCCTCACCAAAGAACGTCACCACTTTCACCCGCGGACTGGCCTGTCCGAAGCGATCGACGCGCCCCTCGCGCTGCTCATGGCGAGTCGGATTCCAGGAGAGGTCGTAATGGAGGACGGCATTGAAATATTCTTGAAGATTGATACCCTCGCTAAGGCAATCGGTGCAGACCAGTACCCGTCGTTCATGCTGAGCCAGTTGCAGGACGCGGTTCTCGCGCTCCGCCGGCGGCAGCAGGCCCGTAATGGCCGCCACCTCGACCTCCTTCGGCAGACGCTGGCGCAGGCCCTGTGCCACATACTCAGCGGTCGGAATGAAGCGGCAGAAGACGATTGGCTGATAGCCTTCCTGCAGCAACCCTTTCACCAGCGCAATCGCCTTCTGCAGCTTCGTATCTTGCTCGAAGGTGATGGCCTCGGCCTCGCGCGCCATCGCCAGCAGGCGCCGCCGCACCCTGCGCTCTTCGCTGACGTCCACAACCGCCTCTTGCTCCTCTTCGAAGTCGCTGCCCGGGACCACATCGAGGCTCTCGGTGGCATCGCTGTCAAGCAGATCAAACATCGCCTGGCGCCCGATCTGATCGGCCTCCTCCACGCTCTCCGCGCCAGCCACCTGGGCGCGGCTGCGCAGCGTGGCCGCGGCTGCCGCCGGACTCGAAGCCAGCGAGCGCAGCAGAGCCAGTGCCGACCACCAGCGCACCCGGCGCCGCGTCTGCCCACCGCTGGGATCGCGCACCACCTCACTGGCATAGCTGAGCGCCTGCTGCATCAGATGGCGATAGGCCGCAGAAAGCCGGTATGACTCAAGACGCTCATCACGCTCCGGAAAGGGCGTCTCGCTCTGCAAATAGGAGCGAATGTCGGCGCGCCGCCGCTGCACAAAATGCGCCGCCAGGCGAACACGATGACGCTCATTCTCCCGGCCACTTAAGTCCTGCGGCAGCTCCTTGAACTCCTCCTTCAAGAAGCCCAATAGCGAACGGAAGGCCTCCTCTTTGCCACTATGAGGCGTGGCCGTGACCAGAATCAGGTGACGGCGGGGATCAGCCGCCAGTCCGGCGACCAGCTGATAGCGCTGATGGCGCGCGCTCCGCTCGTGGCCGGGAAAGGCACAGGTATGAGCTTCATCGACGATCACCAGCTCGGGGCAGGTCCGCAGGAACTCATTACGCCGCCGATCGGCCTTGATAAAGTCGAGCGACACGATCACAAAAGGATAGTATTCGAAAAGCGAGATATCGCGCCCGGGCAGCCGGCGCTCTAGCTGAGTGACCGTGCTGGAGAGCACCAGCTCCGCCTCGATGTGGAACTTCTCGCGCAATTCAGCCTGCCACTGCTCGGCCAGATGCGGAGGGCAGAGCACCGCCAGGCGCCTGACTTCGCGTCGATCCAGCAGCTCGCGCGCGATCAACCCCGCCTCGATGGTCTTGCCGATCCCTACGTCGTCGGCGATCAGCAAGCGTACCGGATCGAGGCGCAGGGCCATCAAGAGCGGCACAAGTTGATAGGGCCGTGGCTCAAACGCGAGGTGCGCGAACGAACGGAACGGCCCCGTACTGGCACGGAAGCCAAAGCGGACAGCATCGCGCAGCAGGGAGCACGAGCGGTGATCTCCCCAGTGGCGCGGATCGGGCAGATCAAACTGGGCCGGCTCAACCGGTTCCAGGGGCAGATAGATCCCGGTAACTTCCTCGTCGGTCCCACCCAGGGGGCGCACGACCAGCAGATCAGCCTCCGACTCAGGCAGCACTACCCACTCACGTCCCCGCACTTTCACCAGCGAACCGACGGCGTAATTCATAGCTCCCTCCCGAAAATGGCCGGATAACGGCGACATAGCTCGTCCCACATTTCCCGCGCACCAAAGCGCAGCACCAGATAGCCGAGATCGCGCAGCTCCTCGCAGCTCACCGCATCACGAGCCGCCCGCTCAGCGCCGGCAGGCCCGTCTCCATCAACATAGATGGCCGCCAGGTCAGCGCCACCTTCATACAGGAAATCAGGAGAGGCTGAGCAAGACGGTGGCTGCCAGTGGGTCCGAGTTGGCAGACGATAGCCCCGTTCCTTCAGCCAGAGCAGCCACTCGCGCTCGATAGCCTCTTCTACCTGAGCGAGGAGCCGCTCAGAGGCGTCGTCTGCCCCAGCTGCGGCACGGCCCGGGACAGCTTCCGCGGCGATCACAACGCGGCTTTGCCCCAGCTCGGCCAGCACATCGCGGATCACTTTGCGATCCAGCAAACGGTGATCGCGCTGATTGGAGTAGGTCATCAGACAGTAGTAACAGGCCGCCTCGCAGTCCTCGCGCGCTCGCTCAGCGCGCCCCAGATCCTCCAGGGTCACGGGATCATAGTGGCAGAGGCGCAGGGCCTCCTGCGCGACGCGGGCCAGCGCCTCCGGTGTATCGACGAGCTGGCGCAAGACGCCGGCCCCGCCCTCGGCGGCCTCGTAGAAGAGCAGGAAGCGCCGCTCATGGGCATGCGGCAATGGCTCAGCGGCCAGCTCGTTATCTTCTAGCTGGTAACAGATCTGAATGGCGCTCTTCAGAGCCGATTGCAGTGAGGCCATTTGCGCCTGATCAAGCTCCTGCTCCAGCTTAAAGAGCAGGCAGTTGCGCGTGTCTTCAACGTAGGGGATGACGCGAATAGTGCCAGCCGCGCGGGCATCGGTCGGATCATCGGCAGTGGCGTCCTCTTTGCCCCACTCGCCAGTTTCTTTGTTGAGCACGAAGCCGCGTAGAGCCGCATCCTTGCGCCGCAGCCGACCGAAATTCATGCGCCAGAGCGTCGCCGACTGCCCATATGTCAGGCTCCCCAGCGTCTGGCCATCCTTCTCGATGCGCGCGACCACGCGCAGGGGCCGCCCGCGACTCTCGGCGAAACGCAGCGCCGTATAGATCTCGTACCCCTGACGGAGGCGCTCCTCCTCGTCGGAGGTGATTCTGTCGCGGCGGCGGGTCGAGACGTTCTGCAGGCGAAAGAGCCGATCCAGCTGAGCGTTCAGCGACCTGCCGCAGTAATCGCAGACCTCCAGGCTCCGCTCCTCCGTCAGCGGGTGCAGATAGCCGCAGTAAGAGCATTGGCGTGCCGAGGAGGTCACCACGCCAGTGCCGTCGGCGCGCATCGGCAGCAACGAGCGGTGAATGAGGTAGCGCGAGCCTTCGTGGTAGATGATGGCCCGGGGGGCGAACTCGGCGATCGCCAGGAAGCGCGGGCGCGAGAGATACTCATCGCGCTGCTTGGTACGCCGCGCCGGAATATAGGCCGAGAGCGGCAGGCGCGGGAAGTTGTAGCCCGGCAAGAAGCCCTCGCTGGCAAAATAGCGATAGCTATAAAAGTCCGATTGCTCCAAATCGACCTCGCTGCCGTGATCGCTGCTGGTCAGGAGCTGCAGCTGCGACTCAGCCTCGGCGCGCAGGCGCTTGGCGCGTTCTTTATCTTCGTGACTACGCGAGGGATCGGTGATGATGCGGTCCTGGGTGTTGCGCTGCGTCAGGGCAGAGCGATAGAGGCCTCGCCAGCGCTCGCAGGCCTGATCGAAGCGCTGGGCGATGTGGCTCAACTCCTCGTCGAGCCAGTTCTCGCTATACCAGCGCGCCCCCTGGAGCTGGTCATGCAACGTCTCCAGCACACGCGCCGCCCTTGTGCGCGCTCGCTCACGGGCCTGGCTATTCTCCAGGCAGCGACGCACCGGCTCCTGAATGGTGAGAACCGGCGGATCGCCAGAGAGATCGAGCAGGTCTTTGAGCGACTGGCCCAGCGAGAGGTCCGCCTCGGCCAGCCAGATGGCATGCACATGGGCGCGAATCAGGTCTTCGTTCGTGAGATCCAGACGTGGCGGCGCTACTGCTCCCTTGACCATATCCTCGGGATGGCGGAAGAAATATTGATCGTGAGAGCTGCCGGTCGAGCAGTAGGCGATAATCAGGGCCGGCTGGCCGCTGCGCCCGGCGCGCCCGCTGCGCTGGGCATAGTTGGCGGGCGTTGGCGGAATGTTGCGCAGATTAACGACGTTCAGGTCGGCAATGTCGATCCCCAGCTCCATCGTGGGCGAGCAGTAGAGAATAGGCAATTCCGCGCGACGGAAGGCCTCCTCACGCTCCTGGCGTCTTGCAGCGGGGACCTGGGCCGTATGCTCCTGGGCCTGAATCTGCTGTAGGGCCTGAATATCGTCGGCAGAGCGCCGGTAAAAGTCGACAAAGAAACGATTGGCTGACCTGACTTGATCCTTCGGCAGCTCCACGATCCGCAGCGGATCACGATAGGCCGTGGTGCCATCACCGAGGCACCAGATCATGGCCGCCGCCGAGAGCTGATAGCCAGGCTCTTTTCCGTGCTCGTCCTGGGTCACGACCTCGACCAGACCAGCCTTGCGCAGGCACGCCAGCATGTCGCGAATGATCTGCTGGCGTTCGACTACCGTCAAATGGAGACTGGGGTTGAGGGCTTTCCTCAGCTCGTCGCGCACATAGCGTCCGAAGCGACTCAGGCCGGAAAAGTAGCGATTACTCAAGGACTCACGTTTCTGCTCGTTATTCCGACCGCGCGGTGGGCGCGGTTGTGCGAAGACGCGGCTCGCATAGAGCAGCTCCTCATCTTCATCCAGCCCCCAGGGCGGTACTAGAAACTGGCTGCTCTGCTGCCTGATCTTCTCTTGAAAGCGGGGGTACAGATAGTTTACTTTGATGGCCAGCTCGCGGCGCATAGCATCAAGCAGGGTACGGCAGATCTCGCCGCGCACCTCCGGAGAGGCAGCGCGCAAGGCCGGATGACAGTCCCGCCAGAGCGCGGAATCGCTGCAGACGTAGGGCAGGTCGGGATAGTCAATCCTCAGCAGGCCACACTCCTCCAGGTTGGGGGAAGTGATCCGCCAGCCGCGCTGGAGATCGCGATAGAGGCGGTAGCCGAGGACGTTGCGCAGGGCTTCGTCGGTCTTCTGGCGTGTGTTATAGGTCACATAGGTCTCTTCGGCAGTGGCAGCATACTGCTCCCACTTCAGTTTCAGCGCCTCGAAGACCTTGAGAGTCAGGTCATCATGGGAAAGGCCCTCCTTTCCCGCCTGCTCGATGGCCTTGTAGAGAGCAGCGCGCAGGCGGGCCATCTCGACGAAATCGTTGAAGTGACCAGCCTGGAGCGAGGCATCCTGGCGATTGTCGGTAAAGCTTAGCATTTTGGCAGCCATGTTTTGGCCGCCGGGCTGATCTCCTGCCTGGCGGTTGGCTTCGCGCAGGAGGAGAACCGTCGAGAGCGAGAGGAGCGTGGTCGCCGTGCTGCGCCCCTCTGAGCTGAGAGAAGCTAACTTGATGAAGTCGTTGCGCTGATGGGCGTCGTAGGTAACACCACAGAAGAGGCAAAAGCGGAAAGGACTGGGGACGAAATGACAGAGCAGGCCCTCACCCTCTTTTTGGGTTACAGTGCCATCGGGACGCAGATAAAGCGGCTGAGGAATCACGTTGCGCGCAGACAGCACCCGCTCTTTTCCATTGACCAGGTCCTTGAGGTCATCTGGCAAACGCTCCTCGATCTCATCTTTGTCAACAGGCCAGGGATGATCATTGCTCAGGTAAAGAAAGCCGATCTGACCGCTGCGCTTACTTTGTTTCTTTGATGATGCGGCGGCGTCTTCCTCCACCTGCGCATCCACGTCGTCCTCGGCATGGTCTTGTACATCACGGGCTATCAGAGTAGCATTGTCTAGCCAGCGAACGCAGTAGTATTCCTGCCCGCATTGGCGGCAGAATACGAGTGGAAAGAGACGCTGGTCGCGGCTGCCGGGGACATACTGCTGAGATTGAAGCGTCAGATGGCGCTGCTGGGAATAGCCGAGCGAGGCATAGACAGTATCGCCTTTACTGATGAATTGATGGAGGCGGAAGGCAAAGGGAGGGCTGCCTGTCTTGGGATCGCGTACTCGCTCGTAGCCTGCAAGGAGCCAGGCTTTAATCTTGTCGGCGCAGGTCTCTGGTGAAGCGCCCGTCAGCTGCGCCAGGAGTGCCGCCGCGCTCTCGCTCTCGCCGGCGATGCGGCGCGGCTGGGAGCGTACATAGCCGCCATGCTCGCCCCTGGTAATGCCAAAGGTCTCCTCCAGCCAGATGGCCAGGGGATCACGCACGAAGTCCTCGTAGCGCTCAGGTGGCCTGCTCTCGGAGTCGCAGATGCAGGCACTCAGGCGCTCGCGGAAGGCCGGCGAGGAGATGTCGGCCTCCTCTGTCACGCGCTCCAAGGTCTCGCCGATGACATGCTTGGGCTGGATGGTGGTGCCGAAGATCAGGGAAGCCATCTCGGCAATGCGCTGCTGCTGACTCTCATGGCGTTCATCGCTAATGAGTGTGGCCGAGGTGCCGATACACTGGAGTGTTTCGCCGGGCGGCGTGAGCCTGTCACGTACGCGGCGCACGAGCAGAGCGACATCGGCCCCCTGGCGCCCGCGATAGGTATGCAGCTCGTCGAGGACCAGAAAACGCAGCCTGGCGGCATCCAACAGCGGACGCTCGTGCAGGCGCGTCATGATCAGCTCCAGCATCACGTAGTTGGTTAACAGGATGTCGGGGGGGTTCGTAATAATCTCACGTCGCTCGTCGGCAGTCTCCTGGCCGGTATAGCGCCGAAAGCGTACTCCATGCTCGCCGGCGCCCAGGCCGAGGTATTTCTCCAGCTCTCCCTTCTGGCTGTTCGCCAGGGCATTCATCGGGTAGACCACGATGGCCTTGATGCCCGGCTGGCCAGGATGCTGCAGGACATAGTTGACGATCGGAATGATGTAGGCCAGGCTTTTGCCAGAGCCTGTGCCGGTGGTAAGGACATAGCTGTGGCCCTGGACAGCCAGGCGGATCGCTTCGTCCTGGTGACGATAGAGCTGCAGCGGATAACCCGCCGGCTCCTGCCTCGACTTGCCACGGCGGAAAATGCGCTTGCAGAGGGGATGGAGCAGACCCTCGCTCACCAGTTCGTCGAGAGTGGCACCCGGCTGGAAGCGTGGATTGAGCTGGATGAGAGGGTCTGGCCAGAGCAACCCGCGCCTGAATTCCTGGTCGACATAGTTGCGAATGGCAGGATCGCGAATCTGGAGAAAGCTTTGAACGTAGGCGGCGTAATCGGCAATCAGACGCTCGCGCAGCTCAAAGATGTTCATTGTGACCTCCCGGAGCAGCGGACCTGTGACACTTATTATAAAACCTGGTGTCCACTGGGAACAGAGAATGCCAGGCGGGTAATCTGGCACTTGACTCGACTCAAACGCCGGCACTAGAATAGTGCTGGCATGGTTCACTTAATGTCGGAAGGGCCTATCGTCGACAACTTCAGCCGGTGAGGCATGGCACCGCATGAGCAAGTACTTCCTGCTCTCTCTGCCCAGGGCAAGCAGCTATCTGCAGACGATCACAGCCGGACAAGCGCGCTTCACCATCCAGCTGGCTCCTCCTCTGCAGGTTGGCGATCGCTGTCTGGTAGCGCAGCAAGACCCGTCACCGAGTGTGCTGCCCGTTGTCATGAGCGTCGTCTCCGTCAACAGTCCCGCCCAGATGGCCACGCTCGAAGTGAGCGAACGCTATAACCGCCCCGCAGACTTAAACGCCTTGAACGGCGAAGTCCATCAGATCGGCCCACGGAGCAGGTTGCTGAGAGAGCGGTCGGCAGCGGAGCAGGAGCTTAATCACAGCCCTATTGAGCTGCTTCGCTTAACAAAAGCGGACTGGGAGGCTATTACTGGATCGATGGGTGGTTCAAGACTCGAAGAGCAGGCTCTGCTCAAGCATATTCACAGCTATATCTCGGCCCGAGGCTACTACTTCGATCAGGAAACGCTCTATAACTATCATATCTGCCTGAAGACGCGCCCTTTCGTGATCCTCGCCGGCCTCTCGGGCACGGGTAAATCGAAGCTGACCCAGCTCTATGCCGAGGCCCTGGGGGTGCCACGCGAGCGCTACCTGCGGCTGGCTGTGCGCCCTAACTGGAACGACGACCGCTACTTGCTCGGGTATTTCAACCCCATCAGCGGCAGCTATATCACCGAGCCGGCCCTGGATTTCCTGCTGGATGCCAGCAAGAACGAGCAGGACCTGTATTGCTGCTGTCTGGATGAGATGAACCTGGCGCACGTTGAATACTACTTCTCGCAATTTCTCAGCGCCCTGGAAGAAGAGCGCCCGGCAGATCGGCGCATCGCGCTGGTCAGCCGGCGTCTGGAGGAGGAGCTGAAGCGGCAAGGGCAGCCGCTCACGGTGCCGGCGGAGCTGTCGCTGCCACCTAACTTGCTCTTTACCGGCACCATCAATGTCGACGAGACGACCCAGCCCATCAGCGATAAGGTGATCGACCGCGCCAACACCATTGAGTTCTTTTCGATCGATCTGGACAAGATCCCGCAGCCCACGGTGCCGCCTGACCCCGTGCCCATCTCTGCCCTCACCTGGCAGAGCTACAAGGCCCAGCAGCCGGACACGCGCTATCGAGAGCTGCTGCGCACAATCAACGCCATGCTCAACAAGGTTGAGCTCGGGCTGGGCTACCGCGTCGTGCGTGAGATCGAGCTGTACCTGGCCAACAGCGCTGGTCTGCTAGAGCCAGAGGTGGCTCTCGATCTCCAGATCAAGCAGCGCATCCTGCCGCGCGTCCGCGGCACAGAGGTCATCGAGGGCGTTCTGGATGAGCTGCTTGCCCTGACCCGCACCCAGCAGCTTCCACGCTCGTATCAGCGCCTGGAGGAGATGAAAAACAGGTTGAAGCGCGATGGATACACCAGCTTCTGGCGCTAGTGTCACCTGGCTGACAATTAACGACCAGCCGCTCAGCTTTGCTCCCGACAGCGACAACGCGGCCCTTAACATTCGCGAATATCAGACCTGCTACATCAAGGTCACGTCTCAGGCGCCGCACCCCCTTAGCCTGATGGTCGACGAGGTGCCACTGCACACGGAACATTATGGACTCTGGCAGTGGCGCCCTGAGCATTACGCCGGCCTCTATCGGCTGACAGTCAGTGCCCCGGGCATTGAGCCGCGTACGGCCTGGGTGCGTGTCTTTCCGCAGAAGCTGAGCCAGCGCCTGTATGAGCAGATGAAGAGCGAGCTAGCGGCACTCGCGCTGGATCTGTGGTTTCGCCTGGTCTCACCCGCCGTCGAGCGGACTGCTTTTGCGCGCCGCCTGGAGGAGACTTCTCCTCTACATGACTATAAGCAAATTCGTAGCATAATGGAGAAGCTCCGTCCCGTGATGCTGCAGATTCGTCGTCGGCCACACTCGACGCTGCAGCCGGTGGTGCGCCCTTGCAACTGGCAGGCTCTGGCGCACTGCAGTGGCGAGATGCAGCCGCAGCCGGGTCCCTGCCTGGAGCTGCCCGCCTCGTGGCGTCCCTTTGGAGACGTGCGCCATCTCCCACAGGAGTGGCAGGTAGAGGAGAGCCAGCTCTCTTACGATGTCTATGAGAATCGCCTGCTCAAGCACTTCCTTCGACAGCAGCTGCCGGCGAGGCTCAGTCTGATTGAGGAGCGCGCTCTGGCTGAGGCCCAGCGTCGAGAAGCCATCTACCAGCGCTACTACAATGATGAGGACCGCCTGCTGTTGGAGCGTCTGCGGCGCGTGATTGACGAGTGCCGGCAAATGAAGCGGCGTTGTCTTTTCTGGGGCAGCGAGCCATTTCTTAAAACGGTGCAGCCGGCGGTTCTGCCCGGCAAGGCTACCCAGGTGCTCTTAAAGCATCCCGCTTACAGCCGCTTCTTTCAGCTCTATCTGCAGTTTCAGCAGCGCTTGATAGTCGTCAACAGCGAGCGCTATGTCAACGAGCTGGGCCAGCGCAAAGTGAGCGAGCTATACGAGATGTGGAGCGTCTTTACGATGACTCACCTGGCCGTGGAGCTGCTGGAGGAGCGCGGCTATCGGCTGACCTCGAACACCACCTTTTACGAAGTTGAGAAACGCTACTTCGAATTTGAGGTGCGTAAGAACGTCGCCAGCATTGTGTTGGCCAAGGGCGACCGCGAGATCCTTTTTAAGTATGAGCCGCTCTATCCTCACATCTCAACAGTAGGCCGGCGTCCAGGGCTGGTCTCGACGACCATGAGCGGCGGCCCGCAGATGCCCGATATGGCCATCGAGGTCTACCGCAACGGCGAGCCGCAGCAGGTTCTGGTTTTCGACGCGAAATATCGCTGGCAGCGCCTGCCCAACGGTCAGTATGGCCCCAAGGAAGAGGATATTAACAAGATGCACCGCTATCGTAATAATATTCAGTATCAATGCTTCAGGCGCCCGGGTGGTCCTCTTCACAGATACAAGATTGTCGCCAGCGCTTCGATTCTTTACCCAGGCACGGGATTGCAGGCCGAGGACGATGGCCATATCAGGGCCTTCCCGCTCCTTCCCGGTCTTGCGGAACGACGGCTTCGGGCCATTCGGATGCAGCTCAACGAGCTGCTGACTGCCGCTCAGCTGTGAGAGGCCTGGCCGCGGGCAGGACAGGGCCGACCAAGGGCAGGTCCAAGCCAGGGCTGATGGCTTCACTCAGCGCCCGCCGTAGCTCTGATGTCACAAGAGCAGCTGGGGATCTGGAAGGCTGCTGAATTGATCATCTTTCAAAAGAAGATAAATATATTAATATTAAAATCAGGAGTAGTAA
>NZ_JADGIA010000135.1 GCF_019683635.1 Thermogemmatispora sp. | reverse complement strand
GTGCAGTCCAGGGCTGCGCCTCTCCCGACGCAGGGCCAGGGACAGAACTCTCATCCAGGGCCTTTCACTATAACAGCTGAAATACATAACGATATCTACTTAACAAGAGAAAATCGTAAAAATCTCTAAAAAAGTTCTCACGAGCAAAATCGCTCAAAGCGAGCGCAAGCATCGGCAATCTTCGATCGCTTTGTGCTATCATGAAAGGAGATGCGGGGGGAGCCAATCATCAATAGCGATCTACTGCTCTCCGCCGCACCCGGCATCGGGCGGGCAGCAAAGTGGGCATGCCGCCAGCAACTATCATGTGCGAGCGGAGTAACCGATCGCCGAAAGTTAGGCTCGTGAAGCAAGCAGCCAGGAGGAAGGCAAGTGGCTGCCTGCGGCTGGGTTGTCCCAGTGGCCTGCCTGTGCCTGATTGGCAGACCTGATTGAAGATGGGCACCGCACCATGAAGAAGCTGGAATACAAATGGATCGCGCTGTCGGTTGTCACCCTCGGCTCATTGATGGTCGCTATTGACTCGACCATTGTCATCCTTGCCCTGCCGGCTATGTTGCAGGACCTCCATTCTGACCTGGTGCGTATGACCTGGGTGATTACCAGCTATTTGCTGATCAGCACTGTTCTGCTACTTTCCTTTGGCAGAATGGCCGACATGTTTGGCCGCGTCCGCCTCTATAACCTGGGCTTTCTGGTTTTCACCATTGGCTCTGTGCTCTGCGGTCTGGCTCCCAACGATCTCTTTCTGATTGCGGCCCGTGTCCTGCAGGGGGCTGGGGGGGCCATGCTGAATGCCAACGCTATGGCCATCATCACCGAAGTCTTTCCCCCGGGCGAGCGCGGCACAGCGATGGGCTTTAACTCCATCACCTGGGGAGCCGGCAGCGTCCTCGGCCCCGTTCTTGGCGGTCTCATTCTCTCGCTAGCCAGCTGGCGCTGGATCTTCCTTGTCAACCTGCCCGTCGGTCTGGTTGGGATGCTTGCCGCCTATTTTCTCCTGCACGAAATCGCCCCGCGTCAGCAGCGGGAGCGTTTCGACATCCTCGGCGCCCTCCTCTTCTGCGTCGGTCTGGTGGGTCTCCTCTTTGGTCTTCTGGAAGGGATCAGCGTCGGTTGGCGCTCGCCCCTTATTGTGGCGCTGCTCCTCATTGGCCTTATCGCCCTGCTCGCCTTTCTCTGGCGTGAGCGCCACTATGCCTATCCCATGCTGAACCTGCATCTGTTCAGCAACCGTGTCTACGCCTTCTCGGTCCTGGCGGCCATGCTTCAATCGCTGGCCGTCTTCGCCGTTAACTTCCTGGTCATCTTCTATTTACAAGGCGTGCGTGGCTACTCGCCGCTGGTTGCGGCCCTGCTCATTCTCCCGCTGCCTCTCTTTATCTCGCTCGTAGGACCGCTGGGAGGGCGCTGGGCCGACCGCGTTGGTGGGACCATTCCGGCCACCATTGGCCTGGCCCTTCAAGCTCTCGCCCTGCTGCTGCTTGGGCTGCTGACGCCGACCACACCCTACTGGCAACTGGCCCTTATCCTGGCCTTAATGGGCATCGGCGGCTCCTTCTTCTGGTCGCCTAACACCAGCACCGCCATGAGCGCCGCCCCACGCAGCCACCTGAGCGTTGCCTCGGCTACCCTGAACACCTTGCGCAACGTCGGTATGATCTTCAGCTTTGCCGTCGCTCTGGACGTGGCCGCTGTCTCTATGCCACCGGCTCTCGTAGCCAGCGTCTTTCTGGGTACCGTCGGGCATCTGGCGTCCTCTATCGCCCGGGCCTTCACTGCCGCGATGGATCACGCCTTCCTTGCCTCAGCCCTGATCTGTCTGCTGGCTATGGCCTGCTCGCTGGTACGGGCTGGCAAGGGGCCACAGCTGACGGGTCTTGCCAGCACACCGCTACAGCCCACGGCCTCCGAACGCCAGGAGTAGGCAGACAGACAGAAGCGAGCTGCATCGCTGGTGCGATTTGGCCGTCGATCAAAAACAAGAGAGGCCTCACCGGCTAGAGCTGACCCGGTGAGACCTCCTGTTTCTCGGCACAAAGAAGAAGATGCCGGGCAGACAAGACAGCTGGCTATCATCGCCTGCCCGGCAGATTCTCAGAGGCTCGCGGCTTGCCGATCCGTTCTGATCAGGAGTGGGCTGTGCCCTGTGCCGGCTCCTGCGAACGTCGGGCCAGCATATTGCCCAGTGGGATCAGGATCAGCAGCAGCACGATCAGAACAACCAGTCCAATCAGGAAGGTCAGCGGCTGAGGCGGAGCGAAGTTGAGCACCTGGTCGAGCGAGAAGCTACCAGCGCCCGTCAGTCCGAGCACCACGCCCATCATCAGCAGGGCCAGATTGAACTCAAAGCCGCCCTGGCTATTCCAGAAGCCCTTAGCCCAATGCACCCTGGCGATCGCCACCAGCATCGAACCCATCGGGAGCAAGACCGCCAGAGGCGTCAGCAGACCCAACGCCACCAGCAAGCCGCCACCAAACTCGCCCAGGGCCACAACCCAGGCCCAGAAGGGAGCCGGCTGCAGACCCAGCCTGTTCATCATCTCCTCTGTGCCACGCAGCCCATGACCGCCAAACAGACCGAACAGCTTCTGAGCACCGTGAGCCATAATGATGAGACCAAGCGTCAGACGCAACAGCAAGAGACCGGTGGCAAGAAGTGCGTTCATGGTCCTCTCCTCCTTTCCTTAGACGTCCAGGTTACGTCAGATCAGACCAGGCAGACTGTCAGGCCAGAGCCGGCTTGCTTCCCGCTTAGCCGACGCAGAGAGGCATAGCCTACAGGTCGGCGCGCACGGGGTTACCGAGCGCCGGCAATCGGCCAGTCTGCTGAAGAGCAAAGGCCAATAAGAGATGATGGACAAGACAAGTAGCCTGACCAAAGCCGTCAGACAAGGGCGACCCCTCTTGAAACCGTGGCATCTGAAGCCGCCCAGTGGGGTGCAGGGGCGGTGCTCAGCGTTCGGAGCGGCCCCTGCACTCAGCGCTGCTAGTGAGTGAACGAGCGATCATCGGGCGAGGCTTGACTCGACCGTCAGCGGCTGACCGGAGCCGCTGCGCACACTGATGTGCTTCGGACGACTCTCCTCCCTAATCGGCAACCAGAGCGTCAGCACACCGTGCTCGTAGGTGCATTCCACATGATCGGCATCGATGGGCTTGGGGAAGGTGATGCTGCGCTCAAAGTGGCCAGGAGTGATCTCCTGAGCCAGCCAGCGCACCTGCTCATCGGAACCAACGAAGGCCGGCAACTGGCCCTTGAGCGTCAGCGTATTCTGCTGAATGCTCACATCCAGATCCTCTGGCTTCACACCAGGCACCAGCATGCGCACCCGATAACCCTGCTCCGTCTCGTAAGCATCCAGCAGTGCGATTGGACTCTGGCGACCGGCCAGCGACCAACCCGTACGGACAAAGCTCTGCTCAAAGAGCTGGTCAATTGCCTTCCGCAGGCTCATTGCCTCCCGGAAAGGATCAAACGGCAGCAGTGTTGCCATCGCTCACACCTCCGTACTGACCCGCATCCGCTTCCTCCTGCAGAAAAGGAGACCTGTGACTTTCCAGACCGCGACCACCCCACCGACCATCACCTGCCAGGCGGCGCCGGATAGGCGCCAGATCAGGCCCGTCATCATCCTGGCAGCTGCCTCCAGCGTCCGCCGGCACTCGCTCTTTCGTTCGTCCGACCATAGTATAGCTCATCTCACAAAAAATGTCAAGTCATATAACGGTTTTCTGACAATCTTCTAACACAACTCTAACAGTTGTCTCTAGCTGGGGTGAGAAAAGGAAGCGCCCCGGTTCAATCAACCGGGGCGCCTCGGGGGAGAGACAGTCAACGACCCCCGGCTCAAGCCAGGGGCTTGCCCGCAGCCGCAGCGGCCCGGGCTTCAGGGCTGGTTGACAGCAGCCCACTGCCCCGGAGGACAGCAAAGCATGGTGACTGGGTTGACCCTCCCCCCGCCAGGTGAGGCGAAGCCGTTGCTGACTCACAGGTCAGTGCCTTGAAGCCTCATAGCGCAAGGATACCAGGAGAGGCTGCTATGTCAACCCCCGGCAAAGAGCCAGAGGGGGCCGCCTTCCTCCCCTGGATGAATCCAGGGGGCCCCGGCGGCACCCCTTTATGGAGGAGAGAGAATGAAAGAGACCGAACAGGGCTGAGACGAGAACTACTGACCGGCGCGGGCTGTGCTAGGGGTGGCGGCCTCCTCCAGAGCGCGGGCCACGATCTCGGCGATATCTTCGACCTGGAGGCGTTCCTCGGCCTCCACGCCCTTCACGCCATCCTCAAACATCATGATGCAGAACGGGCAGGCGGCAGCCAGCACCTCGGCCTCGGTCTCCAGGGCCTCATTCACGCGTGTCTGGTTGACCCGCTTGCCGATGCGCTCCTCCATCCAGGCGCGACCGCCGCCGCCGCCGCAACAGAAACTCCTATTGCGGTTGCGGCGCATCTCCGTCACCCCATTGCTATTGATCACCGTCAACACCCGGCGTGGCTCGTCGTAGACCCCATTATAGCGGCCAACGTAGCAAGGATCGTGATAGGTCAGCTTACGGTGATCGAAGCCGGCGGGGAGCTGCAGGCGGCCCTCCCTAATCAAGCGATCGATGAAAACGCTATGGTGGATCACCTCATAGTGGCCGCCGAGCTGCGGATACTCATTTTTAATCGTATTGAAGCAGTGCGGGCAGGCCGTAATGATCGTGCGCGCGCGGCTGGTCTGGCCGTTGTGATCGTGGCCATTCTGGGCGGTCGCTGTCTCCGTCTGAGCCGTATTAAAGCCGTAGCTATTGAGCACCTCGATATTCTGCTGAGCCATCATCTGCCAGAGGTACTCATTGCCGATACGGCGAGCCGGGTCGCCCGTACAGGACTCCTCGGGGCCGAGGATGGCGAAATTGACCCCGGCGGCCTTCAGAATCTTCACCAGCGCCGTGGCCACCTTGCGGTTACGCTGATCGAAAGAACCCATGCAGCCGACCCAATAGAGCACCTCGGCATCGGGGTTCTCCGCCATCAGCGGCACACCCAGGCCCGCGGCCCACTCCGCGCGGCGATCGTTGCTGATCTCCCACGGATTGCCATTGCGCTCAATATTGTTGAACAGCGACGTCACCTCGGGCGGGAAGTCGCTCTCCTCCATGACCAGGGAGCGTCGCATATCCACAATCTTGGGCACATGTTCAATTGAAACCGGGCAGATCTCCATGCAGGCGCCGCAGGTTGTGCAGGCCCAGAGCGCCTCTTTACTGATCACCCCGCCCACGAGCGGCTGAATCTCCTCATGGCCGTTGCTGCGCACATCAGCCAGCGGCAGCTTCTGGAAGAGATTCGGTTCGCCCACAATCTCATGGCGGCGGTCCAGCAGCGACTCCTTGACGCCGAGGATAATCTCCTTGGGCAGCAGTGGTTTACCGGTATTCGTCGCCGGGCAGACCGTATTGCAGCGTCCGCACTCCGTGCAGGCATAGCCGTCCAGCAGCTGCTTCCAGGTAAACTGCTCCGCCTTGGAAACGCCGTAGTCCTCGCGCTCCTCCAGATTCTCCAGCAGCGGCAGCGCGCCGCGGGGGCCGTAATTACGGAAGAAGACATTGAAGGGGGTGGCCATCAGGTGCAAGTGCTTCGAGCCTGGTAGATAGACCAGGAAGCTCAGCACCGTCAGAATATGGGCCCACCAGGAGACGCGGTAGAGGGCCACATTGGTCGCCGTGCCCAGACCATAGAAAGAAGGGCCGAACCAGGAACCGAGCAGCGACCACTCTTCGCCGTGGCTGGCGGCGAAGCCGAAGGTCTCAACCAAGGCCAGGGTCAGCAGGACCAGGAAAATGAGGCCCAAGATAATGAAGCCGTCCCACGGGCCATGCAGGCGGCTCGATAGCTGCCGGGGGCGCACGATGCCGCGCCGGACCGCGAAGACAATCAGCGAGACCAGCACGAAAAGAACAAAGAGGTCTAGCAGGGCTGCGAACGTATGATCGTGGCCGATCAGCGGAAGCGAGCCGTTGAAGGCTCCCAGGATCAGATTAAGCAGCCCGAACTGAATAATGATAAAGCCCCAGAACGTAAAAAAGTGTGCCAGGCCGGGGATCGGATCGCGCAAGACGCCGCTCTGGCCGAGCACCACCAGCAGGAAATCGCCGATGCGCTCCTCCAGATGGTCGGTGCGATCCTCACGGCGAGCCTTGGCCAGCAGCGTCACCAGCTGTCCGACGCGCAGGCCGAAGACTGTCAGCGCCGCCAGGAAAATCACCACGAAAATGGTCGTCCCGATCCACCCACCGGTTGGAGAAATGGCAGGGGGTGCCATGACAACCTCCCTTAAAGGCGGCGGGGCCCCGTCGCCCTGCCTATCTGCCTGCTTGCTGCTTCGCAGCGGCAGCCGTGCCCCACCGCAGTAATATGCTGCTTCTTGCCTGCTTGTGCGTCAGCGAGAACGAGCGGGCGTGAGCCAGCTAGAGCTGGGTTTTGCGCCGCTTCACTTCCTCGATCAGCTGGGGCAGGATCGTCAACACATCGCCGACGATGCCCAAATCGGCTACCGAGAAGATCGGCGCATGCTCATCTTTATTAATGGCGATAATGTACTTCGAGCCTTTCATGCCAGCCAGATGCTGGATTGCGCCGCTGATGCCGCAAGCAATATAGAGGGTTGGCTTGACCGTCTTGCCGGTCTGGCCGATCTGATAGCTGTAGGGGAGCCAGCCGGCGTCGACAATGGCGCGTGTGGCGCCCGGCGCTCCACCGAGCACGGTCGCCAGCTCTTCGACCAGGCGATAATTCTCGGGCTTCCCCAGACCGCGACCACCGCTCACGATGATGCTGGCATCCTCCAGGGCGGGGCCTTCGCTCTGGACCTCGACGCGGTCGAGTATCTTCATCTGCTGCGACTCGGGCCGTAGGGTCACCGTCAGCTGCTCAATCTCAGCCTGACGGCCCTCGAAGCGCTCCACCGAGAAAGCCTTCGGGCGTGCCAGCACGATCCCCGTTCCCTGGTAAGGATGGGTTGCGACCACTACGTTCTCTCCGCCCCAGGGAACCGTCACCTCCAGGCGCTCGCCCTCGTAGCGGAGGTCGGTGGCATCCGTGATCAGGCCCAGATTATGGCGGGCACTCAAGCGGGCGGCGATATCGCGGACATCGTAGGTGGTGGGGAAGAGCAGAAGATCGGGCTGCTGCCGCTGCAGCAGGGCGCTCAGCGTATCGACGGCGGGGAGCGTCAGGTAGGTATCGTAGGTAGGATCGGCGTGGACATAGACCTTTTCGGCGCCAAACTCACCGAGAGAGGGGGCTACCGTCGCGGCGGCGGAGCCGAGCACAATGGCCTCGGCGCGACCCAAATGGGCCGCCTTGCTCAGCACCTCTAGAGACGAGCGAGCTGGCCGGCCATCCTCAATTTCGACCAGGACCCAGATCGTTTTTGCCATAACCTGCACTCCTCCTAGAGCAACTGGTGACGCTGCAAGAAGTCGGCAATGATCTCGGCAGCGTTGCCCTCGTCCTTAATGATCTGCCCGGCGGCGCGGGCCTCAGCCTTCCCAATTGAGAGTATCTGCTCGCGTGCGCCGGCCTCTCCGACCTGCGATGGGTCCAGCCCGAGGTCGCTCAGGCTCAGCTGGCTGAAGGGCTTCTTACGCGCGCTCATGATGCCCTTCATCGTTGGATAGATCGCCTCGAAAGAGCCGCTGGCGATAGTCACTACTGCTGGCAAAGGACTCTCAACCACCTCGTAGCCGGTCTGCGTGACGCGCTTGATCACGGCCTTTGTGCCCTCAACGTTGATCTCGCGTGCGAAGGTGAGCTGGGGCAGGCCCAGAAACTCGGCGATCGCCCCGGGCACCATGCCAGTGTAGCCATCGGTGCTCTCGGTTGAACAGAAGATCAGATCGGGATTCTCACGCTTGAGAGCAGCGGCCAGCGTCCGCGCCGTGCCCAGGACATCCGAGCCAGCCAGGGCCGGATCGCTGATGAGGATTGCGCGATCAACGCCCATCGCCAGGGCGCGCCGCAGGGCCTCCTGGGCGCTGGCTGGACCCATGCTGATCGCCGTCAGCTCGCTATTGCCGAGACTATCGCGCAGCTTGATCGCTGCGGCAATCGTTGTCTCGTCTCCCGGGTCAAGCACCAGCGAGACCCCGGTGCGCACCAGTCGTTTGGTAGCAGGGTCAAGCTTGCTTTCGACGGTGTTGGGGTCTGGAATCTGCTTTACACAGACGAAGATCTTCATTGCGTTGTTGCCTCATCTTACCTATGTGCGAGCAAAGGCGCAAGACACAAGACAGCCTACAACTGCGTAAAGTGGCGCCTTCTCAGCAAAGAAGAACGGCAGCGCCTTCTTTGCCATTCTCCGTCGGAAAAGGGCCGTGTGCTGTCTGCGTTCGTCAGAAGAGAGGACTGCCCCGGGCGCCTTACGTCTGCACAGATTCTCTCGCTATGGATAGAACGAGCAGGCCAATCGCTGTATTTACCAGGCCCTTTGTATTGTACCTGTCGCAAAAAGAACGTGTCAACGTTGCTAGCTAACGGCCAAAGCTCTCCCAGCTAACACAGGGAGCAAAGGCAGGAAGCGCTCCCGCGCTGACCAGCCTTAACGCTGACGATAGACGAGGATGGCCGTAAGCACCGCCAGCAGGCCAGCCCCAAAGGGCGGCAGGCTGGTGGCCAGGCTGCCGGTGGTTAGCCAGAGGTAGACAGCGATGATTTCAAGGATGAGGCCGCAGGCGAAGATCGCCGCGATGGCCGTGGGCGAACGCTCGGCGGTCCCTGCAAGCTGCTGGCGGGCAAAGTGTGGCGGCTGCGCTCTGGCCGCCTCCTCCTGATTGCTAGAGGCAAGGATTGGCGACGGCTCCTGCTCTGTCGCAATGGGGCCTGGCCCCTGACGGCTCTCCTCGCTAAGACGGCGCAGGGAATCATAGAGATAGTCGATCGTGCGCCGCGGAGCGCGCAGCAACACACTTCCTTCCCCAGAGCTGATCAGCAGTTCGTGTAGAAGTGGCCTGCTCTGGGGAATGCGCAGCGTGATGGCGGTGATCTCTGTAAGGGGAATGGCCTCCAGGAAAAGGCGCGGACGTGGGAACCGGACCTGATAGTAGCCGAGCAGACGCCTGTTGGTGAGGATGGCGTCACAGGCGACCCTGCCATGCTGCTGGCTGTTCCAGATGACAGGCCGACTCTCTAGTGGCTCTTCGCCCGGTTGTAGATGGGCCTGCAGGCCACGGAAGCGTCGGAGAATCCGACGCCCTGCATTTGCCTGACTGGGTGTAGGGGAGGGGGCGGTCATGCTCCTCTCTCTCTTGTGAATACGCTTGGCTTGCTTATCGCTCTCTCATTATAACACAGAGCTGGCTGAGCGGACCCAGCGGATGCGGGTCCAGCACATTTGACAAGCGCTGCTTCTTGCGCTATCCTTTCTAGTAGACCCCCACCGGGGGGGTATGGGTGAGTGTCAAGCAGGAGGAGTGAGGCAACATGGCAACAACGCACCTGTCTGGCCCTGATGGACAGCAGCGCACCATAGATCAACCTGAGCCTGAAGAACTGACTTCAATCACTCTTGCTCTGGAGGGCATGAGCTGCGCCTCCTGCGCCAGGCGTATTGAGCGTGGTTTGCAGCGTCTGCCAGGAATCAAAGAGGCCAGCGTCAACTTCGCCACCGAGCAGGCCACCGTTGTGTATGATCCCATGCTGGTTAACCCGGCGCTACTGGTTGAGAAGGTGGAGCAGCTGGGCTATGAGGCGCTGCCGCTTCTGGCGCAGACGGCAAAGGGGGAAGCTGAGGTTGAAGATCGGCTGGGTACTCGTCCTGAAGCAGCGAGTGCCCTGGTTCAAAGCGAGGAGGGCCAGGGACTGCCGGCGGTCTCGGGCTTGGCAGAAGCTCAGCGACGAGCGGCTCGTCGTCGACTGTGGCTCCTGCTGATGGCGGTCGCGCTCTCGCTGCCTGTCGTTGTGCTCAGCATGTTCTTCATGGACCGTTTCCCTGGGGAGAACTATCTGCTGTTGCTCTTGACCACGCCGGTCTGGGCAGTGGTTGGTTGGGAATTTCACCGCAACGCCCTCAAGAATCTGCGGCATGGGGCGGCCACGATGGACACGCTCATCTCGGCTGGCTCGACGGCGGCTTATCTGCTGAGCTTGCTGGCTACGGTCTTGCCGCAGCTGGCGGACGAGCCGACTTTCTACGACACCGCGGCCCTGATCATCACGCTCATCTACCTGGGGCGCTACCTGGAGGCGCGAGCCAGGGGTGAGGCCGGACAGGCCATTAGGCGCCTGATTGGTTTGCAGCCGCGCAGTGCTCATGTGCTGCGCGAGGGTCAGGAACGCGAGGTTCCGATTGCCGAGGTCAAGCCGGGCGACCTGCTCATCGTGCGTCCCGGCGAGCAGATACCCGTTGATGGTCTCGTAGTGGCCGGTCACTCGACGGTCGATGAATCAATGGTCACCGGGGAGAGCCTGCCCGTAGAGAAAGGGGAAGGCGAGCCGCTGATTGGGGCTACCATTAATCAGGATGGGCTGTTGACCATGCGGGCCACGCGCGTCGGGGCCGATACCCTGCTGGCCAATATCATTCGTCTCGTTGAGCAGGCCCAGGGCAGCAAGGCGCCGGTCCAGCGCCTGGCGGATCAGGTGGCTGGCGTTTTCGTGCCGGCGGTGCTGGTGATTGCCCTTCTGACCTTCCTGGGTTGGGGCCTGATGGGAGCCATGAGTGGCATGGGGGCTGCGGGCTGGATCAGGGCCTTGATTGCGGCGGTGGCCGTGCTGGTGGTGGCCTGTCCCTGTGCCTTGGGACTGGCAACGCCTACGGCGATCATGGTGGGCACCGGCATGGGAGCCGAGCAGGGCATTCTGATCAAAGGTGGCGAGAGCCTGGAACGTATTCAGGCAGTGCAGGCGGTGCTCTTTGATAAGACAGGGACCGTAACGCGCGGCAGGCCCCAGCTCACTGAACTGGTGGCGCTGGCTCCGTGGGACGAAACCGCGTTGTTGCGCCTGGCCGCCGAGGTCGAGCAAGGCTCAGAGCATCCGCTCGCGCGCGCAGTGGTGGAGGCGGCGCGTCAGCGTGGCCTGTCTTTGGAACGCAGGCCAGAGCGACTGACGGCTTTGCCCGGTCGTGGCCTGGAGGCTGTACTGGCAGGGCAGGAGGTGCTGATCGGTGGACCACGCCTACTGGAGGAGCGCGGCCTGGGACTGGAGGAGGTGCGTGTTGATCTGGAGCGTCTGGAGCAGCAGGGGAACACCGTGATGCTGGTGGCCGTTGCTGGGCGGCTGGCGGGCCTGCTGGCGCTGGCTGATACCTTGAAACCAGGCTCGGCTGAGGCGGTACGTCAACTGCAGGCCCAGGGGTTGCAGCTCTGGCTTGTCAGCGGCGATCATCCGCGCACGGCCCAGGCGATCGCGGCGCAGGTTGGCATTCCCGGCGAGCGCGTGCTCGCCGGCCTCTTGCCAGCAGAGAAGGCCGAACAAGTGCGCCGCCTTCAACGGCAAGGGCTGATTGTAGCTTTCGCGGGCGATGGAATCAACGATGCACCAGCGCTGGCTCAGGCCGATGTTGGGATCGCGATGGGTAACGGCAGCGATATTGCCCTGGAGACGGCTGATATCGTCCTGGTGAAAGGAAATCTTCGCAGTCTGGCCACTGCTCTGGACTTGTCTCGGGCGACACTGCGTACTATCAAGCAAAACCTGTTCTGGGCTTTTGCTTATAACGTTGTGCTCATTCCGACAGCGATCCTCTCGCCAGTGATTCCTTTCCTCAAGGAGCAGGCGCCGATCTTTGCAGCGGCGGCGATGGCCCTCTCCTCTGTCTCTGTGGTTGGGAATGCCCTGCGTCTGCGTCGCTTCGGGCGGCGGGCCTGGCGCTAGTCGATGGGCCGAGCTGGTGCTTGATGCGTCCTAAGAAGGGATGGAAGAAGGAAGAGCAAAGCGACCAGGAGGGAACTGCAGTCAGCCCCAGAGGGAGCGGCTGCCGACCGCAGTGGCGCTTGTGCTCTCTCCTTCTTCCGTCTGCTACCGACGGTGTGAGAGCGATGGGGCATTACGGCTAGACTTGCCGCTTAGGCTTAGAACTGGCTGCGCGCAGGGCGTAGCAGCTTGTGGAAAATGCCGAAGAGCAAGAAGGCCGGTGGCCACTGGCCGACGAACAGTCCCCAATCACGCTTACCGCTTACGAAAAGCACTGCAGAAGTAATGATCGAGACCAGAGCAGCCCAGTACCACATCTCGCCAGGTAGACGATCGGTGGTCCGAAAATACTGCTCTTGCATATCACGAGCAGCTTTTGTTGTCTCATGAATATCGACTTTAGCCATATCTTCTCCTCATCTCAACTCAGCAGTTTAGCAGAGCAGTACGCACTTCGCCGGCTATCTCTTGACAGCCGGCGATTGGTACTCTGCTCTAAAGACGTCACAAGACGTGGCTCTAGGTAAGGGTGGCGCTCTGGCTGTTTTTTCTCTTGATGCCGTTCCTTCTTAGGAGGAGAAGGATAGGCACGTTGGTGATCACCGTTCAGGGGGTGCGCCGGCATGACGCTGCCTGGTGGGGACGCAGGACATGATACAATGCTCGATAGGGCGTGGAAAGGCGGTCAGACGTGGGCAAGGAAAGGAGATGATGCCTGGTCTTGCCTGCCAGCCTGCCCGGTGGATGTGCGGAGCGGTGGTGAGCAAACTCAGGGAGTGAGTACTGAATGAAGAAAGAAAACAAGATTATTGCGCAAGAACGCAGAAGAAAGATATTTGAGATTATTGAGTCGAGTGGGGTTGTCTCGGTGCGCGATCTGGCGCAGCGCTTTACCGTCTCTAGCATTACAGTGGTCAGAGATTTACAGGAGCTGGAAGAGCAGGGATTGATCAGGCGAGTGCACGGAGGGGCCATCAGCCTGCGCGGGGCTAGCTATGAACCGCCGTTTAGTGCACGTGAGGCCGAGCATGCTGAAGAGAAGCGGCGCATCGCGGCGCAGGCGGTAGAGCTGGTCAACGATGGGGAGAGCCTGATTCTTGATGTGGGGACGACAACGCTGGAGATCGCCCGCGCGCTCAAGGGGAAGCGCAATCTGACGGTGCTGGTGACGAATCTGCGGGCAGCTTTGGAACTGGCGAATCAGTCAGCGATTCAGGTGATCGTGGTAGGAGGGAAGCTACGCCCGAGCGAGCTGTCGCTGGTGGGCCATCTGGCTGAGCGAACACTGCGCAGTTTTCAGGTTGATAAAGCCTTTATCGCAGTCGGTGGGATTACGATCGAACATGGACTGACTGAGTTCAATTTTGAGGAGGCCGGCACGAAGCAGGCGATGATTGAGCGGGCGCGACGGCGCATTGTGGTGGCCGATCATAGCAAGTTCGGTAAGGTGATGTTGACAACAGTGGCGCCGCTGAGCGCCATCGATACGATTATCACGGATAGCGGGCTGGATAGCGAGACGCTGACTCGTCTGCGCGAGCTAGGGATCGAGGTCATTCTTGCCTAGCCTCGGCCCTCCCAGCTGTCCGGTTGCTTCTCTGTTTCCTGTCGTATTCAGCGACGTTGCCTGCTTGTAATGAAAGCAAGCAAGCTTTATTTAGTTTTGATGCACTCTTTCTTGTGTATTAAGAAGAAATATGAAGATATCCTTTTGGAGAACTTGCTTTTGGTGCCTGGATCTGTTATCCTCTTCTCAAGGCTGTGGGAGTATTGACCAGGGCCAACGTGGTGACCAGGCCATCTATTTTGAGAGAAGGGAGCTAGACGGAGGATGTCGCTAGAGCGGTTCTGGCTAGCCGATCGCGTTCGTGCTCAGGAGCATGCCATTGCTGTACTTAGTGCGGATGTCAGAGGGCTGGCTGCCGATATGCAGGTGAGTTTTCGACAGCTGGCTGAGTATCAGCTACACTGCGAGCGCCAGAGTGAGGCCCGGTTTCAGCGCCTGGAGGCGCTGGTGGTGGCGACCCGCGATGATGTGCGCGCTCTGCAGGAACGAACGGCTCTACTGGAGATGCGCACTGCTAGCCTAGAGAACCGCATGGCTGGTCTGGAAGGGCGCATGGAGAAGGTTGAGGGGCGGCTGGAGGCGTTGGAAGGGCGCATGGAGAAGGTTGAGGGGCGGCTAGGGGCGTTAGAAGGGCGCATGGAGAAGGTTGAGGGGCGGCTGGAGGCGTTGGAAGGGGGGAAGGAGAAGGT
>NZ_JADGIA010000134.1 GCF_019683635.1 Thermogemmatispora sp. | reverse complement strand
CCCGTACCCCAACCCCACCACAGTGACCACCACCAGCCAGCAACAGTGGCCAGCTTGTGAGGTGAGCAGCTGGCCACCTGCCCTGGCAACAACCCCGACTCGCCAGCGGCAACCTCACCACCCCCACAGACTGGCCCGCCCATCTGACCGCCCCGGCCAGCTCACCACACCGCCAGGACCACCAGCCCCCGGCGAGCCAGGAGACAGCGCGGAAGGGGTTCAGGAATACTCATAGAAGCCGCGACCGCTCTTGCGACCCAGCAGTCCCGCTGCCACCATGCGGCGCAACAACGGAGGCGGCGCATAGAGTGGCTCCTTATACTCCTCATAGATCGCCTCCGCCGCCCACAACGTCGTATCCAGCCCCACATAATCCAACAGCGTAAACGGCCCCATTGGATAGCCACAACCCAACTTCATCGCCGTATCGATATCATCACGCGAGGCCATACCATTCTCCAGCATGCGGATGGCCGAGAGCAAATAAGGAATGAGCAAGAAATTCACAATGAAACCGGCGGTATCCTTGGCCAGCACCGGCGTCTTGCCCAACGACTCCGCAAAGCGGCGCACCGTCTCGATCGTCTCCTCCGAAGCCGTAATCGGCCTGACAATCTCGACCAGCTTCATCACCGGAGCAGGATTAAAGAAATGCAAACCGCAGACCTGCTGCGGGCGCCGCGTTACCGCCGCCATCTGCGTCACACTCAGAGAAGACGTATTCGAAACAATCAGCGCCTCCGGCTTGAGCAAACGGTCCAGGGCCGTAAAAAGCCGCAGCTTCTCCTCCATACGCTCCACGACCGCCTCGATCACCAAATCGCAAGCGGCCAGCTCCTCCAAAGCAACCGTACCGCGCAAGCGCCCACGATACTCCTCAGCCTGCTCACGGGAAATCTTGCCCTTACTCACCAACATCTCCCAGGCCTCATAGATACGCTGGAGGCCCTTATGCAGCAGCTCGTCATTGACCTCACGCACCACCACCTCATAGCCGGCCTGCACACAGGTCTGAGCAATGCCACTGCCCATCAGGCCACAGCCAACGACACCAACACTGCGAATCGTTGTCACTGCCATGAACGCTTTCCTCCTCTCAGACAAGAGAGCAACCAACACATTGCCAGCCAGCCAATCATCGCTGGGCCGGCGGCGCGCTCAGTCGGCGTCACCTCATCTACTATAGCACCCTGCCCCGGTCGCCAGACAAGGCCCCTTCCTCCTTGACTTTTGGTCAAATTTGAACTATATTCAATATTGGGCAGGGCCCCAGTGGGCCAGAGCGTCAGGCGCTGGGCCCGGGCCGGTCAAAGGGTTGACCGGCGCAGCAAGCCGTCACCACCAAAGGAGGAACACGCATGGCATCGCGCTACTGCATCATCGGCGCTGGCTACTCAGGTTTGGGCATCGCCCGCGCCTTCCAGGAGGCTGGCGTCGCCTTCGACATCTTCGAGAAGAACGACGACGTCGGTGGCAACTGGCTCAACGGCGTCTACGATGCAACGCACATCATCTCCTCGCGCAACAGCACCGGCTACGAAGAGTACCCCATGCCGGCCAGCTATCCTGACTTTCCCAGTCGGCAGCAGGTGCTTGACTACCTGCGATCCTACGCCGACCACTACGGGCTCCGGCGCTTCATTCAATTCGGGCGTCGCGTCGAGCGCATCGAGCCGCTTGATCCCCGCGGCCTCAGCGGCTGGCGTGTCACCCTGGACGATGGGCGCAGCCTGGAATATCGCGGTGTCATCGTAGCAAATGGCCACCACTGGGACCGGCGCATCCCCCACTATCCAGGGAGCTTCAACGGCAAGACCCTCCACTCCAAGGACTACAAAAACGCCGACGACTTCGAGGGGGAGCGAGTCCTCGTCGTCGGAGCCGGCAACTCCGGCTGTGACATCGCCGTCGAAGCCGCCCTCAGCAAGCGCATCAAAGAGGTCGCCATCTCGATGCGCCGTGGCTACTACTTCCTGCCCAAAACGATCGCCGGCATCCCCGTAGCCGAGATGGAGATGCCCTGGATGCCGCTCTGGCTCCAGAAGCTCATCATCAAAGCTGCCCTGGCACTCATCGTCGGTCCCAACTCACGCTATGGGCTGCCCAAGCCGGATCACGACCTCTTCGACCGCCACCCGATCGTCAACTCCCAGCTGCTCTACTTTATCCGTCACGGCCTGATCCAGCCCAAGCCTGACATTGCCCGCCTGGACGGCAAGCAGGTGCATTTCGTCGATGGCAGTAGCCAGGAGTTCGACACCATCGTCTGGGCCACCGGCTTCAACGTCTCCTTCCCCTTCCTGGACCACAAGCTCTTCACCTGGGAGCACGGCTATCCTCGCCTGGTAGCGCACCTGATGGCTCCCGACCTGGCCAACCTCTACATCTTCGGTTTGCTGCAGCCACGCGGCGGAGCTGGTCCACTCATCAGTCGCGGCGCGCGCCTGCTCGTCGAGCTGATCCACTGCCAGGAGCGCCTGGATGCTCCCCTTGCCAACCTCGTGGCCCGCTGGGAACCGCCCTCGGCCCACTACCTGGTCGGCGTCCAGGAAACCATGCGCTCCATCGAGCGCCTGCGCCGTCGGCTCCAGCGCCTGGCCCCCCGCGGTGGCCGGCCTGGGGACCTCAGCCGCGACCAGAGCCAGCCACAGCCCACTGCCGAGACCACGCCCGGCTACGCCGTGCCTGCTGCCGGCCATGCCAGCCAGTCCTGACACCCCGCAAGCAAGCAGCACGGAGGGAGGAATACCATGCAAAGCCACCAGCGTGGCCCATTGGTCGGCAAGCGGGTACTGATTACTGGCGCCGCGGGAGCCATCGGCAGTGCCACCGCGGCTGAGCTACGCCGGCGAGGGGCGCGCGTCATCGGCCTGGACCGGCGCGGCGGCGAAGACATCATCCAGGCCGACGTCACCAGCAGCGAGGCTGTTGAGCGCGCGGTCGCCCAGGCCCTCAACGAGCTGGGCGGACTGGACATTTTGATCAACCTTGCCGGCATCGGCCTCCCCCAGGACGCTGGCGCCCCGCCAAGCGAAGATGTCGCCCTCACCCTCGAGGTCAACCTGCTTGGCCCCTGGACGGTGACGGCCTATGCCCTGCCGGCCCTGCTCGCCTCGCACGGGCGCGTCATCAATGTGGCCTCCGGCCTGGCTTTTGCCACCGTCCCCTTTGCCTCGGCCTACGCCGCCAGCAAGCGCGCCCTGGCGGCCTGGTCGGACGCCCTACGCATGGAATATGGCAGCCAGATCAGCGTCACCACCGTCTACCCGGGCTACGTCCGCACGCCCATCCACGCCGCCTCTGAGGCCGCCGGCCTCTCCCTGGCCGACTTGGTACGCGAGGAGCCGCTTGAGGCCGTCGTACGTACCCTGGTGCGCTGCTGCAGTGGGCGCGTGCGCCGCGACGTCGCCACCACGCGCCTGGGCGCCCTGGAGATTGGCCTGGCACGGCATCTGCCTGCCCTCGTCGACCTGGTGATTCTGCTCCGTCTGCGCCGCCTGGCACGCGCCCATCGCTACGACCGCTCGCCGCTGGCCCGGAGCATGATCAAGCGCTGGGGGATCACCTGATGCTTCACAAGCAGAAACGCAAAACACGCCGCGAGCGGCTCATCGAGGTCGGCCTGGATCTCTTTAGCAGGCACTCCTATGACGAGGTGGCCATCGACGATATCGCCGCCGCTGCCAACATCTCCAAGGGCCTGCTCTACTACTACTTTCCAACCAAGCACGACTTCTATCTGGCCGTGCTCCGACACAGCACCAACCAACTGCTGGAGCTGACCGAGCCGGATGCCTCCCTGGAGCCGCTGGAGCGCCTGCGCGTTGGCTTGCTGGCCTACTTTACCTTCGCAGAGATGCACGCGCGCACCTACGTCGCCCTGCTGCGCGGCGGCGTCGGCGTCGACCCCGAGGTTGCCGCTATCCTCAACCACGTCCGGCAGACCTACGTCGAGCGCGTCCTGCAGGGCCTGCCGGAGAGTGAGCGCCAGCTGCCCGCGCTGCGCCTGGCCATTACCGGCTGGGTCGGCTTCGTCGAGGCCCTCAGCCTTGCCTGGCTGGAGGAACACCAGCTGAGCAAGGAGCAGCTCGCTGAGCTGGCGATTCGCACGCTGCTGGCCACGATCACCAGCTTGCATGAGCAGGGCAGCTCTTCACGCTGACGCGAAGGCTCTGCCCTCGCTCTCCAAAACCCAGGCAACTGCGCAACTCTTTGGCTTGCTTGCAATCACAGAGGAGGAAAACGGGCAATGGCCGCCTTTCAGACACACAGCCAGGTCGTCACCGTTGATGGCACTCCGGTGCGCTACGAGTACGCCGGCGAGGGTGAGCCGGTGGTCTTCGTGCACGGCCTCTCCGGCTCGACCAAATGGTGGGCCAGAAATATTCCCACCATCGCCCAGCACTATCGCGTCTACCTGGTCGACCTGCCCGGCTTCGGCGCCATGCGGCGCTTTCGCCGCCAGTTCCACCTGTTGCGCGCTCCCCACTGGCTTGATCGCCTCTGCCAGGCCCTGGGTCTGGAGACCTTCTCACTGGTCGGCCACTCGATGGGAGGCTATGTCTCTCTGGCTCTGGCTGCCCAGCGTCCCGAGCAGGTGAAGCGCCTGGTGCTGGTGGCCTCCATCGGCATCCCCTTCGAACGCTCGGTGGCGCAGCTCCTCTGGCCCACTGCTCTGGCCCTGGCGCGCACGACGCCGGCCTTCTGGCCAACCCTGCTCTACGACGGAGTCCGGGCCGGCACCCTGATGATCTTGCGCGCCGCCCATCAGATCGTGGCTCTGGACGCCCGCCCACTTTTGCCAACGCTCCGCACGCCGACTCTGCTTATCTGGGGCGCCCAGGACGACCTGGTTCCCCTCAGCTTCGGGCGCCAGCTCCACGCCGCCATCCCGCAGGCTCGTCTCTACGTGATCGAGCACGCCAACCACATCTGTATGTATGACCAACCACAGCTGTTCAATGAGGCCCTGCTGGCCTTCCTGCAGGGCCAGCAGGTCGGCGAGCTGGCCACTGCGCCCGCGACCTCGCAGTCGTTGCCTCGTTGACCTGACTCTGGGCCACCATGCCGTCTGCCTTTGGGAAGGGGGAATCGCTACCTATGGTGCAAGCGCAAGCACTTGAGGCGCCGACGAGACGCCAGCCAGCCAGTCCAAATCTGCTGGAGATCCTGGCCCTGCTCTCGCGGCGCAATCTGCCGATGACTTTTCTGCGCCTCGCGCGCAAGTATGGCGATGTCGTCCACGTGAAGGGGGGTCCACTGGAGATCTTTCTCCTGAGCCACCCGGAAGATATTCGCGAGGTATTGGTTGTCCAGCACGCCAATTTTCATAAAGGGCAAGGCGTCCAGATGACCAGCCGCATGCTCGGCCAGGGTCTGCTGACCAGCGAGGGCGACTTCCACAAGCGACAGCGCAAGTTGATTCAGCCGGCCTTCCATCGCCAGCGCATCGCATCCTACGCCACCACAATGGTCGAGGAGGCCGCGCGCCTGGCGCGGTCCTGGCAGGACGGTGCGGTCGTCGATATGGCTGCGGAGATGATGCGCTTGACTTTGGTCATTGCCGGCAAGACGCTCTTCAATGTCGACGTGGAGCGCGAGGCCACTACCGTGAGCCAGGCAATGGCTGTAGCGATGGAGGCTTTCATTAAGATCGGCCTCTCTCCCTGGGCCGAACAGCTCGAACTCCTACCGCTGCCGATCCGTCGCCGCTTCTACCGCGCCCGCGATGAGATGGATCGCGTCATCTACCGCATTATCGAGGAGCACCGCCGCAGCGGGCGCGACCAGGGCGACCTGCTCTCCTGGCTGCTGGAGGTCCACGACGAGGAGGGGGCAATGAGCGACGAGCAGCTGCGCGACGAGATGACGACGCTGCTACTGGCGGGCCACGAGACAACTGCTAACGCGCTGGCCTGGACCTGGTACCTCTTAGCTCAACATCCCGAGGTGGCTGCCCGCCTGCGCCAGGAGGTGGTCCAGGTCCTCGGCGATCGCCTGCCGACCGCCGACGATTTCCCTCGCCTGACCTACGCCGAGTGGGTGCTGGCAGAGTCTATGCGCCTCTACCCTCCTGCCTGGGGGATCGACCGCACGGCCATGCGCGACTGCGACATCCGTGGTGTGACCATCCCTACCGGGGCCCGCGTCATCATGAGTCAGTACGTCGTCCACCGCGATCCGCGCTTCTACTCGGAACCGGAGCGCTTCTTGCCAGAGCGCTGGACCCCCGAGGCCCGCGCCGCTCGCCCGAAGTTCGCCTACTTCCCCTTTGGCGGCGGCCCACGCCTCTGCGTCGGGGAGCCCTTTGCCTGGATGGAGGGCGTGCTGGTGCTGGCGACCTTGATTCGCTCGTGGGAGGCTGAATTGATCCCTGGACAGCGCATCGAACCCGAGGCCGCAGTAACGCTCCGCCCGCGCTACGGCATCCGTATGCGCCTGCACCAGCGCCAGCGAGCCACGGCACTGGTCTGAGAAGGTAGGTGAAGGCCAGCGGGAGACCCCACTCCAGCGGCGCAGCAGATTGAGCAGGCTGGACTCTCCCTTTCCCCTTCAACTTCAACGTCTTCCATCCGCTTGTCCTGGCTTGTCTTGGCTTGTCTTGGCTGTCCTGACCTTGCCCCTACTCTCCTGTTAACCCCACCCTGCAGCCCGAAAAGGAGCTGCCAGGGTGGGGCCCCCTCCGAGCCTCCAGTCCCCCCAGGCCCCAGGTACTATAGACCAGGCTGGGCTGCTTCGGCTCCGCTCAGGAACGCCCGGATCGCCTGAGCTGGCCCCGGATCAGCGCCGAAGATGATGGTATAGTGGTTGAGCGTCGGGAACTCGACAAGCTGCGCCCCCGGAATATGCGCAACCAGCTCACGGGCCGCCTCCTCGGAGAGCAGCTGATCATCTGGGGCAAACATGCCTGCCCCCGCTCGCAGGACCAGGGTCGGCGCCTGCACATGCTCCCACTGGTCAGCCGGACGCGCCTCCTCCGCTCTCCGTCCCTCTTCTAGCACGCCTTCCCGATAGACACGCGAGCGCACGCTGCCATCTGGGAGACGCTCGATATCATGCTCCAGATAGCGGTCAAGATAGGCATTCCACCAGGGTCCCAAGAAGGGCAGGCTCTGCAGACGCCGGCGATACTCTTCGAAGGAGGCCACTGGTGTGCCTAAGCGCGCGATGGAGGCATTTAGCCAGGCCGGCTGCTCCTCGGGTGTACGCCAGGGCAAAGGCGCCCCGGCATCAACGAGGATGAGCTTGCTGACACGCTCTGGGCGCCAGGCGGCATAGAAGAGCGCAATTAAGGCCCCAAGGGAATGCCCCAGCAGTGCTACGCGCTCCAGTCCCAGGACCGTCAGCAACTGGTCCAGGTCAGCGGCATGGATCGGCACGCTGTAACCCTGGGGCGGACGCTCGCTTCGGCCTCGCCCGCGCAAGTCATAGGCAATGACGCGATAGTCCTCGGCCAGGGCATCGGCAAAGGCCTGGAAACAGAAGGCGTTGGCCGTCAACCCATGCAGACAGACGATAGGCGGCCCCGCTCTCCCCCACTCCACAATGTGGAGACGCAGCTCGCCCACAGCAACGAGTTCATCCCGCACAGCTTCGATCAGTGTAGGCATGCCTCTTCTCCTCGCGATAGAATTGCTCCCACTTGCGCGCCGTGGCCACCGGCCACCCAGCTCCCCCCCGTAGACGCACCTCCTTGCGCTGCCAGCCCTGCCGCTGCTGCTCGGGGCTGAGGCTCTTCCAGAGCACTTCGTAGAGAACCTCACGATAGCAGTGCGGATCAGGAGGGAAGAGTAGCGCTTGCTGGCTGTCTTCCAGATAAAAGTAATGTCCTTGCTGACGGTACCAGCGACGGATCTCTTCCTGCTCCCGCACAGGGGTGGCTACCGCCGCTAGCCGCTCAAGGCGCTGCTGATAGCTGGCGACGCCAAAGGGAATGCAATGCAGATGCGCATGAAAGACGGTCTGACCAAAAACACCGTGCTCCCAGAAGAGCAGGGGAGCATAAAAGCGGGAAGCGAAGCGGCTCACCAGGCGCTTGAGAGCCTGCAGTTCCTCATCAAGGGCAGCTGGCACGGCACCGTAGCAGGCATAATGCTCTTTCGGTATGATCAGCAGATGCCCCTCGACCAGCGGCGCGTGGTCGGCAATGAGGAGGTAGGCAGGCGTCTCATGGAGAACAGTGGTCAGGGACGAACGATCGCAAAAGACACAGGGAAGACCGGGCTGCGCCTGGGGCACAGGAACAGGCCGGCCTTCACCAGAGGGGAGAACGCGGAACTGCTGGTCCGCATCCTGTGACGACATCAAATGGCTCCTTCTCTTCCTTGCCGCGGGCAGGCTCTCAGTGGGAGACTACAGCCCCTCGCCTCGCTGCTTCAACCGGCCCAGACCACCACCACAACAATACAGGCTGCTTGCCACCGCCGGCCTGACCCGGCCTGAGATTACGATGCAGAGGGAGGGGACAGGCTGTTCTTCAGCCGGCATGACGGAAACCGGTCTCGGCCATTGTGAGAGGTGTCCCCTCGCGCTGAACACCGGCCTCCACTACCTCAGCCACGAGTACTGTCGAGTCACCGGCGGGCACTGTATGCCGTACCTCGCAGGCGAGCCATCCCAGGGCCTCGTCCAGGATGGGACAGCCTCCGGGCCCGGGATGGTAGGCTACTCCCTCCAGCTTGCGCGGGTCGCGCAGCGCCGACTTGCCGAGCTTGCCCGCTAGCTCACGCGCCCCTGACGGCAGAACGTTCACGACAAAGGTCCGACTGCGCAGGATCATCGGCAGCGAACGCGAGTCGTTCTCTACTGAGACCGCCACCAGCGGCGGCTCAAAGGATGCTTGCGTCAGCCAGTTGGCCGTGAAGGCGTTGACCTCTCCTCCATCGGCACAGGACACGGCATACAGACCATAGGTAAATAAGCGCAAGACCTGTTTTTTTGCAGCCAGATCCATAAGGGCCAGTGCGCTCCTTCCTCCTCTTCTCCAGGGTTACGTGCCTTCTGACATCAGTCACGATTGCTGCTGCTTGATGGCCGCCACCCGGCCCCCTGTCATCGCCTGCAACTCGGCAGGCGTCAGGGCAAAGAGCGCCGAGGGCGTACCGGCAGCCGCCCAGATACGTTCATAGCCCAGCAGATCTTCGTCGATGAAGGTCTCCAGCGGCTCCTTATGCCCCACTGGCGGCACCCCACCAATGGCGAAGCCCGTCCGCTCCTTGACAAAATCGGCATCGGCGCGCTCGATCGGCTCGCCGACCAGCTCTCCCAACCGCCGCTCATCCACACGATTGGCTCCGCTGGCCTCCACAAGGATCGGACGCCCACTTTCCCGACCGCGGAAGACCAGCGACTTGACAATCTGTCCCAGAGCACAGCCCACGGCTCGCGCCGCCTCGCTGGCCGTGCGGGTCGAGGTGGGCAGCTCAATGACCTCACATCGGAACCCTCCCGCGGTCAGCACCTCTTGTACACGACGCGCTGCCGGACTGAGATGCGCAAACTGCTCGCTAGACATCGCTCCCTCTGTTCTCCTTTCCTGCTGGCGGGGGAGATGCAATCACTGTCTCCTGCTTGCTAGGCCAGCACATCCTGAAGCTGGATGGTCCGCCCTCGCTGGGGGCTGACCGAGATCATGGCAATCGGCGTCTCCAGCAGCTCCTCCAGGCGCTTCAGGTAATGCTTGGCCGCGGGCGGCAGGTCGTCATAGTCGCTGATGCCGCTGGTGCTGCACTGCCAGCCCTCGACCTCCTCATAGATTGGTTCACAGGCCGCCAGGTCGTTGAGATTGGCTGGCAGGCTGTGGATGGTCTTTCCATAGAGACGATAGGCGGTGCAGATCTTGATTGTGGAAAAGGTATCCAGGACATCCAGCTTGGTAATAACCATTGCGTCAAGGCCGTTCAGCTGAGCGACGAAACGCCCGGCCACTGCATCGAACCAGCCACAGCGCCGCGGTCGACCCGTGTTGGTCCCATATTCGTGGCCACGGCGCCGCATCTCTTCCCCTACGTCATCGAATAGCTCGGTGGGCATTGGCCCGCTGCCCACTCGCGTGATGTAGGCTTTGTAGACGCCAATCACGCGATCGATCGAACGGGGGGGCAAACCCGCCCCACTGGCTGCGTTGGCCGCCAGCGTCGAGGAGGCCGTGACAAAGGGATAGGTGCCAAAGTCGATGTCGAGCAACGCCCCCTGCGCTCCCTCCAGCAGGATGGTTTTCCGCTCGAAAAGGGCCTCGTGGAGCATGGCCTGCGTGTCTGCGATATACGGGCGCAGCCGCTGGCCGTAGCGGAAGTACTCGCCGTGGATCTCCTCCAGGGAAAGCGCTGGCTGACCGTAGATTTGCGTGATCATGCGATTCTTCTGCTGTAGAATCGTTGCCAGCTTGCTTCGGAAGGTGTCCACATCGAGCAAGTCGGCTATGCGAATGCCGCTGCGGGCATGCTTGTCGACATAGGCCGGGGAGATGCCGCGCTGGGTACTGCCAATCTTCTCTTCGCCGCGCGCCTCCTCCTCCAGTCGGTCTAGCAGGAAGTGGTAGGGCATCACCACATGGGCACGCTCACTGATATACAGGCGCGAGATATCAACCCCTTGCCGCTCCAGCTCTTCCATCTCCTCCAGCAGACCTCGGGGGTCAACGACTACGCCGTTGCCGATGATACAGGAGGTCTGCGGATAGAGTATCCCCGAGGGAATGAGACGGAAGACGAACTCTCCCTTTTCGTGGACAACGCGATGACCCGCGTTGCTCCCCCCCTGATAGCGAACCACGAAGTGTGCCCGCGCCGCCAGCTCATCGACGATCTTCCCTTTTCCCTCATCTCCCCACTGGGCGCCAATAACTGCAACTACCGCCATAGCACTGCTCTTCCTCTTCTTCTGCTTCCTGATTGCTCTCTCAAGCTCTCCCTTATCCAGGATACCACCCCAGCCCATCTTTCTCAACGTTGCAGGTCGCCTGGAGCGTGCCCCGAACCGACCAACCAACCTCGCACTCCTGATCCTCCTCCGCCCGCTTCTCTCTCTCTCCCGCTCCATGCTCCCTAGCCAGCGAGAAGCCCCTGACGCGAGCACCAGGCTCATCGCGGGGCTATCCCTGCAGAGCGCGCGGTCTCCTTCCCATCGGCGAGCCTCGGGTATGGCGCAAACAATACCTTGCTCTATCACCGCTCGCCCGACCCCACCCGGCCAGCTCAGCCGGCTGGGTGGCTTCTCCTGGCCCTGGCAGCCTCCTGCTTATACAAACTGGAAGGTTGCCAGCATGGTCGCAAAATACTGCGCATTCATTTGATCAAACTGATCACGCGGGGCCTGAATCTCGATCACATAGGCCCTGCCCTGATAGACCGTGGCATACACCTGGATGTGGTCCTGGCTCTGCTGCTGATAATCAGCCGAGGCTGCGCGCCAGGTGGTCCCGCCGATCGTGGTGGTAGTCGTCGGGCTGACGTTGGTCGCTCCAGGCAACTGCGCGATCTCGTTGGCCACCAGCTGATCGGGTGTCTGATTGGTCGCCCCCGGCACCTTGAAGGAGGCGGTCACCTCACTACTGGTGGGACTGGTGAAACGGATGCCCGTGCCGTCGGGCGTCGAGCTTTGGCTCCAACCGCTCGGATACTGGGTAGTGAAGCCCTCGTTGACGCACTGATCACACCAGGCAAAGCCGGGATTGGGCGGCGGCGTCGGCGACACCGCTGGCGTCGGGCTCGGCGTCGGGCTGGGTGTTGGACTCGGCGTCGGCGTCGGGCTCGGCGTCGGGCTGGGTGTTGGACTCGCCGCCGTCGTCGCCGTCGCTGTCGGCACCGCTGCCGTCTGCGAGCCTCCCCGCATCCAGACGAAGGCACTCACTAAGATCACAAGGAAAAGCACCACCACGGCGCCCACAGCTGCCACGACTATCCAGGTGTTGCGCTGACCTGGGCCACCACCTGGCTGCGGGCGGGGCGGGAAACCACCTCCGTAGGTCTGCCCCGGCACTCCAGCCCCTGGGTAGGTGCCGGGGCCGGCAAAGCCGGTTTGCCCTGGCTGATATGGCGGCATGGTTGGCGGATAGGGCGCGCCTGCCCCCGGGTAGGGTTGCTGCACCCCCGTACCGTATGGCGTCCCCGCCGGCGCCTGATAGCCTGGTGGGTAGCCCGTGGCCGCCGCAGGAAATTCCGCCTGGGGCAGCTGACCTGGCTGCCCATAGCCGGCACCGGCCAGCCCCGCACCCGCCGCCGGCATGGCCTCTGTCGCGTCCTGGTAGAACTCTGTTCGCTGGCTCGGCGCCGGCGTCCGCGGCCCTCCTCCGAGCGCGCTGCTGGACATCGGCTCGGTCGCCCAGGGCGAAGGCGGGCCCGGCGTCGCGCCGCCCGCGCCTGGACCCCCTCCAGGCCCTGCCGGATAGTGCCCGGGCGGCGGTGAGACCCCCCGGCTGTAGCCCTGCAAGAGTCCGCTCCTCGACCCCGGTGGGGGCGGCGTTCCCGTCATCTGCGTCGGCTGCGCCGGCGACCCCGGGGACGTGAGCGCCGCACCACACTGCCCACAAAATGCCTCATCTGGCCCCACCTGGCTGCCGCACTGCGGACAGACACTGTATTGAGACATTGAGTCCGTAATCCTCCTGGGTAACGCTGTTAGTGCTGCCTGTTTGCTTGTGAGCCAGCCTCTCGCGATTTCTCCCTGAGTGTAGCAGATCTGCCAGGAATTTGCCAGATACTTCCCCTTTTGAGTGAGCGTCTAGCTCCTCTTCCCCCGCCCGGCTCCTGCTACTCCGCCTGCCCAGACCGCTCAGCCTCCGCAGGTTGAGAACCTGGCTCCAGTACCACAACTACCTGCCGCAGCCCCTCACGGGGATCGTGATAATAGGCCAGCAGCCGCTCAGAAAGCCAGCGGGCACAGGTCGCTTCGGCGGCCAGATCACCCGCCGCCGCTGCCGCCAGCGGTAGGCTCTCTGTGAATGGCCCACAGAGGATGAGCCAGACCCAGGGAATCCGCTGCTCCTTGTTGACACGCCGCATGGTCTCCCGATCGGTGCCGCTGGCTCCATATGGCCCCTTCGGATGACTATGGTAGACCCCGATAATCTGGCCAGGATAGGCCAGTTCCAGTTGCAGGACGCCCTCCGGCGCGAACTCGAAATAGACTGGCGACTCGGCCACATTGGGTAGGGGATGAACGGCGACAATGCACCAGTTCCCCTCGACGTCTATTTCTCCTCTGAGCAGCCCACAGGCTTCGATCATCCGCCGGCCCCAGGTATCGCGGAGCAGCGCGCGCTGCGCTCCACGGGAGAGCACAACCTTGCCCCTTTCTCGATCTGTCGCCCCAGGCTTGGCCTTCCACGCTTCCTGCGACATTCCTTCCCTCCTCAGATGTTGCCGACAGTGATGCCCCTACTGCTTGCAGATGATAAAGCACCGTTCCGCTACCTGACAAGCCTCTGCCCAGTTGTTACCGGCACTGGCTAGTGATTGGTGCTCGCTAGCAAGAAGTCAGCGGCTTCGTAGCGACGCAGTTCACCAATGGCCTCAACGCTTCGATCAGCCTGGTAATGCCCCGGTTGCTGTAGCCCCTCCTCGGCATGCCTCCCCTGGTGGACAAAGACAGTGGTCAGACGCTCCCCCAGCTGAGACTTGCAGGCAGCCAGCAGGTCGAGCCGGTCGTCGATCGCTACGTAGTGCTCGCCCGGGTAGCGCCTCATGGTCTCCTCAAGGTGCCGCTCCTTATGGTCATAGATGAGGACACGCCCCCCTACGGCCTCGGCGAGGTGGCTATTGACGATCTTTTCAGCCTGGAAGAGATGGTCGCCGTCGGAGACGATGACGGTTAGTCCAAGGCGGCTCAGATGCTCCAGTGTCTCCCGCGCCCCGGGATAGAGAGCTGTGACAAATGGGTACTGCTCGAAGAGGGCACAGGCTTGCTGGAAGGTCGCTTCCGGTAACTCCTGCGGAGGTGTCTGGGCCCGCAGCCGGGCCAGGGCCTGGGGAATGTCGACGACGCCACACTCGTGGCGTACCGCTTCGTAGAGACTCCAGAAGCGCTCGGCCAGGACCTCTCCAAGCACGGCACGCAGCTCGCGTTCAAGCTCGGCTTTGACGTGGTCGTTGTTGAGCAGCGTATTGTCGACATCGATCCAGAAGACGAGTGCAGGCATGCTTTCCTCCTTTGTCTGGCTCATAGGCCTCGATCAAGACCTGGCCCCAACGACGCGCCGGCCCTCGCTCTCTCCCGCCTTCTGCGCCACCGCCAGCGACCGCCGACACCAGGAAGCTATCTTCAGGACGACCAGGCTGGCACGCTAGCTGCCGACCGGGAGAGGACCCAGGACCCTGG
>NZ_JADGIA010000133.1 GCF_019683635.1 Thermogemmatispora sp. | reverse complement strand
TAGCGCGGGGCGGGGGGGCTCTGATATGTGAATAAGAGACTGGAGAGGGGGGAAGGAGAGGAACACGATCGGGGTGGGGGCCTGTGACGCCCCTGTGAGGAGAGTGAAGGTGGCCGAGAGCCTCTCGTGAGAGGTGTGGGCTATATTCCCTTCTGGAAGCGGTGGTAAGGGCTGGAGATGAAGAGGGGAGGGAGTGACTGGGATAGAGGAAAGGGGGAGCCCGATGGCTGAGGCTCTCCGCTGTTCGCCCGGCGGCGCGGCCAGTCGTCAGAGGCGGGCAGCGGAGGCCGTACGGGCGGGCCATCGTATCGGAGTTATGAAGAATCGCTTGTTCGCACTGATACAGGAGGGAGGACCACCTATGAAAATCATCAGCGTCTTGAAGCCGCGCTCTGTTACTCAAATCCCTGAGCCGCCGCTGGCGCGCTTCCTCTTCGCCGACACACGCATCGCCTGGCTGTGGCTACTCGTGCGCCTCTATGTCGGCTATGAATGGCTGACCGCCGGTCTTGAGAAGCTCACCGGCTACAACTTCGCCTTTGGGGCCGGCTTTGGCCAGCGCGTCAGCAGCCCGTGGGTCTTTAGCGGCCATGATGGAGTCGCCCTACAAGGCTTTGTCAAAGGGGCGCTGGCGCTCAGCAGCGGGCCGCACGCGGCGGTGCAAGGCTGGTACGCGGCCTTCCTGCAGCACGTTGTCCTGCCGAACGCCGGCCTCTTCGCCTACATGGTGACCTTTGGCGAGGTCCTGGTTGGCCTGGGCCTGATCTTCGGCGCCCTGACGGGCATCGCCGCCTTCTTCGGCGTCTTCATGAACCTGAACTTCATGCTGGCTGGGGCGGTCAGCATTAACCCGATCCTGGGCACGCTTGGGCTGCTCCTGATGCTGGCCTGGCGCATCGCCGGCTACTATGGACTCGATAGCCTCTTGCTGCCGCTGCTGGGCACACCGTGGACCGGCTCGCTGCTAAGCCGCCTGCGCGCGCAGCGCACGGAGCCGCTGGAGGCCGGAGCTGGAGGTCGCTAGTCGGGGCTGCGGATGGGCTGCTGCGCTCAAATACAGAGGCGCGCCAGCATGCACGAGAGCCAGGCGTGATCACGCCTGGCTCTCTCTTTCTTTGCCTTCTCCCTGATCGAAGCCGGGCCAGCGCCCGGGTTGAGCGAGCGAGCCGCGTCCAGCTTACGAAGCGAGGTCCTCGGGAGCAGTCAGCATGTAGCCAACGCCGACCTTCGTACGGATATAACGCGGGTGAGCCGGATCGTCCTCCAGCTTGCGCCGCAGGCGATTGATATTCACCTGCAGCATATGACTCTCACCGACATACTCCGCTCCCCAAACGCGCTCTAAGAGCAGGTCCTGCGTTACCACGCGCCCGGCATGTTGCGCCAGATAGGCCAGCAGCCGATACTCGGTCGGCGTCAGCGCGATCTCGCGCCCGGCGCGCGTGACCAGGTGGCGCGTATCATCGATGGTCAGATCGCCGACGGTAATAATCGAGCGCAGCCCACTGACGCGCTCGCCGCTGCTGAATTGGGCGCGGCGCAGCACGGCGCGCACGCGAGCCAGCAGCTCCTCAATGCTGAAAGGTTTCGTCAAATAATCGTCAGCGCCCAGATCCAGGCCGCGCACTTTATCCTGATCCTGGCCGCGGGCCGTCAGCAGAATAATGGGCACGCCGGAATACTCGCGCACTCGCCGGCAGACGCTGAAGCCATCCAGGCGGGGCATCATCACGTCGAGCAGGATCAGGTCCGGCTGCTGCTCCTTGAATACGGCCAGGGCCTGCTCGCCGTCGCTGGCAGTCAGGACGGCGTAGCCTTCCAGCTCCAGGTTGCGCGAGACCAGGCGCAAGAGATGCGGATCGTCGTCAACGCACAAGATTGTTGTCTTACGCACCATGCTCCTGTTGTCCTCCTCTTAATAAGCGCGTTGTCGGATCGAAGGGCGGAGGGTGGCGGTGATGGGAGCTAACCCGACCTGACTGGACCCGGCCCGACGCAAGCTCAGGCTGCCGGCGTGATGGCTGGCAGCAGCAGATGAAAAGTGCTGCCCTGCTCCGGCTCGCTCTCGGCCCAGATCTGGCCGCCCTGCAGCTCGACCAGATACTTGCAGAGCGTCAGGCCCAGCCCCAGGCCGCCGACCTGACGCGTCAGGCCTGTATCGCCGCGATAGAAGCGCTGGAAAATCTGCGGCAGCTGCTCTGGCGGGATACCGCGCCCCTGGTCACTGATGCAAATCTCCACCGCTGCCGCCGGCTGACTGGCCCCGGCGGCAGCGGTCAGTTGCGGGCGCAGAACCACGCGGATCTCGCCCCCGGCAGGCGAGAAGCGAATGGCGTTCTCCAGCAGATGATCAAGGATCTCGCGCAGGCGGCGGCGGTCGGCCAGCACCAGGGGGACGCTCTCCGTTGCGACCCCGCTCGCATCGAGCGGCACCACCTGGAAGGCAAACCTGTCCTTTTGCTCGGGAGCCAGTCGCTGCTCGGCGGCCAGCAGGGCCTCGTGCACCACACTGAGCGGGTCAACGGCAGTCGGCTCCAGGTGCAGCAGACCGGCCTCCAGTTCGCTCAGCTCCAGAAAGCGGTCGCAGAGCTGAATCAGACGATCGCCGGCTTCCTGAACGGTTTCCAGTAGCAGACGGCGCTCGGCCAGAGGCAGGCGACGCTCGTGGCGCAGGAGGGTCGAGACGGAGGCGCTGATGATCGCCAGAGGGCTGCGCAGCTCATGGCTGAGCGTGGCCAGCAGCTCGCTCTGAGGACCAGCCGGCGCGGCCTGGCTCACAGGCGTTGGTAACTCCTGCCCGGCGCTGGTCAGCAGCTCAGCGAGCAGGGCCTGACGCACCAGGGCGGTAAGTAGATGCTGATTGGCAGCGATGATGGCCGTGCTCTCCTGCAGCCAGCTCTCGAAGAGGGCTGGCTGGCTCGCGCGCCCCAGCAGCGCCAGCAGCGTGGGACTGGCTGCGCTAGAGCCTGCTTTCTCTGCTTGCAGCGTCACCAGCGGCAGATCCAGCAGTAGCCAGCCGGTCTCGGCGGTCTGTACCTGGCTGTGGCGCAGGGGTAGCTCGCCAGTGCTGAACCTGGCCGACGTGGGCGGACTGCTGGCACCGGCCACACTGACAAGCGCCCGGGCCTGCTCCTCAGCGAGGCGCTGCGCCGCCAGCAACTGCAGCTGCGCCGCCTGTCGCGGGGCCTCCTGAGAGGTGTCCCAGTGCAAGAAGAGGGCGCCGTGCTCGGCGGCTGTTGCCTCACGCAGGGTTTCCAGCAAGGCAGCGGCCACCTCCGCCAGCGGCGCCGTTGCCAGAGCCGGCAGCAGGGTCAGCAGCTCCCTCTGAAGAGCCGCGGCCCGCTCCGCCGGTGCAGCTTCATCGGCAAACAAAGAGCGATCGCGATAGCTCATAGCGGCTCCTCTCCCTGGCTCCGTTCCTCGCTGGGCGCGCTATCCCCGGCTGAGGTGGCTGGAGGCGCGCCTGAGCAAGCCGAGCGGCCCGGTTCTTTCCTGTCCAGCTTGGTGGGTTGCCCTCATTCTAGCAGAGAGGGAATCACCATATCATCACGCCCGACCTCTCCATCCTCACAAAGTTGTCACAACTCCAGTCGTTCTTGCCACGGCTGCGCCCGCCGGGCGCTCTTTACCCGTGGGAGATCATGTAGCTGCTGTCCCCGCTTCTGTGGATTTACTTAGACTTGCGCCCTTGTTACTGGCATGGTACCATGCTCACAAAGTGCGATGGCCCAAGGCGCGTGCAACAGTTGGCTGATTTCTCTCCGACTGAGATGAGAGGAAGGAGGAACCTCATGGATGAGCGTGATGAGGCGCAGCCGGGCGAGAATACCTACGTGATCGACTCGGAACAGGCTGCCGAACTGGCGCGCCTCATGCAGCAGGATCGTATCTTGACAACAGCTCTGGGGGGCCTCTTCCCGGAGGGGCTGCAGCTGCCCGAAGATGGGCGCCTGCTTGATCTGGCCTGTGGCCCTGGGGGGTGGACCCTGGAGGTCGCTTTCGCCTATCCCCGCCTTGAAATCATTGGGGTCGACATCAGCCCCCCGATTGTCGAATATGCCAACGCTCAAGCCTGGTCGCGCCGCCTTGCCAATGTCCACTTTCGCGTCATGAATGTCATGGAACCCCTGGCTTTCTCCGACTCCTCCTGGAACTTTCTCACCGTCTGGGGGCGTAAGCCAGAGGCATAAGCGACCGTGCCGCAGCAGAGCAGCAACTCCGTCTTTCCCCGTCTCCCCTTCCCTGCCCGCTGGCTGTGGTTGGGGCCAGTGGGGGACGACAGGAGGGGAGGAAAAAACAAGCCGGCAAGTACAGGCCGGCTTGACCCGACGCGGTGTCATCAGGCCCGCGCCGGCTTCCAGCCAGGATCGGCAGTAGAAAAGCAGAGGAGGAGCTGAAAGCGCGCGATGCTCTATCCGATCATGACCGCTACGCGGGAAGTCTTTGATCTCAACGGTATCTGGCAATTCCGTCTGGACCCTGGTCAGGGGCTGGCCGAGCGCTGGTATGAGCGCCCTCTGCGGGAGAGCGTGCCCATGCCGGTGCCGGCCTCTTTTAACGAGCTTGGCGCAGCCGCTGCTGAGCGCGACCACATCGGGCGGGTCTGGTACGAGCGCGACCTGCTCATCCCTCGCCGTCTCCTGGAGCGGCGCCTTGTCCTGCGCTTTGGGGCTGTAGCCCATGCCGCGCAGGTCTACCTCAACGGGCAACCGCTGGTCGCCCATCGCGGTGGCTTCACACCTTTCGAGGCCGAAATCAACGCTCTGGCCCAAGCGGGCAAGAACCGCCTGACCGTCCTGGTCGACAACACCCTTGACTACAGCACCCTGCCCGTTGCCCACTATCGCGAGGAGCACCTCCCCGACGGCAGCCGGCTGGTCACCGACATCCCCAACTTCGACTTCTTCAACTATGCCGGCATCCATCGCCCGGTCCGTCTCTACGCCACTGCCGCCACCTACATCCGCGATATTGTGCTCGTCAGCGCTCTAGACGGCGCCGATGGCCTGGTCACCTACCGGGTAGAGGTTGACGGGGTTAGGCGTGACGCAGTCGCTGTGCGTGTGAGGCTGCTTGAGGCGGAGGGCAGAACGGTGGCCAGCGGTGAGGGTGCTCAGGGCCAGCTTCGCCTCAAAGATGTGCAGTTGTGGGAGCCAGGCCGGCCCTACCTCTATACCTGCCTGGTTGAACTCTGGGACGGCGGTGAGTGCCTGGACAGCTACGAGGAGCCGTTTGGAGTGCGCACGGTGGCCGTCGAGGATGGGCAGTTCCTGCTCAACGGCAAGCCCTTCTATTTCAAGGGCTGCGGCAAGCATGAAGATTTCCCGGTTCACGGGCGTGGCTTCGACGAGGTTGTCTGCGTCAAGGACCTCAACCTCTTGCGCTGGCTTGGGGCCAATTCCTTCCGCACCTCGCACTATCCCTATGCCGAGGAGCTAATGCGGCTGGCCGACCGTTTGGGCCTGGTCGTCATCGATGAGGTGCCGGCGGTTGGCCTCCACCTCAACCTTGGTTCCGGCCCGAGTGGTGCGCGGCGCCAGACCTGGCGCGAGCTGACCACTGCCGCCCAGCATGAGCAGGCTCTGCGCGAGCTGATCGCCCGCGACAAAAACCATGCCTGTGTTGTCATGTGGTCGGTGGCCAACGAACCGGCCACTGAAGAGGAGGGGGCGCGGGCCTACTTTGAGCCGCTGCTGCGTCTGGCGCGTCAGCTTGATCCGCAGCGCCGTCCCCTGACCATTGCCTTACAGATGTGGGCCACGCCGGCCAGCGATACCATAGCCGACCTGCTCGACGTTATCGCTCTCAATCGCTACTATGGCTGGTACGTCCACGGGGGACGCCTCCAGGCGGCGCGAGCCTTGTTGCAGGCCGAGCTAGCGGAATGGATGAAGCGTCTGCCGGGCAAGCCGATCCTCTTGAGCGAGTACGGGGCCGATGCCATCGCTGGCATGCATGACGAGCCGCCGACCATGTTCTCAGAAGAGTACCAGGCGGCGCTGTTACAGACCTATCATGAGGTCCTGGATGCCTGCCCCGCCGTTATCGGTGAGCATGTCTGGAACTTCGCCGATTTTCAGACGGAGCAGGGCATCACGCGCGTGCAGGGCAATCGCAAAGGGATCTTCACCCGCGACCGGCGGCCCAAGCTGGTGGCCCATAGCCTGCGTGCGCGCTGGCGGGCCATTCCCGATTTCGGCTACAAGGCCGGGTCGCGCTAGCATGAGACGGTGATCCTGCCTGGTTCGGTCTCTCTCGGCTGGCCAGCCGCGGGAAATGCCGGGGTGAGCACTGGATGCGACTGTGGCGACTGCTCTCACTCAGCCGGGCGGGCTATTCCTCATGCTCGCTAGCTGCTGCTGAGGTTGGAGGGAGCTGACTCTGTAGCGGGACGGCGGCCCCAGGCGGTCAGCAGCAGGCTCACGGCGCAGAAATCATCTTGCTGCATCTCGGCCACGGCCTGCTAGGTCAGCCGCTCCAGCTCCTCCAGAGTAGCCAACCCCAGCTTGATCGAGAAGGGACGTCCGATCTCGAAGGCGATCAAGAAGTCCTTGAAGAAGCCGTAATGGGCTGGGGTGCCACTCGACCATTCGATGGCACTGGCGCGCAGGCGCACCTCCTCAAAGCCGGCCTGGCGCAACAGGAGAGGGAGCTGCGGCGTGATACCGACATGGCGTCCGTCTGGTGAGAAGCTCTGGCCGGCCCGCTGGAGCGCACGTGTCGCCAGGTCCATCAGCGCTTCGAAGGCGGCGCTGGTGGTCAGCAGCGGCTCCCCCTCGGTCAGACGGAGCACCCCGCCGGGCTTGAGCAGCCGCCGACATTCTGCCAGGAGCTTCGGCTAGGCCGCGGGCACCATAAACCAGGCGATAAAGCGCGCGTTGATCAAATCAAAGAAGCTCACGGGGAAAGCCAGCGGCTGCATAATATTCATCACGCGGAAGTGCACATTCTCCAGGTGGCGCGCCTGCGCCTGCCCCCGGGCATACTCGATAAGGGACGGACTGATGTCGACACCGTAGACGCTCATCTGGGGATAGGTGAAGGCTACTTCCATTGCCCAGCCGCCGGGTCCGCAGGCCAGATCTAAGACCCGTCCATCCTCTGGCAGCTCCTGCCCTTCAGGCAAGAGGCCCCCCATGCCCTCGGTCACCACCCGCTCTTGTTGCATAAGGTGCGCCAGCTCGGCTACCTGCTCTGGGTCGATCACGTAGTAGGTTGAAGGTGGGATACCCTCGTCGGGCTTGCTCATCTGGGTTTTACCTCCTCAAGACCGGCTCTCAGACTCTCTGACGGCGACAGCGCATTTTTTCGGCAGATATTTCGATGATAGCACACTGAAATACAGCAAGCAAGTAGAATGGCTCGGCGGCCCCCGGCTAGAGGTCGCAGACAGAGCCGGGTAAGGGCGGTACTCTCCTGGGGAGCGACTTGGCTACGTCGTCACTGCCTTGCTGGCTGTTTGGACGCCTTATCTGACGGCAGCTATCCTGCTGATCTCTAGAGCAACAACGACTGCGAGCCTACCCGATGAGGAAGCTGTCGACGCTATGCTAGCGTCGGCCTGGCTTGACGCTCCTCGAGGTAGGTGGCTATACTGAAAAGAGATGCGGCCTCTCAACACGAGGAGGCTGGAGAACAACTACATAGCGATGAGGCCCGCATACCGCCGACTGGCTAAGTGCTGCCCCGTGCTTTCTGTCGAAGGGAGCAGGGTGGCCAGGCCAGGAGGCTGATGGCTTCTACTCATGGCCTTGGGTGCGCTGGCGCGTGCCGGTGCGCGGCTGGCTGAGGGGTAGGAGCCATTTTGGTCGAAACCTGCTTGCTGCCTGCCAGCACTGCCTGCCTCGTCTATCGTGCGCGCCGCGCCGTCAGGACCAGGCGCTGGCGCATTCTCCCTCTGTTCCAGCCACGCTGGCGCCCCTGCGAGACAAGCTCGTCCCCAAGGCGTTACCCCTTCTCTCGAAGAAGCTTCTACTCCTCATCGGAGCAGAAGGTCGAGACACCTGAGTATCTGTACTGTACTGGAGGCTTGTCTCACACATGGTTTTTCGCAGTATCCTGTTTGCTGACAGCGAGCAAGGTCAGCAGGCCGAGGCCAACCCCGTGCCCGCCTGTTTCAGCGACCTCCAGCTTGAACGTATCATCGAGTCGATCACGACCCCGAAAGAGGATTATCGTCTCAGACCTTTCTTCTACACGCCTCTGCGCGATCTTGATCTCATCGCCTATCGTCACGAGGTCATGCGCGATCTCGAGAAGCCGGAGGTTTTTGCCCTGCTCGATCAATTTTCGAAGCACATGCGTACGATGCACCGCTACCGGGAGCAGGCGCAGAAGCTCTACTACCGTTATCAGCAAGAGCGCTGGTGGCTCGACGCCATTGACCAGTATTGTCAGGCGCTCGTCACTTTGACCCAGGGTTTGAAACAGCTCCCTATCGAGTCACGCGGCCTGCAGGCTTTCCTGAGCTATCTTCAGGACTACCTGACCTCGCCCGCCTTTCTGGCCCTGCAGCAGGAGACGGAGGCCCTCAAGGAGGCCCTGGCTCAGGTCCATTACTGCCTGCACATCAAAGGCGACGCTGTTACTGTGCGGCTCTATGCTGGCGAAGAGGACTACAGCGCTGACATTGAGGCAACCTTTGCCCGCTTCAAACAAGGAGCAGTCAAGGACTACAGCGTCAGGTTGATCGATTGGCAGGAGATGAATCACGTTGAGGCTCAGATTCTCGAACGGGTGGCCCGTCTCTATCCCTCGGTGTTTGCTCAGCTCGATGATTACTGTCTGCGCTATCAGCGGTATCTCGACGAGACCATTGCGCGCTTTGAGCGCGAAATCCAGTTCTATCTGGCCTATCTGGAATACCTGGCCACCTTCCGGCGGCGTGGCCTCCCCTTCTGCTATCCTCAGCTCTCTCTGGAGGAGAAAGCATCGGCTGCCGAGGACTGTTTTGACCTGGCATTGGCCGACCTCCTCCTACGTGAGGGGGGCCAGGTTGTCACCAATAGCTTTGCTCTCGCTGGGCAGGAGCGCGTGCTGATCGTCACCGGTCCTAATCAGGGGGGAAAGACCACCTTCGCGCGCGCAGTAGGTCAGCTATACTACCTGGCCTCCCTTGGCTGCCCTGTGCCTGCTCGCAGCGCTCGCCTCTTTCTTCCCGACCGCATCTTCACCCATTTTGAACGCGAGGAACAGATTGAGAATCTGCGTGGCAAGCTGGAGGATGATCTTGTCCGTCTGCGGACTATCCTGAAGCAGGCCACTCCGGCCAGCCTCATCATTCTCAATGAGATTTTCACTTCCACAACGCTGCAGGATGCCCTCTTTCTCTCGCAGCAGATCCTGCGCCGCCTGCTCGCTCTCGATGTCCTTGGCGTCTGGGTGACCTTTCTCGATGAGCTGGCTTCCTACAGCCAGCAGACGGTGAGCATGGTGGCCGAGGTTGATCCGGGCGATCCGGCGCGCCGCACATTTCGCGTCTTGCGTCGTCCAGCCGATGGCCTGGCCTATGCCCTGGCCCTGGCCCAGAAATATCGTCTGACCTCTGCCTGTCTCAAGGAGCGACTGCCAGCATGAAGGTACATTTGCTCTATCGTGACCGTGACCTTGACGTCACGCAACCGTTGCCGCGTCATGCCGCTGACCTCATCCAGGACCTGGAGCTAGAAACGGTGCTCAATGCGATGGCCCGCGGCGACCGTTTCGTATTTGAAACAGCCAGGAGAGTGATCCTCTCCAGCCTTGTCAGCGATCTGGAGACCGTCCGCTATCGGCAGGCTGTGCTAGAAGACTGTCTACGCCAGCCGGCCCTGATTCGCACCCTCTATCAGCTTACCATTGAGGCCCAGGAGAGCGAGCGCAAAGCTTCTTTCATTTTTTTCAAAGATCCCAGCCTCATTCTCATGCGCTCGGTTCAGATTCTGGAACTGCTCTTCGCGGTCTTGCGTAAGCTACGCGCGATTGCTGACGAGCAGGCAGAGACCTTTTGCTCCGAAGGCTTGCGTGAACTGTGTGCTATGCTGCAGCGCGAGCTAAGTGATGACTATCTCGCGCGTATTGAGGAACACCTGCGTGAGCTGCATTTTCGCGATGGCGTGCTACTCAGTGCGCGCCTGGGCCAGGGGAACAAAGGCCGAGATTATACGCTGCGCCGTGCTGCTGCTCCGCAAGGCCCGTGGTTCAGCCGTCTCCTGAGTCGAGGAAAGCGAGCGCCGGGCTACACCTTCCGTATTCCCGAGCGAGATGAGGCCGGCGCACGGGCCTTGTCGGAGCTGCGCAACCGCGGCCTCAATCTGGTGGCCAACGCGCTGGCGCGCTCCACTGAGCACATCTTGAGCTTCTTCGCACTGTTGCGCCGCGAACTGGCCTTTTATGTCGGCTGTCTCAATCTGGCTGAGGAGCTCGCCGGGCGCAAGCTGCCGCTCTGTTTCCCTACAGTGGCGCCGGCGGAGGAGCAGCGTCGCACCTTCGAGGGCCTCTATGATCCCGCTCTGGCCCTCACGCAGCGGACGGCCATCGTTGCCAACGATGGCCATGCCGATGGCAAACGTCTAATCCTCATTACGGGGGCTAATCGGGGGGGAAAGTCCACCTTTCTGCGCAGCCTGGGCCTGGCACAGCTCCTGTTGCAAAGCGGCATGTTTGTACCAGCGCGCGCCTTCCACGCCAGTCTCTGCAATGGTCTCTTCACCCATTTTCGCCGACGCGAGGATGCCACGCTGAAGAGTGGGAAGCTTGATGAAGAACTCAACCGCATGAGCGCTATTGTCGACGATATCAGGCCACATGCCCTGCTCCTGCTCAACGAATCCTTTGCGGCTACCAATGAGCGCGAGGGGAGCGAGCTGGCCCACCAGATAATAACGGCTCTGGTTGCGCATGGCGTCACTGTCTGCTATGTGACCCATCTCGCTACCCTGGCCCGTCGTTTCGCGCAAGAGCATCGACCTGAGATGCTCTTCCTACGTGCCGAACGCCTGGCCGACGGCAGGCGCACCTTCCGCCTAGTGGAAGGGGAACCGGAGGAGACAGGCTATGCGCGAGATCTCTATGCCCGCGTCTTTGCCTCTGACCTGGAGATAGAGGCGAAGCCCGGCTGAGGAGCAAGTAGCCGAGAGAGATGAGTGAGAGAGGGAAAGGAGCCTGCGATCGGCCAGTACACCAGGGTAGAGGGCTGGCTTGGCCCTTTCAGACGTCCAAAGGCAGGCAAAAGAAGGAAAGAAGGAAGGGGAAAGCCGCCCCTCAATGGCCCCAAAGAAGCGGCTTTCCCAAAGCCAACCTCGGCCCACAAAAAAAGGCTTCTACTCAACACGGCTCCATATGCCGTGCTGGGTAGAAGCCATCAGCCTTGCGGCGGTAAGCGGGCTTCATCGCAGGTTGTCTTGTACTTCCTGGAAGGACAATAGCACAGTGGCGGAAATCTGTCAAGAGCAGGTTGGAAAAAGAAGCGGTTCCTTGTTTTACGCACTGCGATGGGCTATACTATACCAGTACTGAACAACTGATACACGGCGATGAAGCTCGCCGTATAGATCGCGCCGGTCGACGCTGATAGCTTCTACATCCTCTCTTGCCAGAGGCTGTAGAAGTTTTTTTTATGGTGCCGGGTGCTGAGGTATCCAGTAAACAAGGGAAGTATTGCTCTATGGAATGCAGAGAAGAAAGAGCCTCACGAGTTAACTTCGGCCTGCAGGAGCTGGCCGTCAGACTGCGGAGCAACATCGCGCGCGTCATCGTTGACAAAGAAGCCGTTATTGATCTGCTGCTTGTGGCCCTGCTCAGCGACGGGCATGTGCTGCTAGAGGATGTCCCCGGCGTTGGGAAGACCTTGCTGGCGAAAGCTCTGGCACGTTCACTAAACCTGAGTTTTCAGCGCATTCAGGGGACACCCGATCTCTTGCCTGGCGATCTGACAGGCATTTTCTACTTCGATCAGCGCAGCAGTACGTTCGTCTTTCGTCCCGGCCCCCTCTTCAGTCATGTTGTCCTGGTCGACGAGATCAACCGGGCGACCCCACGTGCGCAGGCGGCCCTGCTCGAGGCGATGGCTGAGCGGCAGATCACGATCGAGCGCGAGACGCGGCCTCTTCCCCGACCCTATCTGGTGCTGGCAACGCAGAATCCAGTTGAGCTGGAAGGGACTTTTCCCCTCCCAGAGGCTCAGCTCGATCGTTTTCTGATGCGCCTGCCGCTGGGCTATCCCAGTGAAGAGGCCGAGCTGGCTCTGCTTCAGCGTTTCAGAGAGGCCGAGCCGCTGGAAGAGCTGGAGCCCGTAGCTGACGCGGAGGCTATTCTCAGGGCCCAGCGTGAGATTCGTCGTCTCTACTGGCAGCCTGAAGTCGAGCGCTATCTGCTGACCCTGGTACGGGCCACGCGCAATCATCCAGCGATCAGTCTGGGCGTCAGTCCGCGTGGAACCCTGGCTCTCCAGCGAGCCAGCGCTGCCTACGCCGCCATTCATGGACGCGACTACGTGCTACCGGATGATATCAAACGTCTGGCCCCTGTCGTGCTGGCTCATCGCCTGATGCTGACAACGCGTGGGCGTCTGCGGCATCAGGACGCGGAGCAAGTGTTACAGGAAATTCTGGAAAACACAGCGGTTCCGGTCGAGACTCCTGACCTGACAGCTCTCTCTCGGCGGAGCGCAAGGAGCGAGCGCCCATGAGCGATACGGCACTGTTACAACAGATGGCGCGCGAGACCCTGCTCAAGCGTCGTCCCTGGCTGGTTCTGGCTGTGGCCCTCTTCTTGCTGAGCGCCGTCAGCCGGCAGTCGCTGGTCTTCCTGACGGCCCTCTTTGCGCTGATTTGCGCTCTGGTGCCAGAGCTGTGGTATCGGCGCGCCTTGCAGCACTTGCGGCTAGACCTGGAGCTGGATCGCCGCACGCTCCCTCTTGGGGAGGAGCTTGGGCTCACCCTGAGCGTTGAGAATCGCAAGCTCTTGCCCTTGCCGTGGTTGGAAGTCGAGATCGAGATTCCCGCGCAACTGCCGCTCTTAAGCGGGCGCAGCCTGCCTAGCTATAAAGCTCAGCGGGCCTTGCTTGTCAACACGCTGGCCATCTGGTGGTTTCAGCGTGTTAGGCGTCGCTACCGGTTGTCCTGTCCCCAGCGGGGTGTCTACAGTCTGGGGCCAGTCATGGTGCGCACCGGCGATCCCTTCGGCTGGCTCATTCGCCAGGAACAACTGAAGCAGCAGGTGCGGCTATTAGTCTATCCCCTGGTGGCTCCGCTCGAAGACTTTGGACTGACGCCCCTGGCTCCTCTTGGGATGCAGACCTCGCTGCTGCGCTTGCTAGAGGACCCTCTGCGCTTCGCCGGGGTGCGCCCCTACCAGCCAGGCGATGACCCCCGCTACCTGCATTGGAAAGCCAGCGCCCGTGGTGCTGGTCTCTATCGCAAGGTCTTTGATCCTGCCAGCACGGCGCGCCTGCTGTTGGTGCTTAACATCAATACCTTTCGTGAGCCGTGGATGGGCATTGACGTTGATCTGCAGGAGTGGCTTATCAGCTTGACGGCCTCGCTGGCCGTCTGGGCCTTGAAAGCCGGCTACCAGGTTGGTCTGCTGGTCAACAGCCTGTTGGCACCCTGGGGCGACGATGAGAACGAGCTGGAGGAGGGGCGTCAACTGGTACGCAGCGCCGAAGCCACCTATCATGCGCGCGTCACGGTGCCCTGCGCGCGGGGTAGCGAGCAGGAAAGGCGTCTGCTCACCGCTCTGGCACGTCTCCTGCCCTACATGGGAGCGGCCATCGATCCCCTGTTAGAGCAAGAAGCACTGCCTCTGTCAACAGGGGGCACGCTGGTCCTCGTCTGTGCCGCCGCCGTCCTGCAAGAGAGCACCATCGAGCGGCTGCTAGAGCTGCGGCGCTCGGGGAGAGCAGTGCAGCTGGTGCTCTGTGGTGAAGGAGATGAGCGGGCTGAGGCGGCGTTGGCGCAGGCCGCTGGACTGATTCCTGTGCAACATATTCGAGGAAAGGAGCAATGGCATGAGCTGCTCCAGATGGCTGATATGGAGAAGAGGAGGCGAACGACATCACAGTCCGGGCAGCCCGTCCAGCTGGCTTGAGCGCCTGGCTCTGCCACTGAGCGTCACCTTGATGGAGGCCCAGCCGACCAGTGCGCTACTCCTTGTGGCTGCAAAGCTCTTGGAAGGCAGGCCGTTATTGCCCTTGCTTCTCTTCCCACAAAGCGACTGGCTGGCCTTTCTTGGGGGGCTGATTCTGCTCTGGTGGGCGCGCTCTGTCGAAGTCTGGACTGAACGACGGCCAGCGCGCCCCCGCGGCGCCCCCCCCCCCACAAAACAACGCAAACAAAACGCACATGCAATAGAAGTGGGGCA
>NZ_JADGIA010000132.1 GCF_019683635.1 Thermogemmatispora sp. | reverse complement strand
ATTGTTCCCAGGGGATGTGTGCTTATGATCAAAGCCATCGAAGAGCAGCGGAGCCTTCCGACGAAGACAACGGCGCGCAGAAAGCGCTTCAGCCTAACCCCCTGGCTCTGGATCGGGCTGGCGGTCCTCTTTGTGGTCATCTTTCTGCTCTACCCGATGTTCTTCACGATCTGGCTCAGCTTCCTGGATGCCACTTCCACGCACTTTGTTGGGTTGCGCAACTATCTTCTGATCTTTACGAACTCTTCTCTACTGGAGGTGCTGCGCAATAACCTGCTCTGGCTGGTGCTGGCCACGGTGGCAACAGTGGTACTGGGCTTGCTGATCGCCGTCCTGGTCGATCGCGTGCGCTTTGAAAGCGTGGCCAAAGCAGCTATCTTTGTGCCGATGGCGCTCTCCTTTGTAGCAGCCGGCGTCATCTGGCGCTTCGTCTATGAATATGAGCCGCCTGGCCAGCCCCAGATTGGTCTGCTGAATGCCCTGGTGACGGCTCTCGGCGGCCAACCGCTGGCCTGGATCACCGATAGTCGCTTTAATAACTTCGCTCTGATTGCGGTCTACGTCTGGATGTGGACCGGTTTCTGTATGGTGATCCTCTCGGCGGCCATTAAAGGAATCCCGAGCGAGATTCTGGAGGCTGCCCGCTGCGATGGAGCAGGCGAGATCACCATTTTCTTCCGCATCATTGTGCCGATGATCAGCCCGACGATTGCCGTCGTGACGACCACGATGATCATCAATATTCTGAAGATCTTCGATATCGTCTACGTCATGACGGGTGGAGACTACGGTACAAATGTTGTGGCTGTTGAGTACTACCAGCAACTCTTCAATTTCAACAACTTTGGTGTGGCCAGTGCTCTGGCTGTCTTACTCTTGCTGGCGATCATTCCTATCATGTACTTCAATATTCGTCGTTTCCGTGTGCAGGAGGCGCAACGATGAGTACCATGAATCCAGAGGCTCAATCGAGCCTGGTCACTCCCCAGAAAGCGGCGCCCGCCCTGCCAATGGCGGGGACGGCTGCCAAAGTGGGGCGCCTGCCCCTGCGCCAGCGGCTCCTGAGCCTGGTCAACCATAGTCTGGTCGCGGTCATTGTCATTCTGATTGCGCTCGTTTGGTCGGTACCCACGCTGGGCCTCTTCATTAGCTCCTTTCGTCCCCCGTCTCTAATCCACGCTACTGGCTGGTGGACGGCTCTCGTTCCCCCCTGGAGTTTCACTATCCAGAACTATGAGAACGTCCTCCATGCTCAGGGTCTGGGCCAGGCATTCCTCAATAGCCTGATTATTGCTATTCCTGGCACGATTATCCCCACCCTGGTGGCGGCTTTTGCTGCCTATGCCTTTGCCTGGATGGAGTTCCCCGGGCGTGACTGGATCTTCCTGACTATTGTGGCGCTGATGGTCATTCCGGTGCAGATGACTTTGATCCCTGTGCTGGGCCTCTATACGATGTTTACTCAGGCAACGGGCCTGCAGTTGACGGGTAATTACGTTGGTATTTGGCTGATGCACACTGCTCTCGGCCTACCTTTCGCCGTCTACCTGCTACGCAATTTCTTTGCCGGCCTGCCGAGCGATCTCTTTGAGTCGGCCCGGATCGATGGCGCCTCCAATATCAACATCTTCTTCCGCATTCTGCTACCGCTCTCTGTGCCTTCGCTGGCTTCGCTGGTGATCTTCCAGTTCATGTGGGTCTGGAACGATCTGCTGGTGGCTCTGGTCTTTATGGGCGGTAACCCCGATCGGGCTCCCATGACAGTGACGATCGCCAATCTGGTCAACTCCTATGGCTCGAACTGGGAAGTGCTGACCGCAGCGGCCTTTATCTCAATGGCCTTGCCTTTGGTGATCTTCTTCACCCTGCAGCGCTACTTTGTGCGCGGTATCCTGGCCGGCTCGGTCAAAGGCTGACCTTGTCTGTCTGGATGCTTGAGGCAGCGGGCATCACAGGAACAAGAAGGCGATCCTGCTCCTTCGTCTCGCAGGCTTGAGGGAGTGGGATCGCCTTACTAGCTGGCTAGAAGCTGAGTCCCTCGCCGCGGGCATGCAGGGGCGGCAGGCTCACTGGCAGGTGGCCCTGGGGTTGAGCGTCTCCAAAGAGAACGGCGACGGCGGCTTCAATGGCGGGCCGGGTATACTCATAGGTGAGCAAGTAGGTGGTGATCTGGGGACAGGCCAGAAGGTCGTAGGGGTTGTAAACGGCAAGCGCGATGAGAGGGCAAGGCGCTTCCGTGACCAGCCAGTTGATGTACTGGCTCTGGGCGCGATCCAGGTAGGCATTGACCGTCACCAGCAACACCAGCTGAGCTTGAGCCACTGCCTCGCGCAGAGACTGATGCTCACGCTCGGAAAGAGGAAGCGTGAGAAGCCGAGCCTCTGTCTTGGGATGATAGCTTCGCACGGCAGCGACGAGCGCTTCGACAGGATAGCGCTGATCTTCGACGCGGCTGGCTCCTTCCTTCTGGGGCAGCACGATCAAGAGCCGCTGCTCTGGGGCCAGTCGTAAGGGCAGTAGCCCGGCGTCGTTGCGTAGCAGAGTGATGGCCCGCCTATAGCTCTGCCGCTGCAGGGCCAGATGCTCAGGCTGTTTGAGCAGGCGCAACCCTTCGGGCCGCGGCAGCTGCTCCCATGAGAGGTAGCGTGCTTTGAGACGCTGCAAGCGTGTCAGGGCCTGGTGCAGGCGGTTTGGCGAGAGCCGTCCCTCATCGAGAGCGGAGCGCATGGCAGCCAGCCCGGCTAGCTGGCGGTCGTAGCGATGCGAGATCAAGATCAGGTCGAGACCGGCCTCTAAGGCTCGCACCGTTGCCTCCTCAATGCCCAGCGTGGTAGCGGTGGCCTCCATCTCCAGGCAGTCGCTCATAGCTACTCCGTCGAAGCCCAGACGTTGCCGAAGTAGGCCGGAGATAATCGCAGGCGCTACTGTCGCGGGTAGCGCCGGATCGCCGGTCAGGGCTGGAAAGGCGATGTGAGCTGTCATGACGCAATCGGCCCCTTCTTCCTGCAACACGCGGGCGAAAGGAACCAACTCCAAACGTTCCAGACGGGCCAGATCGTGGGAAATGAGCGGCAGGGCGAGATGAGAATCGGTAGCCGTGTCACCATGCCCGGGGAAGTGTTTGAGACAGCTAATGATGCCTGCCTGGCGGTAACCGCGCACCGCTGCCAGGCCCAGGCGAGCGACCTGCTCGGGATCTTCACCAAAGGAGCGGACGCCGATGACTGGATTAGCCGGATTGTTGTTGATATCCAGAACCGGCGCCAGGTTCATGTTGATGCCCAGGGCTTGCAGCTCGCGCCCGGTAGCACCAGCGACTGCAGTCACAAGCTCGGGTGAATCGCTGGCTCCCAGGGCCATATTGCCTGGAAATAGGGTGACGTGCTCGCCCAGCCGCTGGACCATGCCATTCTCTTGATCGATGGCGATCAGCAATGGATAGCGATGGCCTGCAGCACGCGCTTTGGCCTGTAGGGCGCTGGTCAGGCGATAGACTTGCTCTGCGCTCTCGATGTTGCGTGAAAAGAGAATGACCCCACCCAGGCGGTGATTCTCGATAAGGTCGAGAATAGCGGGCGAGGGGTCGGTTCCTTCGAAGCCTGCCATCAGCAGCTGGCCAAGCTGGTCGCGCAGATCGGCGGCGCTCAGGGCGGCTCTCTCGACCATCTCGTTGGACGATGGATGATGAGGTGACATCAACGTCTCTCCCTTCCTTCATCGCTCACATAGGGCCTGGACTGCGGAGAGGACGACCTCTGTGGAGCGCGCACGGACTCCAGGTGAATCGCGGCTTTGGCTGCGCTGAGTGCTGGCTCTTCTACGATGACTACCTGGCCAAGACGGCGCCGCGCTCGCAGCCGCCGCAGGATCTGGGCGCGGAAGGGCGCCTCACGTACTAGCAGGCTTCCTGCCAGAGCCAGTGGCACCACGTTATCAGAAAACTCCAGCTGGTTGCTAACCACCAGGGCCGCCAGCGCCAGCTCGGTAGCTGCATTGCCCACGATGCGGCGCGCTACCAAGTCGCCCTCGCGAGCTGCAGCAAAGACGCATGTTGCCAGGCGAGCGACAGCGGCAGTCTCCAGGCCGTGGTAGACAACACCGATCAGGTCCTCTGCACGCTCTAATCCCCAGTAGGCTAGAATACGGGGCAGAAGGCTGGTGTGAGGGCCGCGGCCATCAGCGGCGCGAGTAGCAGCCTGGAGAGCCTGGCGCCCGATATCGTAACCACTTCCCTCGTCGCCCAGCAGATACCCCCAGCCGCCGGCGCGGCACACCCGACCGCAAGCATCCCGTCCCAGGGCGATTGAGCCGGTGCCCGCGATCAGCACGACGCCAACGGCTTGCTCCAGTGCCGCGAGAGGAAGCTCGGCGTCATTAGTCACATGGACCTGGTCGGCCAGGGTTGCCAGAGGAGGGGAGAGAACAGCGTGATCGGCTAGGCGGTCCAGCCCAGCCAGACCAATCCAGGCGGCGCGCGGTCGGCTCTCGGCGCCGGCGGCTTGCAAAGCCCGCTCGGCGGCCAGCTGCACCTGATGGATAGCCTCCTCCTGGCCCACGGAGGCATAGTTTGCGCTGCCGGCTAGCGCGCGACCACGCTCGCGTCCGTGGCGGTCGACGACAATCGCCAGCGTCTTGCTGCCCCCGCCATCGACCCCAAGATAGAACTCCTCATCACGCGTGGCTGTGTGTTTCTGTGGTGTGCTTTCTATCATGACAGCGAATCCAGTGTTGCGCGTAAAATAAAACCGTGTTCGGCTAGGCGCTGGCGGGCGCTCTGGGGATCGAGGCCGCTGCGTGCACAGACAATCGCTGTTTTGACCTCACCATTGGCCTGAGCGAGCAGCTCCTCGGCGGCACTTCGTTCCAGGCCGGTGGCCAGCTGTACGATACGTAATGCGCGCTGCTGCAACTTGTAGTTTGTCGCCTGGACATCAACCATCAAGTTGCCGTAGGTTTTCCCCAGGAGAATCATGGTCCCGGTGCTCAGCATGTTGAGCACCATTTTTTGCGCGGTGCCGGCCTTCATACGGGTGGAGCCGGTAATGACCTCTGGTCCAACGATGGGCGCGATCATGATCTCAACAATGGCTTCCAGAGGCGTCGGGCGGTTGCAGGCCAGGCCAATGGTCAAGGCCCCCTGCTCACGGGCGTAATTGGCGGCTCCCAGCGCGTACGGCGTGCGTCCGCTGGCTGTGATGGCGACCAGCGCATCGCCAGCCCCAACCTGTAAGCGTGCCGCATCGTCGCGCCCGGCTTCGGCGCTGTCTTCTAGATCCTCATTGGCCTGGCTGAGGGCGGCGGGGCCACCGGCGACCCAGCCGATGACTAGCTCTGGCGGCACATTGAAGGTCGGGGGACATTCCGAGGCATCCAAGGCCCCAAGCCGCCCCGAGGTGCCGGCCCCCATATAGATTAAGCGTCCACCACGACGCAGACGAGCGGCAATAGCCTCGATAGCGCGCGCGATCTGGGACAATTCTTGCTTGACTGCCTCAGCAACACGGGCATCTTCGGCGTTGATGATCTGCACAATCTCCAGTGCACTCTTGCGGTCAATGTCGCGGCTGGCGGGGTTGTCCTGCTCGGTGACCAGGGCGCTGAGGGATGGCTCAGCTGGATGGTCAGGCTGTAAAGAGGCTGACATGTTGACTGCTCCTCACTCTCCTACTGAAATAGTTCCCAGCCTCGGCTCTCCTCGCTATCCTTCTCCCCCGGGCTGGGCTGCTCCTGGAATGCCCTGCCTGTTGTGATCACGGCTGCCTGGCTCGGTGCTGGGCAACGCTACGAGAGCAGTTGCTCGCGCTTCATATGAGTATAGAAGACGTACTTATTGCCACAATAAACAGAAGAGGCGTACTCGATCGGTTGATTGCGCTCGGTATAGGTAACTCGCCGCGTGAAGAGGGCCGGGCTGCCAACAGGGACCTTGAGATATTGGGCTTCCTCGCTGCCAATGAGTCCGGCCTCTAGCTCCTGATCAGCTTCGAGCAAAGGCAGGCCGTATTTGGTCTCTAACAGACGGTAGAGCGAGTTATGTTCCAGGTCCTCTTCGAGAAGTTTTTCACAGCCGATAAAGCTAATATGCGAAACCTCGATGGCCAATGGCTCCCCATCGGCCAGGCGCAGGCGATGAAGACGGAAGATTTGCAGCCCAGGCTTGATACGCAGCCGCTCAGCGACAGCTTCGTCCGCCGGACGCATTTCAGCAGAGAGGACGCGTGTGCCCGGCTGCTGACCGCGAGCCTTCATGTCTTCGGTGAAACCCGTCAGATGGATGAGCTGCTGGGTAATCTTGCGCCGGCTGACAAAGGTCCCTTTCCCTTGCTCGCGGTAGAAAAGCCCTTCATTCACTAGCTCGGTGATAGCCTGCCGGGCCGTCATCCGACTGATCCCGTATTGCTCACCAAGCTCACGCTCAGAAGGGATTAGATCCCCCGGCTTCCATTCACCGTTACGGATCTTTTCCCTCATGATCTCTTTGAGTTGATAGTAACGTGGCAACGGACTTTTTCTTACAATCGTACTCATGGCTGTTCCTGTTCAGAAGATGCTTGCTTGTTCACTAATTTCTCTCAGTTGTTCGTTCGGCCTCGCTCGCGGCAGAATTCACTTTCGGGGCCACGACGATCAAGGTCAACACAGATTACAGTATACCACATAGCCTGTCTACTTGGTATATTGTCTAGACCATACGCCTTCCTTTCCCTAAAGAAGCCCACGGTACCGTAACCGTGCGCCCTCCTCTATGGTCTACTTCGATAGTTGTATATACCACTATACCGGCAACAACAAGCCGCTATTAGCGGCCCCTGATATCGTGGCCGGCTCCTTCAAGGGGCTGTTCTGTCGCTAAGGTGAAGGTTCGGCCTGGAGGCGGATGAAGGTCGGGAAGCCTTTGAACCAGGCTTGCAGGACCTCGACGCCATCCTGATTCACAAAGCTGGCCTGAGCCGAGAGGAGGCGCTGCTCTTCATCCTTCTCGGCAAAGGTCACGGTGCAGGTGACGGTCTCTCCTGGATAAACGGCCTTCAGGTAGCGAAAATGCATTTCGGTTGCCACGAAGCCCAGCAAGCCCCCAATGTGGGTGATCATGCTACCGGTGAGCAGGCCGGGGAGGATACGCCTGCCGTACCAGCTAGCCCGGGCGAAGGTTTCGTCCAGGTGATACGGATTATAGTCTCCTGTCAGGCCACAAAACAGTGCCATGTCCCCTTCTGTAAAGGTGCGGCGAAAGACGTAGCGCTGCCCGGGCTGGATGGCCGCGAAGGCGCGGCGCACCTGCTCTTTGAACTCTGCTGATGCAGCCATACGGGTTTTGCTTTCCTCCTTTCTCCCGCCTCATGGGCAGAGAATAGACTTGACTAGACCAGCTAGAGGTGTGCGTGGGTGGGGCCTCACCCGTGCTTAGTTGCGCCAGATGAGCAGGGCATCGAGCACCTCCACCTGGTCGCCGTTGACCAGCAGGGGATTGATCTCCAGCACTTCCAGGTGGGGGGCCAGTGTCTGGGCCAGCAGCGCGATCTGAGAGATCACGGCGCTCAGGCGTTCCAGGTTGGCGCCTGGTTGGTTGCGAAGGCCGCGCAGTAGTGGGAAGCCGCGTAGCTCTTCGAGCATGCCCCGAATCTCTCGACGTTTGAGGGGCAGCGGGCGCAGCGCGATATCGTGGAGCACCTCGGCCCATAGACCGCCGAGACCGATGGTCAGGGTAAGGCCCCAGACCTGATCGGCGAGGATACTGACCAGCAGCTCGTGGCCCTCCTGACGCATGGGGCTGACGAGGATGCCCTCAATCGCACTCTCGGGCACATGCTGACGGGCGGCTGTCAGGAGGCGGTTAAAGGCCCTTGTGACCTCCTCTTCGCTGCTGAGGTTCAGAGCAACGCCGCCGATGTCGCTTTTGTGCAATATCGCGGGCGACTGAATCTTCAGCGCCACCGGAAAGCCGTAGTGACGAGCGGCGGCCAGGGCTTCGGAGACAGAACGCGCCAGTTGGGCTGGCACGAGCGGGATACCGGCCTGCTCCAGGAGAGCGCGCGTTTGAACCTCTGACCAGCTACCCATGCCAGAAGCGGCGAGCGCGGCCCTGTCCAGGGCCAGCGCCGGTCCTGGCTGTGGTTCCTCAACGTCTAGTTGCTGTGATTGGCTGAGCTGCTCTGACCACCAGAGCAGCCGACCCAGGGCGCGCAGGCCATGTTCGAGGCCGGCAATAATATGAAGACTGGTGCGCTCAACGATTGGCAACAGCGCTGCTGGCAGGTCGACACAGGTATTAGAGACCAGGAGGATGGGGCGCGGCGAGGTATGGACCAGATCAGCCAGGCGCTCATACTGATTGTAGAGGGCCTGCTGACCTTCGGGATTAGGGCGGCGCAGACCGTCGATGCTCACCACGTTGAGCACGAAGTCAAGCTGAGGGTCTTCGCGCACGATGGCCAGGGCTCGCTGTTGGAGTGTGCTATCGACAACCACGTAGCCGGTCACATCGAGCGGATTGTGAGGAGTAGCAAAGGGTGGCAGCACGGCCTGCAGTCGGGCGCGTGTTCTGTCGCTTAGCTCGGGTAGGAGCAAGCCCTCATCCTGGGCGCGATCGGCGATCAGGTCGCAGGCGCCACCCGAGGGCGTAACCGCGCCCAGGCGTCGGCCTGGTAATGGGCCGTGATAGGCGGCGAGTGCGGCGGTCGTCAGCAGGTCCTCTAGCGAGGAGACGCCGATGATGCCCAGTTGGCGCAGAGCAGCGGCGTTGACCGCCGCATCTCCGACCAAAGCCCCTGTGTGGGCAGCGGCGGCCCGTGAACCTGCCTCACTTCGACCAGCTTTGAGCGCGACCAGTGCACAGTGCTGGGCTTGCGCGCGGGCTGCAAGCTGGCGCAGTGTCTTCGGCTGGCGAATGCTTTCGAGGAAGAACGCCACGGCTCGCGTGGCGGAGTCGGCCAGCAGATACTCAAGCACATCACAAAGGCTGATCATCCCTTCGTTGCCCAGCGAGACCAGAAGGCTCAGGCCGATAGCATGGGCCTGGGCAAAGGCGAGCACGGCGCTGGCCAGCGCTCCACTTTGGAGCACCACGGCCACTGGTCCGCTGCGCAGGGGGAAATTGATGGGCAGTCCATAAGGGGTGATGCCGGCGCTTGCATTGATGAAGCCGTTCCCATTCGGCCCCAAGATCAGCAGGTCATGAGCCTGGGCAAAGGCCAGCAGCTCCCGCTCTCGCTCTTCTCCCTGTGGGCCGGTCTCGCGGAAGCCGGCTGTGAGTACTACAAAATGGCGCACGCCACGCGCTGCTCCTTCAGCGACAACTGGCAGCACCTGGGGCGTCGGCACCATGACAAAGGCCAGGTCCGCCGCCTCCGGCAGAGCGCTCAGCGTCGGCAGGGTGGCCTGACCGTGAACAGAGGGACGCCGCGGATTGATCAGGTAGAGCGGGCCAGAGAAGTTGCTTGCTGTGAGGTTTTGCACAAGATAGGTCGACCAGCGTGCCTCGTCGCTGGCCCCGACCACAGCGATACTGCGCGGGTGAAAGAAGGCCTGCAGCCGCTCTGCTGCGATGGGTTTCTCCTGCTCCATGAGCCTTTCATCCTTTATGGGATGCGACATTGCAACGGTTCGACAACGACCACAGGGGCCTATTGGCAGCAGCAGCCTCTGGCCGCTTGCTGCCTGAGCGCCCTGCTGGTCATACTGGCCTCTAGCCGGACAGGCTTGCTCACATACCCTATTCCAGCAGGCGGAAAAAGGGCAGTGGTGGGCGCCCGCTCACTTGTTCAAAACTGACCTGAACCGCAGCGCCAATGCGCACGCGCTCGCGCGGCGCGTCGATCAGGCGGGTCATCAGGCGCACGCCCTCCTCCAGCTCGACGATGGCGATGATGAAAGGGGCCTCGGCAGCGAAGGGGCCGAAAGCGCGGTGGACGATTGTATACGAGTAGATGGTCCCGCGGCCCGAGGCGCTGACCCATGCGAGCCGGTCACTGTGGCAGTGCGGGCACAGGCTTCGCGGATAGAAGATGTGGCGTTGGCAGGCTGTGCATAACTGTAGACGTAGCTCCCCCTGCTGGATGCCTTCCCAGTAAGGAGCTGACTCGGGATCGCTCTGGGGGAGGGCGTAGGTTGCTTCCTCACTCATACTGCATGCTCTCTTTCAATCTTTGCCAAGCAGAACGGTGGCCGCTGAAGAGAGAACGCCGCCAGTGCCGTGGGCCAGGGCAAGACGGGCTCCGGGGACCTGTCGCGGGCCACACTCGCCGCGCAATTGGCGCGTGGCCTCGATGAGCAGAAAGATGCCGTACATGCCGGGGTGGCAATAGGAGAGGCCACCACCATTAGTATTCATCGGAAATGGGCCACCCGGAGCGGTGCGTTGGCCACTGACGAAGGCCCCTCCTTCACCGAGCGGGCAAAAGCCGAGGGCCTCCAGGGTCATGATGACCGTGATGGTGAAAGAATCGTAAATTTCCACAACGTCGATCTCTTCGGGCCGCAAGCCGGCCATTGCAAAGGCCGCCTGGCCGGAGGCAATGGCTGCCTGATGGACGGCCAGATCAGGCATATTGGCGATCGTTGCATGGGTATGGGCTTCTCCGTGTCCCAATACCCAGACCGGAGGCTTGCGGGCCTGGCGTGCTCGCTGGGCTGAGGCCAGCACGACGGCTCCGCCGCCATCGGTGACAAGACAGCAATCGAGCAGGTGTAGGGGTTCGGCGATCCAGCGCGAAGTGAGCACATCCTCAATCGTGATGGGATCGCGCATCATGGCCTTCTCGTTGAGCGTGGCCCACTTGCGTGTCGCCACCGCTACCTCTGCCAGTTGCTCGCTGGTCGTGCCGAATTGGTGCATGTGGCGCATGGCGGCCAGGGCGTAGGCTCCTACCGGCGTGGGTAGTCCAAACGGCCCTTCGAACTGTTCTGTGAGGCGGTATGTCGGACTGACTCGCCCGCGGGAACGGTCCGAGCGCTGGGTGCTGCCGTAGACGATGAGAGCCACCTCGATGAGACCGGCTTCGATGGCAGCCACAGCATGCTCGATGTGAGCCTCAAACGAGGAACCGCCGATGTTGGTAGAGTCGCTATAGCGCGGTCTGAGGCCGAGATACTCGGCCAGGGTCAGAGTAGGAGACCAGGACCAATTGCCAGCGCAGAAGAGGGCGTCGACCTCATCAAAGCTGAAACCAGCATCTTCGAGGGCGGCGCGGGCCGCCTGGGCTTGCAGCTGCAGGACGGTCTTATTAGGGGTGTAGCCCAGGTCGGACTCGGCAACGCCGACAATGGCGGCGCGCGGACTACGCGGCGCGGATACTCTGGACATGCATGCCTCCAGCCTGTCTACGTGTTTGTAGTATTAGTGTATCATCTCTCCTGTGGCTCAGCCCAGGTGCAGGCCAGGTAACTCGCAGCAATTCACACAAGACTAGAGTGGTGGTAGTGGCTAAGCAGCGCATGGACGATGATCCCTTCCCGCCGTGCCAGTGAGCCGGAGAGGAGCGCTTTGCAGCGGCAGAGGGGGGTCAGCCGTTCTATAAACAGACGGCCAGTCTGCGGCAGGCAGGTCCATCTCTGGACAGGCCAGACGGACTGGCAATGCGAGGTCGGAAACGGAAGGAGTCATCTCTGCATGGACGAGGAGACGTTTGCTCAGGCGGAAGAGCTGCGTTTACGTGAGGCCACGAGCCACGAACGCAACTGGGAGCGCTGGGGTCCCTATCTGGCCGAACGCCAGTGGGGGACGGTGCGCGAGGACTATTCCCCAGACGGAACCTGCTGGGACTATTTTCCCCATGATCACGCGCGTAGCCGCGTCTATCGCTGGGGCGAGGATGGATTGCTCGGCATCTGTGACCGCGAGTGTCGGCTCTGCTTTGCTGTGGCCCTATGGAACGGCCAGGACCCGATTCTCAAGGAACGGCTTTTTGGGCTGACCAATGCCGAAGGCAATCACGGCGAGGATGTCAAAGAATGCTATTTCTACCTCGACGCTGTGCCCAGCTCGGCCTACCTGCGCGCCCTCTATAAATATCCGCAGCGGGCCTATCCCTACGCGCGCCTCGTCGAAGAGAATCGCCGACGCTCGCGGGCTGAGCCAGAGTACGAGCTGCTCGATACCGGCGTCTTTGACGAAGATCGCTACTTCGACCTCACGGTCGAGTATGCCAAAGCCTCGCCGAATGATATGCTGATCCGCCTGACCGTGGCCAACCGTGGCCCCGCAACGGCCACGCTCCATCTCCTGCCCACGCTGTGGTTTCGCAACACCTGGATTTGGGGCCAGCATGGTGAGGATTACTGGCCAAAGCCACGTCTGAGTACCCCCGACGGTCGAGCCCTGCTGGCCGAACATGCCTCGCTGGGCCGTTTCTGGCTGCTGGCCGAGCAACGCTCGGACCTGCCGGCCCCGCGACTGCTCTTCACAGAGAACGAAACCAATTTCCAGCGCCTCTTTGGGGTGAGCAATGCCACCCCTTATGTCAAGGATGCCTTCCACGCCTATGTGGTCGAGGGACGCCAGGAAGCGGTCAATCCTGCTCAGGAGGGAACCAAGGCCGCCTTTTACTATGTGCTCACGTTGCCCGCCACTCAGGAGTGCAGGCTGCATCTACGCCTCTTCGCTGAGAATGAAACGCCCGCTGCTCCCTTCGGGGAACACTTCTCGGCTCTCTTCGTCCAGCGTCGGCAAGAGGCTGATGCCTTCTATGCGGCGCGCATGCCGCCTGCGCTTCCGGAGCAGGCGCAGCGTGTGATTCGCCAGGCCAACGCCGGCCTCCTCTGGAATCGCCAGTTCTACAACTATGACGTGGCCACCTGGCTCAAGGGCGATCCGACGCAGCCCCCACCGCCGTCTTCTCGCCTCTGTGGGCGCAACCACGATTGGAAGCATCTCTTCAATCGTGATATTCTCTCTGTGCCTGACAAATGGGAATATCCCTGGTATGCTGCCTGGGATCTGGCATTTCACGCTGTCGCCTTTGCCAGCCTTGACCCCGACTTTGCCAAGCAACAGCTAATCCTGCTTTTGCGCGAATGGTACATGCATCCCAATGGGCAGCTTCCGGCCTATGAATTTGCTTTCTCGGACGCCAATCCGCCGGTCCATGCCTGGGCTTGCTGGCGAGTCTACAAGATGACCGCAGCTCGCGGCTCCCGTGATCTCCAGTTTCTGGCCCGTACCTTTCACAAGCTGCTCATCAATTTCACCTGGTGGGTCAACCGCAAAGATGTGGCTGGCAGGCATCTCTTTAGTGGCGGCTTCCTGGGGCTGGACAACATTGGTCTCTTTGACCGTTCACGTTCGCTCCCTGGAGGTGAGCAGCTTGAGCAGGCCGATGGCACTGCCTGGATGGCCTTCTATTGCCTGACGATGCTGGCCATTGCTCTGGAGCTGGCCCATGAGGATCACGCCTATGAAGATGTCGCCTCCAAGTTTTTCGAGCACTTCATCGCCATTGTGGATGCTATGAACGCCCTGGGCGGAAATGGCATGTGGGATGAAGAAGATGGCTTCTACTATGATCAGCTCCTTATCGATGGGCGCAGCTTCCCCTTGCGGGTGCGCTCAGCGGTTGGCATCATTCCCCTACTGGCGGTCGACATCCTCGATGACGAGCGGCTCGCGGCCCTCCCCGGCTTCACAAAACGCCTGCGCTGGTTTCTGGAGAATCGGCCCGATCTCGCTCGCCACATCTCCTACTTGCAGGGAGGTGGTCAGCACTCTGAAGCGCATCGGCTCCTGGCCATTCCTTCGCGCGAGCGCCTGCTGCGTGTCCTGCGCTATCTTCTGGATGAAGACGAGTTCCTCTCTCCCTATGGCATTCGTTCGCTCTCGCGTTACTACCGTGACCATCCCTACACTATCGTGCTCGACGGTCAACAGCTCAGCATTGACTACGAGCCAGCAGAATCGCGCAGCGGCCTCTTTGGCGGCAACTCCAACTGGCGCGGCCCTATCTGGTTCCCGCTCAACTACCTGCTGATCGAAGCTCTGGAACGCTATCATCGCTTCTATGGGAGCAGCCTTCTGGTCGAGTGCCCCACTGGCTCAGGAAAACAGCTGACGCTGGCACAAGTGGCTCAGGAGCTAACAAGGCGTCTTTCCCGTCTCTTCCTGCCTGACGAGCGAGGCAAGGTTGCCTGGTGTGGAGAGCAGCAGCGCTTTCTGACCGACCCGCACTGGCGTGATTTGATCCTCTTTTACGAATACTTCGATGGAGAGACGGGGCGTGGCCTGGGCGCTAGTCACCAGACCGGCTGGACGGCCCTCATTGCTCGTCTGCTGACGGACCTGGCGAGCGAGACGGCGGCTGCTTCCTAATCCTGGCTGGCTAGCTGGCTAAAGGCGAGGGCGTGGGCCGGGCGGGCCATCGTCGGGAGAAATCAGACCGTGGCGGAT
>NZ_JADGIA010000131.1 GCF_019683635.1 Thermogemmatispora sp. | reverse complement strand
GAGTCAGCGGTTCGGAGGGAGGAGGGGCAGTGTTGGTAGAAAGAGGGCGCCGGGCAGGGGGGGTGGAAGGCTGCCGGCGCTGTGAGCGGAGGCAATCAGGAAGAGGAAGACGAAGACCAGGAGCAACACCGCCAGAGCGATGGCTGTCAGCACGATTGCCGTGCGCAGGCTCAGGCCCTTCTCGGGCAGGGAGAGCGGCCACCCCTGGGATTGAGCGGCGTGGGTAGAAGGAGAAGGAGCAGTGGAGGCGGGGGACGGTCTACGTCGTGTGCGTGTCAGTCCTCCCTGACCGCGGGCATCGCTGACGACTGGTGCTGAGGAAGCGGCCTGTACGCGAGTCGATGGGAGCACCAGGCGCTGTGGTTGCTCCTGACTGGCCTGACTTCCAGAGCGTGCCGAACGAGCCGGGCCGCCTGGGGCCTGCAGGCTGGTCCAGCCGCAGCGAGGACAGCCTGTCTGTGAAGAGGCCAGTGGCATCTGACAGACAGGACAGCTGACGCCGGGCGTGCTGGTGCGAGCCTGATGCAGATCCTCATAGAGCTGGGGCAGGTCCGGCTGCGTCTTATGAGGGTCGACAGCGCGCCCTCTTTCCGCTGTGGGGGCAGACGGCTCCTGACGCGCTGACTGCAGCTGCTCCAGTACCTGTCTCAGCTCGGCCTTGAACTCTGCCACTGACTGATAGCGCTCCGTAGGCTTGAGTGCCATTGCGCGCTGAATAATGGCGTTGAGCCGCTGCAGTATCTCCGGCGGTAACATAGCAAGCTGAGCCACATGGCGTGGCATGCGCGTGCCGCGTGTGGGGCGAGCGGCCTCGAAGCGGAAGGATTTGCCCGCTTTCTCCTCTGCCAGCAGGCGAGCCAGCTGTTCCTGAAGCGAGGGCAGGCCGGAATGTCCCTGCTGGAGCGCCTGATTGCGGGCCGAAACGCTGGCTGGCTCCTGCATCGTCAACGCGAAATACAGAGTCCCACCCAGGGCGTAGACGTCGGAGCGGGGGTCGGTGCCGCTCCCGCCGGGATACTGTTCGGGCGGAGCATAGCCGGGCGTGCCTTGATGGCGGGCGAAGAAGAGCGTGCGTGCGCCGTCAGCCACCGCCTTAGCGTTGCCCAGGTCGACCAGATAAGCGGTCCCGTCGGACGTAATGCGAATATTGTCGGGCTTGATATCGCGATGGATCACCGGCGGTTGCTGACTGTGGAGAAACTGGACAGCGTCGCAGACCGCCAGCAGCCAGCCCAGAATCACAGGCAAAGGAATAGCCTCATCGTGCTGGCGAGCCAGACGCAGCTGCTCGGTCAGGTCGCGCCCTTCGATATAGCTCAGCACTACGTAGTAGCGTCCGCGTTCGCTAAAGGCATCGATAAAACTGGGCAAATGGGGATGGTGGAGACGGCTGAGCACGCGCGCCTCATGCTGGAGCTGGGCCTGGCCACTGGCACCGGTGACCAGATATTCTTTCACCGCACAAGGCTGATTCGTGCGCAGATCCACTGCCAGGTAGACATGGCCGAAGCCGCCACTGCCCAGGGCCCGTTCGATGCGGTACTGGCCACGCATGATCGTCCCCGGCGGGATGGTTTCGATCATCATAGATGCTCTCTCTTCCTCCAGTTATCGCTCGGCTAAGAATAGGGAGAGGCGGCGCCCCACGAGGCCCCGCTGCATTATAACACTCCTGTCGCGTCACTGTCATGGACACACGCTACAATGGCTAGCTCGCTGGCTGCGAGAGAGACGGACTGGCAGGCAGTAGCCTCCCCAGCCGGGCGCAAATCGCCATGTTCTCCGAGGCCCTCCAGGAGAGACAAACGCCCTTGTTCCCCTTTTCTTACCGATGAACCTGTCCCCGGAGACAAAGCGCCTTTTTTGGGGCCTTGGCTGCGGTTGCAGTGGCCTTGCGTGCGCTGTCTACCGCCCCTCGCATGGGCCAGGCCAGCTCATCTACACAGGCGTGCATTGGCTGGTGCCGAGGCGACCTGGACGTGCTATGCTAACAACACTCCTGTTTTTCTTACTATCCCAGTCGCGCCCGGTGGCTCTGCTTTGCCTGAAGCAGCCGGGATGCGGGCCTTCTGAACCTGAACTGAAAGGGAGAGTGAACGAACGGATGCCTGTGGAGAGCTTGACCAGTGGCTTGCTCTTCGATGAGCGTTTCCTGGCCCATGATGCGGGGGTTGAGACCTCTGTGCAGACCCGCGAGGGAAGCTTTCAGATCGATCCAGAGCCACATCCCTCGGACGTGGCCATTATCAAGCGCACCTGGCAGTTTTTGGAGCGTTCTGGCCTCCTCGGGCGTATGCGGCACCTGCGTGCGCGGCCCGCCCGTGAGGAAGAGCTGCTCCTCTATCACACGCGCCCCTATCTCGACGGTTTGCAAGCGCACGCCGCGGGTGGACCGCGACAAGGCGACTGGGGAGAAATCGACGAAGATACACCGGTGAGCGCCGCCTCACTAGAGGCTGCCCTTTGCGCTGCCGGTGGGGCCTGTCAGGCCGTGGAGGCCGTGATGAGTGGAGCAGTACGCAATGTCTACGCGCTGCTGCGACCGCCCGGTCATCATGCTGAGCGTAACCGGGCCCTCGGCTATTGTATCTTCAATAACGTGGTGATCGCTGCCGAGTACGCGCGCCGTACATACGGGCTGGAGCGCATTATGATCATCGATTGGGATGTCCATCACGGCAACGGAACCCAGGAGGCTTTCTATGCAGATCCGGGAGTGCTCTTTCTCTCGCTGCACCAGCGTGACTGGTATCCCCGCCTGTCGGGTGAGTTAGAGCAAGTTGGGAGGGGGGCCGGCGTGGGCTACACTGTGAACATCCCCCTACCGGCAGGCACAGGTGACCGCGGCTATATTGCTGCCTTTGAGCAGCTGGTGCTGCCGATCGGTCTGCGCTATCGCCCGCAGCTGATCCTCATCTCGGCAGGCCAAGATGCGAGCTGGCTTGATCCGCTGGCGCGCATGATGGTGACGCGGCAGGGGTTCCGACGCCTGAGCGAGCTGGTTGCGGCTCTGGCCGATGAGGTCTGCGAGGGGCGCCTGGTTGCCCTGCAGGAGGGCGGATACAGTCGCGCCTACGTGCCCTACTGCACTGCGGCCATCGTCGAGGCTCTGCTCGGCGTTGATCTTGGCATTGTCGATCTCTACGCCGGAGCCTGGGAGCTGGAGCGCAGCGCGACCATCTTTACGCAAGCCACTCGCCAGGCCCTGGAGGAGGCTCGACGCTGGCATCGTCAATGGTGGCCGCTGTGAGGTGAGATCAAAGGGGGAGAGGAGGTGGAGATGGGGAGGTGGTCAAGAGCGACCCGACTTGGCTTGGCTGCTGAGGGCGGGTGGTGGGGTGCAGTTGGGTGGCTTCACGAGACATGGCATGGCACAGAAAGGATCATCGCGTGTTGAATCGCAAGGGTGAGGGGCGCTGGCGCCTCCGTGGCTATCTGCTGGTTGGATTGGCCTCGCTCCTCTTTGGTTTCAATGGGAATCTCGCGCGCAAGCTGTTCGATGAAAGCGCGCTAACGCCACTGACGCTGGTGGAATGGCGCATGCTCATTGGGGGGGCCTGCCTGCTGGTATTGCTGGGCGTGGTCCAGCGTGGGAAGGTCTTGCCACCGCGCCGGAGCTGGGGCTGGCTGCTGGCCTTGGGCCTGGCAATGGCGACAGTGGCCTATAGCTATTTCATGGCTATTAGCCGTCTGCCGGTGGCCATCGCCCTGGTCATCCAGTTCAGTACCCCGGCCTGGCTGGTGCTCGGTGAGGCGCTCTGGCGACGTCGCTGGCCGGCCCTGCCGGTACTGGGGGCCTTGCTGCTGGCCGGAAGCGGTCTTGTGCTGGTGACGGGAGCCTGGCAGCAGCGGTTCCTGCGTTTGGATGGCCTGGGGGTGCTCTATGCGTTACTCTCGATTCTCTCTTTTGCCGCCTACCTGTTGCTGGGACGACGGGTTGGGCGTGAGCTGCCGGCCCTGAGCGCGACGACCTGGGGGGCAATCGTCGCGGCCCTCTTCTGGCTGCTCGTGCAACCGCCGTGGCATATACCGCTCGCTAGCCTGCAGCCGGGTCTGTGGCCGGCATTGGTAGCAGTAGGGATACTGGGTATGGCACTACCGTTCCTGTGCGAGCTGGCGGCCTTGCACTATCTGGATGCGGGCCGGGTGGGGATCGCCGCCATGTTAGAGCTTGTAGCAGGCAGCGCCATCGCCTACGTCTGGCTTGGTGAAGCATTGACTCCTGACCAGCTTCTTGGAGGGGTGCTTGTCATGCTCGGCGTGGGGCTCCTTCATTACGAAGAGCTGCGTCGTCAGGCCAACGGTACCATTCCACCAGCAGAGCTGTCGCCAACCGGAGTGGAGGAAGACTTTGGAGGCCAGCCAGGTCGCGCAGACATTCCCTTCGACCTGGCTGTAGGTCAGGGACAAGACGGCCAGGGAGGGCCGGGATCAGCGAGACGAGGGTGAGGGCCAGAGGAGGTTGGGTGAGGCCAAGCGCCGCCGTGAGGGAGGACTTAGCGAATCGACTTCTCGCGATTCGGGTCCTCGCGCTCCTGGCGGTAGGTCTCGTAGGCTTCGCGTACCAGACGGCAGATCTCCTGGGGATCATCCGAGACGCGCAGCAGCTCGGCATCGCCTGGGGAAATCTTGCCCTCGGCCAGCATCGTATGGTGCAGCCAGTGCAGTAAACCGCCCCAATAGCGAGAATCGTAGAGGATCACCGGGAAATGGCTGACCTTACGCGTCTGAATCAGGGTCAGGGCCTCGAACAGCTCATCCATAGTGCCGAAGCCGCCCGGAAAGATCACGAAGGCGTTGGAGTATTTCACGAACATGGTCTTGCGAACCATGAAGTAGCGGAAGTCGATTGAGATATCCAGGTAGGGGTTCGAGGCCTGCTCGAAAGGCAGTTCGATGTTGCAACCAATGGAGAGATTGCCCCCTTCCTGGGCTCCCTTATTGGCGGCCTCCATAATCCCTGGCCCGCCCCCGGTGATAATAGCGAAGCCTGCCTGTGCCAGCAGGCGCGCGGTCTCCACAGCAGCGGCATAGGCGGGATCATTAGGCCGGGTGCGAGCCGAGCCGAAGATGGCCACTGCTGGAGGAATATGGGCCAGCGCGTCGAAGCCGTTGACGAACTCACTCATAATGCGAAAGACGCGCCAGGGGTCGGTGATGGTAAAGTCAAAGTGGAGCGCGCGCTCCAGGGCATGCTCATCGGCCTGGATCTGCTCGCTCGGAGGTGGTTCTGATGGACTCACCAACGGACGTGTTGGGCGCGTCAGCAGGCGTTCATCTTCGGTCATAGGCCGGCGCTTGCTCTGGAACGAGCGGAAGCGCTCTGCCGCCTTGCGGCTCCGATGGTTAAACTGGTTGCCTTTCGACGGCTGATGCTGCGACGGTGAATGATTATGATTGCGACTCATCGTCCTTCTTCCTCACGGATAATGCGGTCCTTTTGCTTATTGCTCTGACTGTTGGCCGGGCTGGCTGCTAGCTGCCGTGGCGGAGGGCGAGCCGAAGGGACGCCACTTTAAAACAATGGTAGAGAGCGGCGGCAACGTCAGCACGATTGACTGCGGGCAGGACTGCCAGGCGAGCGGAGTGCTAGGAAGCGGCTGAGGATTGCCGAGGCCACTGCCACCATAGCGCAGATCATCGCTATTGAGCACCTCATAGTACTCCCCGGCAAAGGGAGCCCCAACGCGATAGCCGAAGCGTGGCACGGGTGTGAAGTTACAGATGAAGATGAGCGTTTCCTCCGGGCGCTGGCTGCGGCGTTGGAAAGAGATCACGCTGTTCTCGCTATCGTGGCAATCGATCCAGGCGAAGCCCTCCGGCTCGCAGTCCAGAGTGCTCAAGGCCGGCTCCTGCTGGAGGAGGCGATTCAGGTCGCGAACGAAGTCGCGCAGCTGGGCGTGATGTGGATCGCTGGGCGGCTCCAGCAGATGCCAGTCGAGGCTCTCACGATAGTTCCACTCGCGCCACTGGCCGAACTCGCCGCCCATAAAGAGCAGTTTCTTGCCCGGATGCCCCCACATGTAGCCTAAGAAGGCGCGCAGGTTGGCAAAACGTTGCCAGAGGTCGCCCGGCATCTTGGTCAACAGCGACCCCTTCATATGGACCACCTCATCGTGAGAGAGCGGCAGCACGAAGTTTTCGGAGAAAGCGTATGTCAGAGAGAACGTGATATTATTATGATGATAGCGGCGATAGATAGGGTCAAGGCGCATATATTCAAGCATATCATGCATCCAGCCCATATTCCACTTCATGCTGAAGCCCAGTCCTCCGACGTAGGTGGGGCGTGAAACCAGCGGCCAGGCAGTGGACTCCTCAGCGATAGTCAGAGCACCCAGCTCCTCGGCGTAGACCGCCTCGTTCAGTTGGCGCAAGAAATCGATGGCCTCCAGGTGCTCGCGTCCGCCGTAGCGATTCGGGACCCATTCCCCGGGGCCGCGCATATAGTCCAGGTAGAGCATTGAGGCCACGGCGTCGACGCGCAACCCATCGATATGGTACTCGCGCAGCCAGAAGAGCGCGTTGGCAATCAAGAAATTGCGCACCTCGCTGCGACCATAGTCGAAGACCAGCGTGCCCCACTCGCGGTGTTCCCCCTTGCGGGGATCGGCGTACTCATAGAGGTGGGTGCCATCGAAGAGACTCAAGCCGTGGGCGTCCCGGGGGAAATGAGACGGCACCCAATCGAGAATGACGCCAATGCCCTGCTGATGGAGATAATCGACAAAGTACTGGAAATCCTCCGGACTGCCGTAGCGACTGGTGGGGGCATAGTAGCCAGTCACCTGGTAGCCCCAGGAGCCATCGTACGGATGCTCCGCAATAGGAAGCAGCTCGATATGGGTGAAGCCCAGATCCTTGACGTAGGCGGCCAGGGCGTGAGCCAGCTCACGGTAGGTCAAAAAGCGATCCTCCTCGACGGCATCGGGGCGATGGCGCTCGGGGACATGGCGCCAGGAGCCTAGATGCACCTCGTAGATCGAGAGAGGAGCGGAGAGCCGCTGGCGTGCCGCTCGCTGGCGCACCCACTCCTCATCGTGCCAGCGGTAGCGACGCAGGTCGGCGACGATGCTGGCAGTCGCAGGGCGTAGCTCAGCGGCAAAGGCGTAAGGATCGGCTTTCTCCAGAACCTGGTGATTCACCCGCGAAACGATTGCATATTTGTAGAGCGCGCCCACCTGCACGCCGGGAATAAAGCACTCCCAGACGCCCAGCTCACGGTGACGGAGCTGCATCGGGTGAGCGGAGCGATTCCAGCCGTTGAAGTCGCCGATGACAGAGACAGACTCGGCGTTGGGAGCCCAGGTAGCAAAGTGTACCCCGCTGATCCCATTGACCACACGTGGGTGGGCGCCCATCTTGTCGTAGAGACGATACTCCCGACCTTGCCCGAAGAGATAGAGATCAAACTCACTGAAGAGCGAGGGGACGGATTGACTGTTAGTCGGCTGCTGGGCGTGTGCTCCATCCTCAGAGACTGTTGACATGGCCTTCCATTCCATCCAGGCGCGAGATTGGTTCGGCTCCGTTCTGCTCGCTTTTGGTTCCGGCTCATCCAGAGCACAGAGAACAATTCTAGCATAACACAGAAGGCAAGAGAGACCCCCCCTTTCCTCGCTCAGCTTATCGAGAAGCAGGCTTGAGCGCCTGGGCTGCCGAGCGCGACGACCCAGGTCCAGAGGGCAGGGAGGCTGACTTGCCTTCCGTGAGATTTGGTGTACAATTTGAGGACATGTGAGTGATGTGAGGGCTTCTGGCATGCTCTAGAGAAGCCTGGCCAACCAGCCCGTCACCAGGGTGCGGCAGATCAGGCCGTAGCCGGACGAGATCACCGAAGGATGCCGCTGGGCAGTGAGACAAGCGAGCAGATGTCGACGGAGGGGCTCGCCTGGCTCCCTACCTGGCCGGCCACTCGTCAGCCGGGTGAAGCAGGCGGCGGTCGGCGCCGCTCTACTGGAGGAAAAGGGCGGACGAGTGAAGGCGTGGCCTGTCTGAGGTGGCCTGTACCGCCTGGTTGGCGAGCTTGTGACGTGAGGAGGTCGGTGGCTGGTTTTCAGGAGCATGGCATGATCACGAAGGAGGCCAAGTCATGAGCATCGACCTGGCAAAGATGAAGGCATTGCTGGAGGCAAAACGTGACGAGCTGCGGGCGGACATTGCCCAGCTGACTGCTCCTCCGGCCTCAGCGGAGCCGTTGCCCCAGGATAATGAGGACTCGGCAACCGAGATTCAGACCTATCAACAGGAGCAGTCGATTCTCGAAAACGAGCAGGCCCTGCTAGCGGAGGTCGAGGCGGCGCTGGCCCGCATTGAGGAGGGGACCTACGGGCTGTGTGTGAGTTGCGGACGCCCCATTCCTGAGAAACGTCTGGAGGCCATTCCGTGGGCTGCGCGGGATGTGCAGTGCGAGTCTCAGCGCCAGGCTGGCCGCGAGAGCTTCGCTGGCTAATCTCGGAGCGGGCCAGCGCCGCAGCTACGCTCCGCCCTCTCTGACTGGCGGTCCGGCGGCTATGGCCGGGCAGCCGGGGGGATGTCATGACCGGCAAGGAGCGGTCCACGCAGGACGTCTGTAAGTCTGCTAGCGGACCGCTCCTTTTCAAGCGAAAGAAAATCGGCTACAATACAATAGCCCTTGTGAACGCACATACACGACAAGAAAGGCCGGCGATCCAGCCTGAAGAGCCGGCCTGATCAGCCGAGGCGGAGGAGGCAGCGTCTCCTGAACGTCGGAAGCCCGACGAACAAGCTGGACCGAGCGAGAGAGAAAGGAAGAACAAAGAGCAGTGAGCGCGCGTCGTGCACGTCTCTACGATCTGCTAGCCCTGCTAGTGATGGTCCTCATTGTTGCTCTCGACCAGTGGACCAAGGCGCTCGTGGTTAGCTATCTGAGTCCTCCCGACAGTGGGCGCGTGGTTCCGCTGCTGGGTGAATATCTGTCCCTCTATTACACTCGCAATAGCGGAGCGGCCTTCGGCCTCTTTGCTAATAGTGTGGTGCTGGCGGGCCTGATTGCCGTAGCGGTAGCAGTCGTCATCACGCTCTATCTACGCGGCTTGAACTCGGGGCCACTGAGTTACAAGCTGGTCTTCGGGCTGATTATCGGCGGGGCAGTCGGCAACCTCATCGATCGTGTGCGGCATGGCGGCTACGTGGTTGACTTTATCCTCTTCCGCATTCCCCAGATCGGCTTTCGGTTCGCCGTCTTTAACCTGGCCGATTCGGCCATCACGGTGGGGGTCATCCTGCTCCTCCTGCTGATGGTAGTAGGCGCACTACCACGGACCTCTGGCTCAGGTGAACAGTCTCCCGCGCGGGGAGCGACGGAGGCGGAGATCGAGCGGGCACCAACAGAGCAGGCGGCGACCTCGCCAACGCTACGCCCGGGACAGCCCCCGGCCAATTCTCATCGCTAAAACCCTGTCTCTAGACGCTCAGCGCGGAAGGAGCGTAAGGAAGGAGTATGTCAGCCCCCGAATCCAGATTTTACCGTCTTCAATCAGGACAAGAAGCCGTGTCAGCAGAATCTCACAATGAAGTGCGCAGATACGAGATTGGCCCCGCAGAGGCCGGCCAACGCCTGGATCGCTTTGTACAGCAGCTACTGGCCCCGCTTTCACGGACAGCGGTGCAGCGTCTGATCGAAGAAGGGGCGGTGCTCGTTAACGGAGAGCGCGAGAAGGCGGGCTATGCACTGCGGGCCGGCGATGTGGTCGAGATCCTCTGGCAGCTGCCCCAGCGCGTGACGGAGGTAGCGCCGCGTGCGCTGCCCCTGGAGATTGTCTACGAAGACGATGATCTGCTGGTGGTCAATAAGGCAGCCGGGATGGTGGTGCATCCTGCCCCTGGCCACGAGGAGGATACGCTGGTCAATGCTTTGCTGGCCTACCGCCCCCAGCTGCGCGAGGTTGGCAGTGGGGAACGTCCTGGACTGGTACATCGCCTGGATAAGGATACTTCGGGGTTGCTTCTGGTGGCCAAGCATCAGCAAGCCCTGACGGCTCTGGCCGATATGATGCAACGACGCCAGATCCACAAGCGCTATCTCGCCCTGGTGGTGGGCCAGGTGCCGCTTGACCAGGGCACGATCGAGGCCCCCATTGGGCGCGACCCGCGCAATCGCCAACTGATGACAGTGACCGCCCACCATAGCCGTGAGGCACGGACTCATTTTCGGGTCGTGCGTCGTTTCGCACAGCATACGCTCTTGTCGGTCGAGCCAGAGACGGGCCGGACCCATCAGATCCGCGTCCACCTGAAGGCCATCGGCTATCCTGTGGCAGGCGACCCGGTCTACGGGCGCAGCAATCACCGCCTGCCTGGCCTGACGCGCCAGTTCTTGCACGCCGCACAGCTTGTCCTGCCCCATCCAGTGACGGGAACAACGCTGAAGCTAGAGGCCCCACTTCCCGCCGATCTGCAGGCTGTTCTGGAGCGGGAAGAGTTGCTCTGAACGCAGTTCATTCCGCTTGCCGAGCGGCCTCCCGCCCTCTCCTTCCCACCGCCGGGAAAGTTGCTTATAGGCCCCTGGCAAAAACCAGGGGGGGATGCTACACTATCCTCAGCAAAGGGAGCCTGGCCTCCCTCGCAGGTGAGGGAAGCAACAGCAGGCCAGGCCTGCGAGTCCCGCGCTGCCCGTAGAGTGATTGGCTATCTCATGCTTCACTTCGCCCATGTGTGACGTGTTTGCTTCCAACGGCAGCACCTCGGCGGCAGCTCCTCGTCTTGAGCAGCGAGCCGCGGGCACATGCCTTGCTCTGCGGACGAACCCAATGAGACACACACATCGCTAGCATTCTTGTTCCTCCTGTTCATCGCTTGTAGGAAGCTCTTCTCCTCCCTCTTGACTAGAACATATGTTCTATGTTACCCTGGCAGGAGAAGGAGAGAAGAGACGACAGGCGGAAGCCAACGCGAGTGCTCCGACCGCTGTCGCTATTTCTGAGGCACTGCCCTTTGCAGTGCAAGCTTGGCTGAGAGACTGACGCTTGACGAGACGAAAGGAGAACCAGGCTATGCCTGTACTTGAAGCAACCGACAGGCTCACTCCGAAGAGTGCCCTGCGTCATCGTCCTCTGCAATCGGAGAGCGGATCGGAGCGAGCAGCCGGATCGGTGGAATCAGTAGAGCCGGTGGCGCAGCGAGCCTCGCGTCCGCGTCCAACGCTGGCCGACGTGGCTTCTGAAGAGATCGCGGAGTGGAGGAGGGTCGAGATAAAGGGAGAAGGCCAGACCGGGTCGAAGCGCTCGCTGAGGGGAGCGGGCCAGACCACAGGTGGATCGCGTGCCACGCTGACAGCGGATCGCCCCACGACAGGCACTCGTGGAGAGCAGCGGGGCCAGGCCGCAGGAGCCGCGCCGGCGCGAGAGGCGAAGACGACAGGCAAGCGAGCGCCTCAGACGCGCCGCTGGTTCCAGGCTCATCCGTTGCTGTATCTTGGGTTGGGCATGCTTTGCATGCTCCTCCTCTGGTGCCTATTGCTGCCGCTGATCTCATGGGGCCAGACAACCCTGGATGATCTGCGCTACGGGCGCCCGCGGACCTTTCAGATCGATGCCTTTGTGGGCCACAATGAGGCGGCGGGTATCCCAAGCCACTTCATTGCGCTCAATTTGAACGGTCACATCGAGATCATTGAGCTGCCAGGAGGCGATCCGGCTCATGCCCGCATCTATAGCGGTCCCCAGCTCTATGATCCAGACGCCAGTCTGGTGCCAGTGACCCTGAGCTTCGCCGATGTCAACGGCGATCACAAGCCAGACATGCTGGTGCACTTTCAGGGCACGCGCCTGGTCTTCATCAACGATGGCAGCGCCTTCCGTCCGCTGCGCCCGGATGAGCGGCCCGCTGTGCTCCAGTACCTGGAACACCATCCGAATCTCTAGCTAGGGGTGAGTGCTGGCGAACGAAAGAGCGGCCCCCGCCTGGAGTCTGGAAGGGCCGCGTAAGGAATGAGAAGGAAAGGACTGCTGTCGCAAGCTGCTACTTGCTCTCCAACACTAGCAGCTTGCGACAGCCAGTCCCTTCGTCCCTGGGTACGGGCCTGGACGCTTCCTTCGACTTGGCTCCATTCAGCCGGAAATGCTGCGCTGGCGCAGGGCCAGGTCGGCGAATCATCTTGTCAGCTCAGTTGCAGGCCCTCCCCTTCGGTGTGTGCGCTGGTACACTGACCCTGGCCAAGCGCGATGCACAGGCTCGTCGGCCCAGAGTCAGTCAGTCCAGTCGGCTGCTGAGGAACCGGACTCGCCGACTCGTGAATACACTCCTGCCAGGCTTGCTGGCAGCCTCGCGTATGGGGAGAGTGGCAGTCTGGCCAATCAGACTGATAGCGAGACCCAGAGAGCCAGGCGTTTTTCTCCTGGCGAGGTCACAGGTGAGACAAGCTCAGGAGAACCGCGGGAGGGGAGGGAGAGCACACTAGTGGTGCCGCCGCTCTCCCTGCCGCTCGCTCTCCCCATGCGCTCGTCCTTGCTGCCCCTTGGCCGCCTGGGCCAGGACAGCCCCCACGGAGAAGCCGACTCGTTTGCGCGCGGGAATAGTAATCTGCTGCCCCCCACGGATGGATTTGACTTTGCGCGGAGCAACGGTGCGCAGACTCCAGGTGCCGAAGCCCATCAGACGAACCTCGTGCCCACGGGCCAGTTCCTCGCGTACCACTTCGGTGAAGGCATCGATAACTTTGCCCGTCTCCTTGAGACTGAGGCCGGCCCTGGCCGCCGTCTGGTGAATCAGCTCGTCTTTGCCAATGACACTATGGTGCTTTTCAGACGAGACAGTGGTCATATCGGTTATTCCCTCCTTGTGCTAACGAAATGGCGCTGCTGAAGGCCATTGCGCCGCAGGGCGCCCCTTCACAACGCTTCTTGACGCAACACACGTTCCCGGTTTCGGTGAGCGTCTTTGGTCTCTCAGCGACTCACCATGCTGCCGCATTATGTGTGGGAATGGTGTTACCATCCATTTCCACTATACAGAGCCTCACCAAATACCGCAGGAGAAAGCTCCTAGCACTCCCCTTGACATGCTAGACAGGGATGGGTAAACTTGTCTACAAGATGTCTAGACAGAATAGAGCCTATTTGCAAATCTGTGCTGCCCTTGAGGAGGAGATCCGCAGCGGACGCCTGCCAACAGGCCAGCGGCTACCGGGTGAATATGAGCTAGCGCGGCGCTTCGGTGTCAGTCGCATGACCGTGCGGCAAGCGCTGGCGGAGTTAGCGCGCAAACAGCTTATTCAGACGCGAGCTGGCTCAGGCAGCTATATCACCTTTGATCATCGGCCTCTGGACTGGAGCCAGGGCTGGTCGCGAGCGCTGATGCGTCAGGGAGCACAAGTGACGACACGCGTGCTCTACTTTGGAGCAGTGGTCGAACCTGAGCTGCGGGAGCGCCTGCAAGTAGAGGCGGAGCATTTCATTGCCCTGGACCGCCTGCGCCTGCTAGAGGGGCGTGAACCGATCTCGCTGGAGCGCAGCCGTATTCCGCTGACCGAGCAGACGAGTGCTTTGTTGGATATCGATTTCGCCCATGAGTCGCTGATGGAGGCGCTGACGGGGCGTTTAGGACTGGTGCCTGCGACTGGAGAGGAGTGGGTAGAAGTGACGCGCCTGCGCACAGAGGAAGCCCATCTCTTAGGGAAGGCGATTGGAGAGGCATTCTTGCTGAGCCGGCGAGTAACACGTGACCACGAGGGGCAGGTGATCGAGCATGTTATCAGCTTGTTGGACCCGTCGCATTTCCGCCTCTATATGACCTTTGATCTGAACCAGAACGAGCGACCGCGGAGGTAGCAGCCATGCATGAAGCGCGCCGAGCAGCGCTACGCGACCAGCAAGAGATGAGGCGCCGGGCGCAAGGGGCCTTGCTGGGGCTGGCGATTGGTGATGCCCTGGGTATGCCAACGCAGATGCTGCCACGCCCGGTGGTGGCCCGGCTTTTTCCGGTCCTGGAGGGGTTTGAGGCTGGCCCCCCGCAGAATGTCATTAGTGCCGGACAGCCGGCTGGCCGAGTGACCGACGATACGCAACAGGCTCTGCTGGTGGCACGCCTGTTGGTGGAAGGCCAGGGCCATCTAGAGGGCGCGCGGTTTGTAGAGGAACTGCTCCGCTGGGCCGAGCAGGCGGAGGCCGATGGGAGTGAGCAGCTAGGGCCATCGTCTCGGCGGGCCTTGGAGGCGGTGCGCCGAGGGACGGCTCCCGAGGAGGCCGGGCGGCGGGGCGATACCAATGGGGCGGCCATGCGCATCGCACCTGTAGGGATCGCGGTGCCGCTGGAGCCGGTTGAGCGCTTTCTGGAGCGAGTTGAGGAAGTCTGTCGCCCGACTCACTTTACGGGTCTGGCGATCGCCGGTGCGGCGGCGGTGGCGGCGGTCATCAGCGCTGGCCTGGCGGGAGCAAGCTTTGTGGAGGCGGTCAACGAGGCGCGGCGTCTGGCGCGTTTGGGGCAGGGGCGGGGGGCCTATGTGGCGGGGG
>NZ_JADGIA010000130.1 GCF_019683635.1 Thermogemmatispora sp. | reverse complement strand
AGTTGACCACGCTGCCGCGGGGCAACTGCTCCAGTTCAGGCACCACGTCCTCCAGGTTGAGGGCCACGCTCTTGAGGCCCATCCCCTGCAGGCCGCGCAAATAACAGAAACTGCACTCGACCGGGCAGACTCCCTGGGCATAGTTGCCGCGCAGGAAGCCGCGGATCGGTTCGGCGCCGCGCTCCTCTTCGGGTGGGCGCGTGCCAGCGATCCAGGTCTGGCGCCCCTGGCGGTAGGCCACAATCGGGGTCCAGGCCCCGCAGGTGGTGCCGGCGCCGCCGACAAAGGGGGCAATGAACTGCGGACGACCCGCGCCGCCGCGACGGATCAGCAGCAGGAGGCGGGCTTTGCGCTGGGCTTCGTCCTGCACTGGCCAGAGCTGGCGATGCAGGGCCAGGGCCTCGCGGGCAACCTCGGTACGACTGTGCAGCCGCCGCAGATGAACAGCGGCGACCAGCGGCGCCAGCCGGGCCGCGGCAGCGCTCGCCTGCTCCTCCTCGTGCGGACTGTGGGCATGGAGGAGCAGGTGCGCGGGTCGCTGGGGAGCCAGCCGCTGGCGGTTGGCGAGCAGGCGCCTGGCCCGCTCACCCGCCACGCCCGTTGCAACCGCAGCATCCAGCGCCACCAGATCGATCTTAGCAAGTTGCTCCAGCATGGATGTCTCCCGGCCCCCATTCTCCTCCAGAGACTGTGGTTGCATCTCACTCTTTTCACAAGAAGGCTTCATCGTAGTTCCCTCTGTGGAACTCACACTTCATCACTGTTCCCTTGATGGCTCCATACGACCAGGCGCGTAGAGTGGCACTACGATAGAATGTTTGTTCAGGGCTTGGGCTTTCATTATACCCCTAGAAAATAAACGAAGTCGAGCGAACGGAGACAACGGGCTAGAAAAGCACCAGCTAGCACCCATCTGGCCCCCTCGTCGCCCCCAGTTTCGTCCCGGTTTCCATCTTGACAGACAACCGCTCTATATGGTATCTAATCAATAAGCTAACGCAACCGGTTGCGTAGATAAAGCGACCGGAGAGAAGCAGTCAGGGTAGCGGATCGCAGCGCAGCGACCAGTCAGACAAGCAATGAGGAGACTGCGGTCAGGGGGTCTCTGATGACCACACAGGAGCAGCACATGGCAAGCGCCGGCCCGAACGAGCCGCGACAGTCCGGGGAGCAGCTCGGGCAGATGCTTCCCGAGCTGAACACCGCGCGGCCCACGATTGCGGAGATTGCCCGGCGGGCGGGCGTCAACAAATCCACCGTCTCGCGCGCCCTGCGTGATGATCCCTCGATTCCGCAGGCCACACGCCAGCGCATCCAGGATCTGGCCGCGCAGCTCAACTACGTGCCCAACGCCAGCGCTCGCCACCTCAACCACGCGCGCACTGACACCATCGCCCTGGTCTCGCGTGCCCTTAACCTCGACACCGGTGCCGGCAGCGCCGACCCCTTTCTGGTCGAACTGCTCGCTGGCATCGCAGATGAGGCCGCCAGTCATCACTTCGACGTTCTCCTGGTGAGAGCTGAAGAGGGAGAACGCGAACTAGGTGTCTATCAGCGCATTCTCGGTGGACGGCACGCCGACGGCGTGATTCTTACTGACCTGCGTCCGAACGACCATCGCCTCGCCTATCTGTGCCGTCACCGCTATCCCCACGTGCTTTTCGGTCGCTCCGCTGAAGATCTGGCTGAGGCCCGGCTCTATCCCTATCCCTGGGCCGAGGTCGACAACCGCAGTGGGGCCAGAATCGGCACCGAGCATCTCATCGGCTTAGGTCATCGGCGCATCGCCTTCATCGGTGGAGGCGATACCTATCACTGGGAGCGCGATCGACGTGCCGGCTACCGCGAGGCCCTGGCGCAGGCTAATCTGCCCTACGACCCACGCCTGTGTATTCCAAGCGGCATCTCTCAGAAAGACGGCTACCTTCTCACGCAGCAACTACTCTCCTGGGAAGAGCCACCAACAGCCATCTTTGCCATCAGCGATGTGCTCGCCGTCGGTGTGATGCGAGCCGCGCTTGATGCCGGGGTCCAGGTCGGACCCGCTTTCTCAGTGATTGGCTTTGACGGTCTCGGGCTTGGCTCGTACTTAACTCCCCCGCTCACGACCCTACGCCAGCCCATCAACGAGGTAGGGCGCATCCTGGTGCAACTACTGTGCGCCGTCCTGCGCGGTACCCCGCCGGAAGAGCCACACGTCTTTCTACAACCAGAGCTGATAGTGCGCGCCTCGACGCGCGGTTACTAGTTACTAATCAATAAGAGCCACAACGCCAGAGTACAGCTGTCTTCCTTGCGTCTAGAAGCCGGAGCAGCCAAACCAGTATTGCCGAAGAGGAGATAAGGAACTGTGTACGAAGAGCAGCAAGATGGTCCAGCCCTGCAGGCGCGTCCCGACGGGAAGCGTTACTATGCCCTCAGCGGCAGGCGCCTCTATACCATCGCCACCTTAGATGGTCGCTTTCCCGACATGGGCTGGCACCAACCAGGCGAGATGGGTGGTTTGTGGGCTCCGCCACTCAAACTGCTTGACGGCTACTGGTTTGGGCTGCGCCTGGCCGGAAGCGAAGAAACGCACTGGCTCACCGCTCCCGAGCGCTGGCAATGGAGCGCCGCCGGTGTAACATTCAGCTATACACTCCCGGCGCTGAGCCTCGCCGTCGAGCGTCGCGAATGGATTGTGCCCGATGAAAGCGCCCTGGTCATCGAATTGACCTTGAGGGCACTGCCTGGTTCAGATCACCAGAGCCAGCAGCAGGCCCGGCCCCTAGAGGCCAGGGCCAGCAAGGCGGAGCCACACCTGAGAGAGGCAGCGGTCAGCGAAGTGCTCTGCGGCCTGGTGGCACGCAGCGATTTGCATGGCGCCTGGATGGCCGAGGAACGCCTCGGCTGGCACGACGGAGAAGACCTGGCCGAGTATGATGAGGAGCTGGCCGCCGTCGTGCTGCGCGACGCGCTCCACCCCACGTGGACGGCCTGCGTGGGAGCCACAGTCACTCCCATTGCCTGGCAGGTAGGCCACTCCATCTGGGGGCCGGAGCGCACCGGCGGACGCGGCACCGGCGCCGCGCTCTGGTATCGCTGCCAGGTCTCCTCCGCTGGCCCTGCGCGGCTCAGCTTCCTCATCACCGGTCCCGCGCGCAGCGCGGGGTCGGCTGCCGACCTCTTTGCTCGCCTGACGCGTGGGGGACGCGTCTTAGGCGGCCTGACGCCTGTGCTCGTCGAAGCTCAGCACCGCGCCCAGGCTGAGTCTCGCTCCCCCTTCGAGCACTGCGTCCTGTCCTCGCCCGATCTGGCTTTCAATGAGGTTTTCGCCTGGTCTAAGGCCAATACCGCCCGCCTCCTACTGGAGGTGCCAGGCATCGGTGCCGGTCTGATGGCCGGCCTGCCCGACTTCCCCTGGTGGTTTGGCTGCGATACGGCCTATGGAGTGTTGCCACTGCTCCCCATCGGGCAGACCGAGGCTGCCGTGCTTAGCCTGCGCACCCTGGCCGCCTTCGGTGAACGCTGCGACCCTCACGGCTCCGTGCCTCATGAAGTGCTCCCCTATGGCCAGCTCTGGGCGAGCGGTAACCTGGTGGAGCTGCCGCTCTTCGTGCGCGCACTCTACCATACCTACTGCTGGACTGGGGACCAGGACCTGCTGAGAGAGCTGTTCCCCTTCTGTCTGCAGGCCCTGCGCGCCTGGCCGCTGGCTGACTGCGACCGGCGCGCTACCCTGGTCCCCCACGGCAAAAGCATCGTAGAGACGCCGGAGATGGCCAGCGAGGAGGTGCAGGCGCTGGACGTGGCCGCCTACCTGGCCGAGGCTCTGGATTGCCTCGCTATCCTGGCCACTGAACTGGACGACCCCGGGCTGGCCACCGACTTGCGCCAGCGCGCCGCGCAGACTCGCGCCCATGTGCGCGACGCCTGGTGGGTGCCACGCGAGGGCCTCTTCGGCGATCTCTACGCCTCCCCTCACAGTCTGCGCCAGCACCAGAACCGGTTGCAGACCCGCGCCGCGGAGGCCGCCCGCACTTCAGAGGAGGGTGAGGCCCAGGTCCTTCAGGAAGCGGCAGCAGCTCTGGAGCAGGCCCTTCAGGAACAGCTCGCCTCCTCCGATTCCAGCCGCGCCCAGGCCGAGGAGGTTCCTCGCCCCTGGCTACTATACCACATGGTCCAGGCTCTGGCTCTGGACGCTGGCCTGCCCTCGCTGGCTCAGGCCAGTTCGCTGCTGGCACGCCTGGAAACACCCGAGTGGCAGGAGACCTGCGGGTTGGTCCTCAATGCCCGGCGCAACCGAGCGGTCATGACCTTACCTTCAGGCGCCCTGGCAGTCGGCGCGGCTCGCTACGGTCACGCCGATCAGGCCCTGGCCTGGATGCAGCGCATGAGTACCGCCTTCGGCCTGGCCTCACCTGGTACGCTGAGCGAGTACGCTCCCGACGGGGGCTGCTTCTTACAACTCTGGTCAAGTTACGGCATCGTCTGGCCCGTCGTACACTATTTCTTCGGCCTCCGCCCCGAGGTGGCCAAACGCCGTCTACTCTGTATTCCCCAGCCCCCCAGTAGCTGGCCCCGGGCTGCCCTGCGCCGCATCCCTCTGGCCTCGGCTTCTCTCGATGTCGAGCTGACCGTAGAACAGGATAGCCTGCAGGTGCAGCTCACGATTAGTGAACCGGACTGGGAGCTGCTGCCCGGCCTGGCACTGCTTCCCAACCAGCGTATCTGCGAGGCTCGCCTGAACGGCAGACCGGTAACACTCCACCCGGTCCAGCTCACCGGGTTCGAGGAGCGCACTATCTGGCTCGCTCCAGCCTTGCAGCAGACCACTGCCTATGAGCTGCTGGTGCGCTGGTCCCCTTCCGCCATCACGGCTGGTCCATAGGAGGTGAGCCTGAGCTAGTCTGTGTCTCAATTACTCGTTGTTTCTAATCAATTATCTTTACTCGATCTTTCTTGCAATGATGCAAGAATTACAAGAGGAGTAACGACGGCACTCTTACTTGACCTGTCGCTCTGTCCATATCCAGCCCCGTCAGATGCAGCCGGGGCAGGCCGTGGCATGGCTGGAAGGCGCTCACTCAGCCTCTTGCGCCCACGGAACCGCACCGCCCATGCTGGCCTGACAGAGGAATCGGTAGAGTAGCCGATGAGAGCAAACAAAGGAGTTCAATTATGTCGGGTAGAACAAGAAGAAGGAGCCTCTGGAGTATTTTGATGGCCCTCACCCTCGTGGCCCTCCTCGCTGCCTGCGGTGGCAGCAGCAGCAGTAGCGGCGGCACGACCAGTGGGGCCAGCCCCAGCGCTACGGGGCCGAAAAACGCTCTTGTGCGCTGTCCGAGCAATACCAACACCACCGCGGCCAGCCCTGAGACCGGTCAGATCCATCTGGTGGTCGCTGGCTGGGCCTCCACGCCAGCGGAGGATGCCCTTGTCAAGCAGGGTCTGCAGAATTTTGAGAAGCTGCATCCCAACGTGACTGTGACCTGGACGCCCATCCCTGGCGACTACGCCACCAAGATGCGCGCCAACGTTGCCAGCGGCAATGTGCCTGATGTCTTCTATCTGCAGCCGCCGATGGCCCAGGAGTATATCCCCGCCGGCAAGCTGCTCAATCTCAGCCCCTATATGGCGCGCGACCATGTCTCGCCTTCGACCTACTATCCGTCGCTGATGCAGGATTTCGACTGCGCCGACGGCACGGTCTTTGGCATCCCCAAAGACTGGAATTCACTTGGCCTATTCTATAACAAGACGCTCTTCCAGCAGGCCGGTCTTGGCGATCCCTCCAACTGGACCTGGGATGACCTGAAGAACGCCGCCCAGAAGCTGACGAAGCGCGGCAGCAGCCCGGCCAATAGCGTCTATGGTATCGCCCTGCCCGCCGATGCCTCGCGCTGGGGGGCCTTCCTCTTCGCCAACGGCGGTCAGATGGTCTCTGCAGACGGAAAGCAAGCCCTCTTTAATAGTCAGGCCGGCATCCAGGCGGCGGAGTTCTACACCTCCTTCGAGCTGAACCATACCGGTGTCATGCCCGGCGATGTGGGTGCCAGCTGGGACGGCGATGCCTTCGGCAAGCAGCAGGTGGCGATGACTCTGGAAGGCGGCTGGATGATCCCCTTCCTGGCCCAAAACTATCCCAAGGTCCAGTACGGCATCGCGCCGCTTCCCATCGGACCGAGCGGCAAGCGGGGCAACCTGCTCTACACCAACGCCTGGGCCGCCTACTCTGGCACAAAGTATCCCGGCATGGCCTGGGAGCTGATCAAGTATATGACCGGCGCCGACTATCAGACGCAGGTGCTGCATGACGGTTTCGCCCTCCCAACCCTGACCTCGCTGGCCAACGACTCCTACTTCCAGCAGAATCCGGGGGTCAAGGTGCTACAGGACGGGGCCGCCTACGGTCAACCCGACTTCTACGGCGTGGCCGATACCGAAATCCACAACGATGTGAGCAACGCCCTGCAGTCCATCATGCTCGGCAAGCAGTCGGCTACCGACGCCCTCAATGCGGCAGCCCAGAAGGTCAATACCTGGATACAGCAAAACGTCGCACCCTAGCCCTGGCCGCTCGCGCTCGGGTGCAGGCGCGAGCGCTCTGATCCTGTAGAGAAACAGGAGAGCGGGGGCAGCCAGGGAGGGCCGGTCAGACGAGAGCCTCCCCGCCCTCGTTCTGTCTGGCCACACTCTGGTCCTTCGCTCTCCTGGCTCCTGCTTGAGAGCCACGTCCACACTACTCATCTGGTCTGCAAGATGATAAAGGAGCCTTGACTATGCAACTGGCAGCAAGCAAAGCTCGTCCGGGCGGTCCTCCCGGGACGCGCCGCGGCCTGCCTTTCAAGATCAACCGGCGCAAGCTGACAGAGACCCTGACAGCCTACACCTTCCTGGCCCCTTACCTCTTCGTCCTGATCGTCTTCACGCTGATCGCCATCGTGACGGCGCTCACTCTGAGCTTCTTCTACGTCGACTTTGGCTTTACCACGCCAATCTTCTACGGCTTTCGCAATTACCTGAACATCTGGTACGATTTGACGCACGATGGCGACTTCGCTGTTGGTCTACGCAACTGCGTCGAGTACACGATTGGCGTCGTAACCCTTCAGACGATTCTGGCACTCTTTCTGGCCCTTCTGCTCAACCAGAAAGTGCGCGGACGGGGCTTCTTCCGTACCGTCTTCTACCTGCCGGCCATGACCTCGTCAGTGGCCATCTCACTGATCTTCTACTGGCTCTACCAACCCCAGGGGGGCATCAACTATGTGCTCTCGCTGCTGCACATCCAGGGGCCGGCCTGGCTGGAAAATCCCTCTACAGCCCTGCTCGCCATTATGCTGCTCAACATCTGGACCACAGCCCCGACTTTCATGTTGATGTATCTGGCAGCCCTGCAGGATATCCCGTCAACGCTCTACGAGGCCGCCCGCGTCGATGGGGCCAATAGCTGGCAGATGCTCTGGAAGATCACTGTGCCTCTCCTGCGTCCGACCACCTTCGCTGTGGTAGCCCTTGGCTCCATTGGGGCCTTCCAGATGTTCGACCAGGCCTTCGTGATGGAGGGCGCCAGCGGGGCCCCGCTACGCTCAACCCTGACGGCGGCAATGGTCATTTATGATACGGCCTTCCAAAAGTCGCTGATGGGCCTGGCCTGCGCTCAAGCCTTTGTGCTCTTCATCATCATTTTTGCCGTGACACTGCTCCAGAAGCGTTACATCGACGTCAACATCCAATACTAATGGGCCGTGGCCAGCTTACCAGCTAGGCAGGCAGAGAGGTAAACGAGGCAGGCCGCGCCTGGTCTGTCTCTCAAGCAAGAGCGAGGAGTAGGAGCTATGAGTACAATCGGAAGCGTAGCCAGAGTAGAAAAGGCGCATCTGCCGTCAGTTGCCGTCTCTATGCGGCGTCGGCCCCCACTGCCATTGTCGCCGAGTCGTCTATTGCTCTATGTTGTGCTGGTCGGTTACGGGCTATTCTCGCTGGCCCCCTTCCTCTTCGCCTTCTCATCTTCATTCAAGACCTATGCACAGGTGCTCTCGTGGCCACCGAGCCTTTTGCCCAACCCGGCCACCCTTGACAACTACCGCTTCATCCTGAGCGGGGCCCAGCTCTTCCCGCGCTATATCCTGAACTCGATCATCTACGCCGGCGCTGTGACGGTCCTCAATGTCTTGCTGGCCTCAATGGCCGGCTACGCCTTTGGGCGCATGGAATTTCCCGGGAAAAACTTCTTTTACTTGCTGACGCTGGCGGTCCTGATGATCCCCTCACAGCTCATTCTGATCCCGAAGTTTCTGGTGGCCTATACATTGCACTTGACCGATAACTATGGCGGATTGATTGTGCCAGCGATGGTCACGCCTACTTCGGTCTTCCTGATGACGCAGTTTCTCAAGACGCTGCCGCGCGAGTTAGAGGAGGCGGCGCTGATCGACGGCTGTTCTCGTTTTCGGGCCTTCTGGCAGATCATTTTCCCGCTGGTCCGGCCAGCCGTCACAGTGGTCGCGCTACTCTCATTCCAGGGGGCCTGGAATGAGTTCCTCTGGCCACTGATTGTAATGTCCCACCAGGAAAACTACACTTTGACGGTGGGCCTGGCCTTCTTCAAAGGCAACTATGTGACCCAGTACAATCTGGTGCTGGCGGGCGCGATGATTTCGATTGCCCCGCTGGTGATCATTTTCTTCATTTTCCAGCGCTACTTTATCCAGGGTCTGTCTACGTCGGGCCTGGCCGGCAGATAGAGGCCGGACTGGCACGACAAAACGATATTCGTAGAGCGATTGTGGTGAAGTTTATGCACGAGTCGGAACAGACTGCTCTTCTCGTCCGCTGGCTAGAGCGAGGACGCGCCTGGTTGGATGAGTTACAGACGCCCACCGGCCTGCACGCCAGCAGCGCGGCTGATCATTATCACGCCCTGTTTGGACGTGATACACTCTGGTCGGTGTTGCTGGTGCTAGAGGCCGCGCGGCTGCGTCCGACTGATCGGGTGCTGGCCTCTTGGGTTGGAGAGTTCGCCGCTCGTGGTCTGCGGGCGCTGGCAGCGACACAGGGCACGAGCGAGCGTGACGAGAATGAGGAGCAGCCGGGCAAGATCATTCATGAGTACTGGCCAGAACCGCGCCGCTGGCCCGAGGGCGAATGGCCATTGTGGGAGGGCCGCTATTATGGCTCAGTGGATGCCACCTACCTCTTTCTGATCGCCGCCGCGACGGTCTGGCAGCAGGTTGAGGGCGGGCGGCAACTGGTCGAGCAGCTCTGGCCCCATGTCCTGGCAGCACTCGATTGGGCCTTGAAGTACGGCGATGTCGATAATGATGGACTGATCGAGGTAATGCCGCGCCAGCCTCGCGGCCTGGGGCTGCGCAACCAGGTCTGGAAGGACAGTAATGACGCTTTGCTGCTCGAAGATGGCGCTTCCCCCAGGCCACCAGTGGCCTGGATCGAGCTGCAAGGCTACGCCCTGGCCGCTTTCCGTGAGATGCGACCCCTGCTCCAGGCCGCAGGAGCTGAGGCCTCTCTCTTGCGCGAGTTAGAGGAGCGCATAGAGCGCCTGCGCAAGGGCCTACCGCGCTTCTGGCTGCCCACGGAACACTGTCCTGCTATGGCCCTCTCTCCCGAGAAGCAGGCCATTCCCTTGGTGGCCTCCAATATGGGGCATCTGCTCTGGTGCGCGGCTCTGGAGGAACCCTACGCCTCCCAGACGGCAGAGCGCCTGCTCCAGCCCGACCTGCTCACCTCCTGGGGTATCCGCACGCTCTCACGCACCTCGTACGCTTTCGACCCGTATTCCTACCACCGCGGCACCGTCTGGCCATTCGATAATGCCATCATCGCTTCCGCTCTCTGGCGCATGGGCCGCCGTAGCCAGGCTTGCATGATCAGCCGGCGCCTGCTGGAAGCTCTGGCCCTCTTCGATTCGCCGGTGGAACTCTACTGTGTTCTGCCGCCGGAATGGATTCTGACCCCCACTACGGGCGGAGCCGAGGTGTTAGCGGTCTACACACGCGCCTGCAAGGTTCAGGCCTGGACCGCCGCCGCTCTGATGCTGGCCGCGACCCAATTGCTGGCTGAGGCCGGCTGATGAGCAGATGGCCACCAGGCAGTCCCTCCCGTCAGCCTGCAGGTAGGCAGACAGACAGGCAGAGACATGGACGAAGGCGTGTGAGGCCAGAGAGGCACACGGTCGCCGGTTACAGCGTGGCATAGACCGGGCAGAGCCGTGACCCACCTCCGCTTTCCCTGTGGTCAGCTTTCTGCTCAGCTTGGGCCGGAAGCCAGAGGTGCCAGGCCCCCCTGAGCCAGCACATGCAAGGTAAAACGAGCCGCATTACTGGCAGCCTTGCGCTGCCGCCGCTCCTTGTTTACATGCTTGAAGCCATCGGCCCAGTCGGCAATGGCCTTGACGAGAATCCAGTCGACTTTATGGTGCTGGGCCGCCGCACACAGCCCAGCTCCCTCCATCTCTCCGCCGATGGCTTCTGGCTCCAGGGCCTGGAGCTGATCACGATACTCCTTGTCATTAACCAGTTTCTCGCCAGAAAGCAGCAGGCCAAAATGGACGCGCTGTCCCATCCAGCTCTTGGCGCCGCTCTTGAAGCGATCCAGCAGCAACGGCGAGGCGGTCACCCGGTCACCACGCAGGCGCACGCTGCGCTGACCCTCACGGGCCACTACGGCCTGTAGTTCGTAGGCCAGGATCTGGCGCGCCACCAGAATGTCGCCAATGTGCTGTTCGCCAGGCTTGAGGCCAAAGGCGATGCCCACCATGATGACCGCCCGCGGCTGCAGATGACGAATGCCCTCGCTGACTGTGAGAAGGGAGCCAGCAACACCACCTTGCCCCATCTCAGACTGCACCATGACCAGGCTGGTACCGCCAACTTCGCCCAGAAGATAGTAGGTCTTCTGATCAAGATAATACTGCTCAACCTGTGAGAAGAGGGCTAACACCGCCTGGGCTTCGACCTCGGTGACCGTCACGAGCAGCACATCGGTGCGCAGCCTGGGCTGCGAGGTAAGAGTATTGCCAGCGAGAAGAGCCGCTGGCGGGGAGACAGCGCGCTGCTCTATGGCTTGCTGCGCTGTGGAGGCAGGAACAGCGGAGCGCTGCGTTTCCAGCTCGGTCACCCTGACCGCGATGGTCGGCCTGGCACTGAGCAAGGCCTCTAGCTCACGAAAGAAGGTGGCAGGCCGCCCACATGCTCCGCAGATCAAAAATGGCGCGCTTTCTCCATGCCGTGCCTCGATGATGCGAAGCAGCCGATCGTCTTCAGGAGGAGCCTCTGGGACCACATAGTAAATGCTGCTGTGACTGGTCGTGCTCAGGAGCCGAAGGATAGCCTCTTCTTGAGTAGGCGAACCTACGACGATCAGGTCCTCGTTTAACTCTCGCTCCAGGCTTTCACGCAGTGGATAGCGAAATTCTAGCAGATCAGGGAAGTCAGGAGCGAGGACACCGGCCTCCAGGCTGCCAAAGAGCTTGAGGAGCAGGATCTCAGGCCTACGCGCCTGATCTCTCAGCTTTTCTTGAAGATAGACTTCGCTTTCGCGACCAAGGACGAGCTGACAGAGCTGCTCTAACCCTAGCCCTTCGCTAACAAAGGCGCGTTCCAGCAAGGCATCGATCCCGCTTGTCAAGATCGTCATAAAGTAGCCTTGCTTGCAGAGGCGAGCCAGAGCGCGATAGCCGCTCAGGTCCTGAGATGCTTCCTGCAGAGCGAGGCCCTGCTTCAGCACTCCAAGGCGATCATGGGGACCGAGCTGATGGAGATAAGCCCGCAGGTCGCTCCAGCCCTCGCTGTGACAGATCGCTTTGCGTACCTCGGCGCTCAGGCTGGCGGCGAGGGTGATTACAACACGATAGGGCTGATCTCCCTGCCGCTTGCGCAGGTCGAGCAGCCGGGCCAGGTGCTTCAGAGCTTGTGGCACATCTGTTTCCATCGCTTTCTCCTCTCTAGCGGCTCAGCTGCAGAGCAGCCGCGTCCCACGCCGGCGCAAACAGATGGCCAGAGCAGAGCAGATACGAGCGTGGAACAAGGTGGCCTGCCTTCTCCGCGCTCCCTCCCTCAGGCTAGAATGTAAACAGCGTCCCATACTTGAGCACCCGCAACGCCTCCAGGCGCAGCACATCAGGAAAGAGGGCTTGATAAATGGCACAATTTGGAGATCGGACATCGAGTCGTCCAGTCAGACGATAGGTCAGCAAAGGACAGCCACCTGCGCACCAATAACGCCAGCGACAGGTTCGACAACCCTCTTTCTCATCAACAGGCAGGGCACGCAGCTCACCAGAGGAGCGACGCACCGCCTCCAGCGGGTCCTCAGCTGCAATGGTCGTAGTCGTCTGCCCGAGCGCAGCATGACAGTGTGCCACCCCTCCGCGCTGATCGATCACCAGATAGTTGCGTCCCATGCCACAGGCGTAGCGAGAGGCCAGACCGGGATGGGTCCGATCGAGCAGCGAGCCGAACAAGCGGCGACGCGGCAGACGCCTCTCGATCACCGCAAAGGCGGCTCGCATGCCCGCAATCATCTCCTCTTCCTCAAATCGAAGATCGTCAATGTTAGCAGCACAATCGTGTTCGCGGTAGTAGCTTAAAGCGAAAGGAACATCGCGTTCCAGCAAATACTCCAACAGGGCAGGCAGGCCAGCGAGGTTGCGCCGTGAGACCGTCACATTCACAGACGGAGGCCAACCTGCGGCCAGCAAGCGATCGAGAGCGCGCTCAACGTAGGTGAACGAGCCTTGACCATGCCCAAAGGGGCGCTGCAGATCGTGCTGCCGACCGAGACCATCGAGCGAGAGCATGACCCTGATATGGTGGTCCTTCAGGGCAGCCACCGCTCGCTCGCTGAGGGCCACCCCATTGGTGAGCAAGGAGGCACTTACCTTGATCTGGGCCTCTTCTCCCAGAGCAAGAGCATAGTTGTGCAGAGCCAGCACCTGGCGGAGGCGCAATGTTGGCTCGCCACCGGCGTACTTCAGATGCACTGCTCGATAGCTGTGGCGCCGCGCGGACCGAAAGATGGCCTCGACTGCCCGTCTGGCGGTCTCCTCAGCCAGATGCTCGGAGCTTTTGCGGACATAGCAATACTGGCAAGCCAGATTGCAAGCATTCGTGATATGTAGCCAGGCGGAGAGGATCATGCCCTCCTCTTTCGGCCAGGAAGAGCCATCCTGAGTCGGGTCAGCCTGCACAGGGAGCAGGAAACCCAACCCAACCAGCAAGCGCAGCAGCGAAAGCAAGTTCTCGGGGGGTACCTGAGAGAAAGCCTGAGCGGCCTCGGTGGGCGAGGCAGGCTGCTCAAAGTAGCGGAGCAAAGCCAGAGCCTCGCTGTCTAGAACAGCCAAGTGCACTGCCGTCAGCTGCTCAGGATTGCAGATCAGCCAGCACCCGGCTGTACACTCTTGCCAATAGAGAGAAGGGGACATCTGTAGTTGGCCCGAGCCGCTGTTAAGATCGCCCGGGTTCTCTCCCGGCAGCAGCGGCTGATCTCTCCAGCCGCACAGTACCTCTCTTTGGTCAGTGAGGCTACACTCATCGGGAGGTCTGCACTCATTAGGGGTTCCACCCTCGTGAGAGATGCCCCAGAGGGGATCAAGATCAGCCCAGACGTTCATTCGTACATGTCACCCCTACAGAAAGAACTGAGCGCTAGCGAGCGGCAAGCAGACGGATCGCACTACAAGACCAGCAGCGACGGCACAAGACTCCCAAGGACCAAAGAACCCAGGTCCAAACAGACTGTCCCCTCTGCCTCGGAAGGATACCAGCTAGCCTGGCATACTCAGGAGTTGAGCAATTTCCTCACAGGCCCGGTCCAGCTCAGGATACGGCTCTGCCAGGCCACGCTGGCGCCAGTCCTCACGGACCAGCTGCGCGATCAGAGGGACCTGTTCCAGGGGGAGAGCGAGCAGACGCCCGAACAAGCGGCGTTGCGCCTGGTGATATTCCAGCACGTTGTGCTGAGCCATCCAGGCACAACTGTTCACATAATGCTGGAAAGCCTCCTCAACGCGCTCCTCCTCCACAGCCAGGTCGCCCAGCACTTCCTCGCCCCACCCCAGCAGGAGACAATAGCCCTCCTCCTCGGCGATCGCACGCGCTTCCTGCCAGGCCGCCTGCGCTTCCTGGTGCCGGCCCAGGTGGAACAGCGCTTTCATCAACTCGACCAGGCTGGCCACCAGCTGATAGCGATCTTGTACGTGACGCGCATGCTCACAGGCACACTGCAGATGCACAAGTGCTTGCTGCCAGTGTCCTTGCTCCGCTGCGACTTGCCCCTGGTAGTACTGGCTGTTGATGAAGACCTCCTCATCAAAGCCGGTCACCAGCGCCTCGGCCTGCTTGAACAAGGTGTCAGCCTCCTCCAGCTGTCCTTTGCGTAGGGCCACCTGCCCCAGGCGGTTATAGGTGGCTGCCAGCCCCGTGCGATAGCCCACATGGGCATAGCACTCAAAGGCCCGGCGAAAGTGCTGCTCCGCC
>NZ_JADGIA010000359.1 GCF_019683635.1 Thermogemmatispora sp. | reverse complement strand
ACTCGGTTTTGTAGCCACGGACAACGAGGGTCATTCGCCTTCCTTCATCGCAGCTTCCACGCACTGCTTGATTCGCTCAGCACGGCCTCGATGGTGACAAAAGGAGGAGCTTAGATGACCACTCCCCTGTCCTGAAAGCAGGAGCTGCCGGGAAGTGTGCTCTCTGGCTCCGTAGTCGTAAAGCCAACACGTTTGCTGGTAGCTGTGAGGTCTCTATCCAGCCCGACATCAGAGCATGGCCATTCGAAGATCCGCTCCAGCACCAGAGCAGTTCCAGCGGCAGGGCCGCCTGCCCTTCCCCTGGCCTTGCTTACTCAAGAGGCGTTACTACAGCGGCATAGCCTCCCCACCACTGGAGGAACTGCTCCCGGCTGAGAACACGGCGATTCCAGGCTGAGGAGTCGGCCAGATAGACCGCAGTTGCATCGCCGCCGAGCACGACGAGCAAATGGCCACCGGCATAGCGATCTGGCGGGAAGCTGACGATCACAGGGGCCCCACCGTTGGCCACGGCCAGCAGCTGCTCCAGAGACCAGTGTTCACCCCACTCGGTGCGAAAGCCAAAGTGAGCCGCAGTGATAGCAATGCCCTCCGGCGACACCAGGCCCAGCTCCGGCGTGATTTGCCCCAGAGCCGCCTCGACATGCAGCACGTCGCTGATGCGATAGTGCCGGCCATAGGCATCGAAGACCTCCGTCATGGCTGCCGCTGAGCATGCAGAGTAGGCCCAGGTGTCATATTCTTCTTGAGAAGCATACTGGGCAGGATCAAGCTGGGAGATGCGTACAAGACTGCGCGAGGCGTTGAAGCCATGAGGCAGAGTCTGGAGATCCAGCGTCTGGCTGTGATTGTTTCGGAAAAAGGTGAGCGCCGTGTTGAGCGTCAGCTGTCCACCATCGGCCAGAGCGCTGGTCATCGAGAGCGCTAGAAGAACCATTACCAGCAGCACCAGCGAGAGGATCACACGCCAACGCCGGTACCAGGGCGCCGGAAACGCCTGAGCGAACCAGGGCTTTCCTTCCTGGCCGTCTTGTGCCCGCTGCAGAAGGCGGGCAGCACGAGCGGTCAAGCTTGCTTGCTCTCCTGAAGAGGAGACGAGAAGATCACTAGTCAGCCCCTCACGCCGCAACCAGCGCTCAAGCCAGCTTCCACGACGCCACAGACTCAATCCCAGCATGAGTAGGAGCAGTGCGCTAGCCAGCACCACAACGGGGACCACAGAGCAACCTCCCGGTTCTTCATCTCCATAAACACATCAGCATCATTTACCAGAAGTATCCCGGGAGTTGAGGACTTCCGTCAAATCAATCCCACAATGGTACCATATGAAGCATGCTGGCACAGATTAGAGAGTGCGGGAGCCTGACGGAATAGAGGTCAAGATGGCTACTGGACCAGCGGCGGCTCTTCACGCGGATACTCAACCTGCGGCTCTTCATACTGCGGTTGAGGACGCCTCACCGCCGGTTGAGCCTGCTGTGGCTGTGACCCCGCGGCCTCGTTTGGGCGTGGTCCCGTCTGAGCGCGATAGCCCTGATGATAGCGCTGCTCAGGCTCTCCTGGCTGACTGCCCGGGTAAGAGGTCTGGTAGGTATCCACTGTTCCCGGCGGCGCCTGCGGCGGCTGCTGCCATTGCCACATACCACCGTTCATCGGCCAGCTGCGCCCCGTCCCCGGCCCCTGCTCAGCAAAGAGCACAGAGAGGGCCCAGGCAAGCAAGGCAATGAAGAAGATGCTTAGCATAATGCCGAACATTGCACTACCCCAGCCCCACCACCAATGTGCTGGACCCAGGAAAAACAGGGGAATGAACCACCAGAAAAACCAACCCCGGTGGCGCCCAAAACGGTTTCGTCGGTACATTGTCGATCCTCTCTATCTCTCAACAAGCGCACGAAAGGCGGGACTTCTATCCAAGTGCGTCCTTTTCCTGCAGCTTCTGATCTTCATTGCGCCATTCTCACAAAGACAGAGTATAACAGATAGCTATCGCTGTCAAGGAAGAGGAGCATCCTCTTCTCCCTTCTCTCTTACAGAAGAGAACGCTGGCAGGTTGCATAGATCCAAGTGCCCGCCTGTTTCTCGCTCGCCGCGTCTGCAGTCGGGCGATCGCAGAAAGTCCCGGCCATATTCGACAGAGCAGAAC
>NZ_JADGIA010000358.1 GCF_019683635.1 Thermogemmatispora sp. | reverse complement strand
TGTCGCTGATCCCAGAGGGAGATGGTTCTAGCTGGCGCTGGCGGGGACGCTGCTGTAAACAGGTGTGCACCAGCGCGCTCGATACTCCGGGCGCTTGCCGCGCACAACCTCGAAGTAGAGGTCCTGAAGCGCCTTGCTGATGGGGCCAATCTGGCCGCTGCCGACAGGACGGTGATCTACCTCTACCACGGGGGCGATCTGGGCGCCCGTGCCGCAGAGGAAGATCTCTTCGGCGTTGTACAGCTCGGTGCGGTCGATGCTGCGCTCGCGCGTGATGCGTCCTAGCTCGCGGCGGGCCAGCTCCATTACGGTGTCGCGGGTAATCCCGAGCAGGATGTTTTCGGTGGGGGCTGGCGTGACCAGTTCACCGTTGAGCACCAAAAAGATGTTTTCGGCGCTGCCTTCGGAGACGTGGCCCTCGTGGGTGAGCATGATGGCCTCATCATAGCCATTCTGCAGGGCCTCGCTTTTGGCCAGCGCTGAGTTGACATACGCGCCGCAAACTTTGGCCCGCGCGGGGATAGCGTTGTCGTCGATCCGCCGCCAGCTTGAGACACAGCAGCGCAGGCCAGTAGTGGCCACGTAGTCACCGAACGGTTCCGTGGTGATCAGGAAGCTATCGCTGATGCCATGCAGACGCACGCCGATCGTTTGATCGTTCTTGTAGGCGACGGGCCGGATGTAGATGTCCTGACGCTGGTTGTTGCGCCGTACCAGCTCGACCGTGATCTCTAGCAGTTGCTCAACGGTGTAGGGCAGACTGATTTGCAGCGTTTTGCAAGAGCGTAGCAGGCGCTCGTAGTGCTCGCGGGCCCGGAAGAGATAGAGCTGCTGATCCTGTTCATTCCAGTAGCCGCGGATACCTTCAAAGCAGCCAGTGCCATAGGCAAAGCCATGCGTACGCACGGAGATCACCCCGCGTTCGACGGGGATGAACTCACCGTTCATGAAGAGTTCCTGGGCTTCCATCGCTGTTGTGGCAGAAAGCTCCGTTGCCCTCTGCCTTCCCTCCTTCTTCAGAATAAGCTCTTGCTTGGTTCTCTGTGACCTGCTCAGCCCGGCCTGGCGCAGCGCAGGTTCGCTCGCCGGGCTGCTGAAGCGAGCCGGCCCGCGTCTGGAAAGAAGAATGGACCAGGCCGGCGCGGCAAACCGGCAGGTTGCCAGTGGGCTGGCGCTGGCTAGAGAATAGTTTTTCCCAGCGCGGAGAGCACCAGCCCGACGGCGAGCGAGGCGGTTGCATTCTCGCGGTCCAGGATCGGGTTGACCTCGACCACATCTATGGAACAGATCTGACCGCAGGCGGCAAGCAGCTCCATTGAGAGATGGGCCTCGCGGTAGCTGAGGCCACCGCGCACCGGAGTTCCTACACCGGGCGCCTCGCTGGGATCAAGGGCGTCCAGATCGAGGCTCAGGTGGATACGTCTGCCATTATGCCCGGCTACGGCGATAGCTTCTTCCATGATGGCTGAGATGCCGCGGCGGTCGATGTCGGTCATCGTAAAGACATGGATGCGATTGGCGCGCAGCAGTTCGCGCTCACCGGGATCGAGGTCGCGCACGCCGACGATGGCAATGTTCTGCGGGTTGACTTTGGGAACGCGGCCAGCCAGGCGGACGAGGCGCTCGTGACCCAGGCCGGCCAGGGCGGCCAGCACCATGCCGTGGATATTGCCAGAGGGCGTCGTCTCTGGCGTATTGAAGTCGCCGTGGGCATCGATCCAGATAACACCAATATCGCCGTAGAAGCTGGAAACGCCCGTAATGGAGCCAAGGGCGATACTGTGGTCTCCGCCCAGAACGAGCGGCAGATCACCCGCTTGCAGCGCCTCGCTGACGGCTGCTGCCAGCTCTTCGGCAACCTGAATAATCGGCTCCAGGTATTTGACATGTGGATCGCCGGCTGGCTGGTTTTCAGGAAGGGGGACGTGCAGATTACCGATGTCTTTAACGCTGTGGCCGAGTGCACGGAGTTTCTCGTGAAGGCCAGCATAGCGGATAGCACTCACCCCGATATCCACGCCGCGTCGGTCTGCCCCCAGATCCATCGGCACGCCAATCACACGAATCTGCATCTGTTCGCTTACCCTCCTGTTCGCCGTTGAACAGTGTGATCTTTTCCCTTCCATTATAGTCCTGGGCCAGGACCTTGTC
>NZ_JADGIA010000015.1 GCF_019683635.1 Thermogemmatispora sp. | reverse complement strand
GCCCCAGGTCTTCCCCTTCCCCCTTCACCCACCTCCCTCCTCATCAGCGAGAATAGCGAGGAGCCTCTGCTGATCACCTACCAGCGCCAGCAAGCAGAACTCTACGCCGAATTTCGGGCCAGTCGCCAGCCGGAGCTACTGACACGAGCCTGGCGCCGTCTCACCTACTTGAAGCGGCTTTTACCTCTTGTTCAAAATGAACTGTTAGGAAATATCTTACGTTTGGAATTTAACTACGCCCAACTAGTGGCCGACGGGCTGGCTGACCTCTATGGTGTAGCGAGCGCTCTGCCATTCGTTCAGCACTGCCTGTCCATCGCCCGCAGTTGGGAGCAGACCAGAGGCCAGAGCAGGCCACCGGCGGGAAGCGTCCATCGCGATCTGCTGGCCAATGCCCTGATCGGGCAGGCGATTGCTCATTTCGAGCTGGGAGAAGCGGAGGCGGCTCGCCACCATGCAGGAGAGGCCCTCGAACGCTTAGCCGAGACCTGCCCTTCTGTTCAACGCTTTGTACTAGAGGAGGCCGCACACATTCTGGCCCACCTGGCCAGAGATGAGCCAGAGCGCAAGCAAGCGCTGGTACTGCTCGACCAGGCGGGCCAGTTGCTAAGCCCAGCCAGAGAGGATGATGATCCCTACCTTCTGGCTGCCGATGTCGGCTACTACCACCTCAACCGTGCCAGAACACTGCTGGCTCTGGGGCAGGCGCGCCAGGCCCTTGGCGAGCTAGATCAGGCCAGTCAGCATACACAGCCGCTATTCACGACGCGCCGACTCTTCATTGTGATCTATCGGGCCCTGGCCCACCTGCTGCTGAAGGACTACGAAGTTGCGACCACTCTGGCAATCCAGGCCGCCGGCGAAGCACGGACCCTTAACGCCCGGCGAGCCTTGGCTCACCTGGGCCTCCTGTACCAGCGCCTCAAGGCAAGCCCCTATGGCGATACGCCTGGCGTGGCTCGCCTCAGATGGCTGCTTGGTGAGCGCTGACGGCAGGACAGGAGGCCAGGCTACCTATTCCTTGACATCGCGGTTCCGCGTCAGCACCAGTGAGATGGTGAGAAACACCAGGGCATAGACGAGGAGGAGCAGCCAGATGTGGCGCGCGTCGACCAGCTGCATGTTCAAAGGCTGTGCTCCCGTTGAGGGAAGATGTCCATTGGTGACGACGAGACCCATGACGTTAAGGTTGGGGCCAAGCAGGTAGGCAGAAACATCTTTCCAGAACTGGTTGTTGGTGAGTTTGAAGCCCAGGTAGAGCAGATAGACCAGAAAGTTATCTGCTGGGAAGTAGCCCAGGGCAGCGCTCAAGCCGAAGGTTTGCGAGCGCCCGATCACTGCCAGCGCCACAGCCATCAGGATCGAGACCCCCATACTACTGGCGACACTCAGCGTGTAGAGGCCAGCATCGTGCCAGAAAGCGGCGTTGACCGCCGAGAGAGCGTCGAGATTGCCCGCCTGGAGAAGCGTAAGAAGACAGGAGCAGATGGCCACCTCTGCGATTCCAAGCGCAAGCGTGAAAACACCAACCAGTAACAGGGCCAGGAGCTTCGCCCCAAGGAGCTGGAGGCGCCCAACCCCACGCGCCAGGAGAATGCGAATGGTACCAAGCTGATACTCCAGACCAATACAGCGAGCCGCCACAACGATGAGGAAGACGCCGGCAAAGACGCGTAATATATCCAGGCCGCGCAGCTGGATCTCAAGATAGCTCAGCGGATCACGCTGAAGCTCATCCTTGAGAGAAGCAGAACCGAGCGCCAACTCAATGAAGTAGACGCCAGCGACAAAACAGAGCACCAGCACCAGTAGAATCCAGGTGGCCCATTGGCGCGAGAGCTTGAGCAGTTCGGCGCGCACCAGTCCCCAGAAGCGCGGCTGTAGCATCCTCACAGCGACCTCGCTTTGTCCCCGATCGCTGCGCTCTCCAGAGAAGAGCATGGTTTCTTTCATCATCGTTAAATCTTTCCTCCCATAGCAACATCGTCGCCAGTTAGTTGCAGGAAGACCTGCTCCAGATCCAGGGTGACAGGAGCCAGTGAGTCGGGGATCAGGCCCGCCTCGACCAGGCAGCGATTCAACTCGCGCCCGCGCCCGCCAGGGGCAGGCGTTATCAGCTCACCCTTCTCAGTGAGACGGGCCGTCGCTCCCCAGGGCTGAGCCCGCACAAGCCGCAGTGCCTCCTGGGGGCGCTCCACGCGTACGACAAACTCACCACGTCCGCGGATTAGCTCTTCCACGCTGGCCTCCGTCACCAGCCGTCCCAGTCTGATGATCGCCACGCGCGTACAGATTTGCTGGACTTCACTGAGCAGATGGCTGGAAATGAAGATCGTTTTGCCCTGAGCAACGAGCTGATGCAGGAGATCGCGCATCTCAACAATACCGGCGGGATCGAGACCATTGGCCGGCTCATCGAGGATCAGCAGCTCGGGATCATGTAAGAGGGCCAGAGCCAGGCCCAGGCGCTGTTTCATTCCGAGAGAGTAGGTCTTAACACGATCGTTCTGGCGGCTCCTGAGACCCACCAGATCCAGAACTTCATCAATGCGGCGCTCAGAGACTCCTCCGAGCGAGCTGGCTACTGCCCGCAGGTTATCCCGGGCTGACAGGTGGAGATAGAGCGCCGGCGTCTCTATCAAGGCGCCAACACGCGGCAGCACCAGCTTCGGCTGCCGCCGCAGGTCCTGCCCCAGGATCTCGATGCTGCCAGCCGTGGGTGTAATCAAGCCCAGAAGCATACGGATAGTAGTCGTCTTGCCAGCCCCATTCGGTCCCAGAAAGCCAAAAATTTCGCCACGTCTGACTTCCAGATTCAGATCAGCCACCGCCAGACGCTGGCCATAGCGCTTGGTGAGGCCACGCGTACGTAACGCCAGGCCATCAGCAGGCGCCGTGTAGCCAGCCTGGGGTGCCACGGCAGTCTGTACATTCCAAGACATCTTGTCCTATTCCTTGCTTCTAATGAGTAGTATGTTGTCCATAATCAATGAAGGGCAGGAATATTGGACAAAGGAGAAGCAACAAAGATAATTAGCTACTCCTCCCGTGCCCCTTTTTCGCCACTCAGGAAAAAATTCAGCTGAGCCTGGCTCCGCGTTACAGGCAGCATTCCAACTGGCTTTCACCAGTAGTTCAGATGACAGCGCCCTCAGAAAGGAGGCTCATCCGAAAGGGGCCTCTCCCCCTTTGAAAGGGGCCTCTCCCCCTCGACGAGAGGCCATATTTCTGCTACCATGTGCGGCAATAGCAGGCGTGACAGCAGGGATGCCCAGCCGGTGGCGGATGGATCAGCGATCAATCAAGCAGACAAGCAGCAAAGACGACATGGAGCACGCCCGCTCTCCAGAGGTGTCAACTGATCCCCAACAGCTGAGGCACGTAAACAGCCTCAAGCAGCCTATTTTCCGGCCAGGAGGTTCTTGGATGTACACGGTGGAAGGACTGCGGCAGCGCATTCGTATGGCCCGAGGAGAGGAGCCTGCCGATCTGGTCCTGCGCAACGCCAGACTCGTCAATGTCTGCAGTGGCGAATGCTATCCCGCCGATATTGCCATTGCCGGCGGGCGGATTGCCGGCATCAGCGAACCGAGAGGTGACTACCGCGGCCAGCAAGAGCGCGACCTTGAGGGACGCTGGCTTGCCCCGGGACTCATGGATGGGCACATGCACATTGAGAGCACGATGCTGGTCCTTTCAGAGTTTGCCCGCTTAGTCGTCCCTCGCGGCGTCACGGCAGTGATGCTTGATCCGCATGAGTTCGCCAATGTCTCCGGAGTCGCCGGCATTCGTTTCGTGCTAGAGACAGCGCGTGGCCTGCCACTGGATGCCTTCGTGCTGCTCTCTTCTTGCGTTCCCGCCTCGCAGTACGAGACGCCTTATCGCCCCTTGCTGGCCAACGACCTGCTGCCCCTGCTCAGGGAGGAGCGGGTGCTTGGGCTGGCCGAGATGATGAACATGCCAGGCGTCCTCAACGGTGACGAGGAGGTACTGGCCAAAATTGCTGCCACCCTGAATCACGGCCTAGTCGTCGATGGCCATGCCCCAGGGCTGCAAGGGAGGGATCTCTGCGCCTACGCCGCCGCCGGCATCTCGTCTGACCACGAATGTACCACAGCCGCCGAAGCGCGCGAGCGTCTGCGCCTGGGCATGTGGCTTATGATCCGTGAAGGCTCGGCGGCCCGCAATCTGGAGGCCCTGCTTCCGCTCATACAGGAATTGCACCCACCGCGCGCCTTCTTTGTCACCGACGATCGCGATCCGCTGGATCTGTTGGAGCGCGGGCACATCGATTCGATGGTGCGGCGGGCAATCGAGCTGGGTCTGGACCCGGTGGAGGCCATTCGCCTGGCGAGCTACAACACGGCCCAATATTTCCGTCTCAGCGACCGCGGGGCCATTGTGCCAGGGGCGCTGGCCGACCTGGTAGTGCTTGACGATCTGGGAACGTTCCAGGTGGAGTCGGTCTATAAAAGCGGCCAGCTGGTTGCCCAGGGAGGGCGCTTGCTAATTGAGCCAGAAGCCGGTCAGCCACAGGATCTCAGCAATACTATCCGAATCGCCGCCTTGCGCGAGGAGGACCTGCGCATCACAGGTCGGCCCGGGCCAGTGGCAGTCATCGGCATCGAGCCAGGGCAGATTGTCACCCGTCACCTGCAGCTAGAGGCATCCTTGCGCGACGGCGAGATCGTGGCTGACCCCGAGCGCGATCTCCTGAAGCTGGTAGTCATCGAGCGCCACCATGCCAGCGGGCGTGTCGGCCTGGGACTCGTGCAGGGTCTGGGGCTGAAGCGTGGCGCCCTCGCCTCTAGCGTCGCCCACGACGCCCACAATCTGGTCATTGCCGGCGTCAGCGATCACGACATTCTCAAGGCCGCCCAGGCCCTGGCAGCGATGGGAGGGGGTTTCGCCCTCGTCGTCGACGGCGAGCTGCGGGCCAGCGTTCCCCTGCCTCTGGCTGGCCTGGTCTCCGCCGCTCCTATCTCCGAGCTAGTCGCCCGCCTGCGGGCCTTGGACGAAGCCGCCGCCACTCTCGGCTGCACCTTAGAGCATCCCTGCATGACCCTCAGCTTCCTTTCGCTCTCAGTTATTCCAGCCTTGAAGCTCACCGATCAAGGACTGATCGACGTTGAGCGCTTTGCACGGGTGCCACTGCAAAGTTAGCCAACCCATCAATCAGATCAGCACGCAGGCAAGCCGAGCCAGCGGCTTCTGGCTTGCTCAGCCGGGCCTTGAGGCAAGGAAAGTCCGAGGATTCTAGCATGCTGCCAAATCTACTTGAATATCACTGGGTCGAGGACGTTGATGATGCCCTCATTCTGCTCTCGCGTCCCGACATCAAAACGGTTCCCCTGGCCGGGGGCACCTACCTGCTGGGCCAGAATGAGGAAAGCATCCAGGCCGTAGTTGATCTGCGTGACCTGGGCCTGGCCTATATTTCAGAAGACCAGCGCGGGATTCGCATCGGAAGCATGACCACCTTGCAGAGCATGGCGGAGGCGCCACTGCTCAAGAGTTTTCTGGGTGGGCTGCTGGCTCAGGCAGCTCAGTACTCCGCTCCCTCACCTCTCATTCGCAACGCGGCCACCCTGGGAGGCACGCTAGCACTCGGGGCCAGCGCCCAGGCCGATCTGCTCACAGCCCTGGCTGTCGTCGACGCCGAGGTTGTCCTGCGCTCCGGCCAGAAAACCCAGGTCGATCTGCGCGGCGGCACGCCAGAGCGCCCGGGTCTCGCACTTTCAGGTGTCACCTACAAAGGGAAACAGGAGCGGCGCGTCCCCTACCACCGGCTCCTACTGGAGCGTCGCCCCCAGGAACTGATCATCGAAGTGCAGATCGCTCCCCCAGGCCGCGGCTGGGGCACAGCCCTGGAACGGGTTGGGCGGAGCGCCGTTGATACAGCCTTGCTCACTGCCGCCGCCCTGGTGGAGGTCGAAAATGGTCGCTATCGCAATGTGCGCCTGGCCCTCGGCGGAGTCAATATGGAGCCACAGCGCCTGCCCACCCTTGAGCGGCGCCTGGAAGGTCAACCTGTCCAGGACCTGCGCCTGCTGGCCACGGCTGTCCAGGCTGGCCTGGCCGACTTCCGTCCACCCGCCGACTTCCGGGCCAGCCCGGGCTATCGGCGTGTTTGCGGCGCTAATCTGGCCTATCGCGCCCTCGAAGAAGCCGCGAACATAGCCCGCTGGCGCGATATTACGTCCTCGGAAGGGAGAGCGTAATCTCATGGAACTAGAACTACGCATCAATGGAGTGATCAAGAGCCTCGATGTCGCTCCCAACGAGTTGCTGCTGAACGTTCTGCGGCGCGAAGGCTACTACAGCGTCAAGCACGGCTGCGATCATGGGCACTGTGGCGCCTGCACAGTGCTCATCGACGGTCTGCCACGCCCTAGCTGCGTCATGCTCGCCATGCAGGCAGCCGGAGCAACGGTGACCACGGTCGAGGGGCTAGGCTCGCTTCGCCGCCTCCATCCTCTACAGGAGACCTTCATTGACGCCGGCGCTGTCCACTGCGGCTTCTGTACCCCAGGCATGCTGCTTTCAGCCTACGCTCTCCTGCAACGTAACCCCAACCCTAGCGAGGAAGAGATCCGCGAAGCGCTGGCGGGGAACCTCTGCCGTTGCACTGGCTACAACCGCATTGTCCAGGCCGTACAGCGCGCCGCCGCCCTGCTCCGTGGCGAGGACATCGAGCCGATTAGCATCCCCGATAGCGGTGGTCGTACGCGCCCCTGGAATCTTGGACGCGCCCCACTGGAGCCACACGAGCAGACGGGCGCAGGAGTACAGCGCGTGCACATTATGATGGGGCGACCAGAGCGCCAGATCGACGCCATCAAGCTCGTCACAGGCAAGCCAGCCTTCGCTGACGACTGTGACTTGCCCGGTCTTCTGCATGCCCGCCTGCTCACAAGCCCCCACGCCCATGCCATCATTCGGGAGATCGATACGACAGAGGCGCGAGCTTTGCCGGGAGTGCACGCTGTCTTGACCTACAAAGACATTCCTCGCATTCCCTACACCAGTGCCGGTCAACCCTGGCCTGAGCCTGGGCCGCACGACCAGTACAGTCTGGACCATACCGTCCGCTACGTGGGGGACCGCGTGGCAGTCGTCGCCGCCGAGACAGCGGAAATCGCTGAGCAGGCGCTGAAGCTGATCAAGGTCGATTATGAGCCGCTGCCCGCCGTTTTCGATCCCCGCCAGGCCCTAGAGCCGGGGGCACCACGGCTGCATCCCGAACCGGAGTCGTATGGCATCTACGACGCCAATCGCAATATTGCATCTCACGTGCAGTTCGAGCAGGGCAACATTGAGCGGGCCTTTGCCAGTGCTGAGCTGATCGTAGAAGGCGAATATGTTCTTCCCCAGAGCCAGCATGCAGCCCTGGAAAACCACGTCGCTATTACCTACTGGGATGAGGATGACCGTCTCGTCGTGCGTACCAGCAGCGAGGTGCCCTATCACGTGCGGCGCATTGTGGCAGCACTGACCGGGCTAGCGCCGCGACGGATTCGGGTTATTGCCCCACGTGTGGGTGGAGGCTTTGGGGGCAAGCACGATCTCATTGTCGAAGACCTCTGCGCTCTGCTCACCCTGGCCACCGATCGCCCCGTGCGCCTTGAATACAGCCGGGTGGACGAGTTTCGTAGCAGCCGTGTGGCGCCGAGCCAGATCATCCGCCTGAAGACCGGCCTCCGGCGTGACGGTACCATCATCGCTAACCAGATGCTGGTCCTGGTCAACGCTGGCGCCTACGGGGGCCAGGCCGCTTCCGTCTCTGTGGGAAGCGGGTTGAACAGCCTGCCTCTCTATCCTTGCCCGAGCCTACGCTACAGCGCCCAGGCGGTCTATACCAACCTGCCACCTGCTGGCGCATTCCGCAGTAACGGCGCCCTGGCAGGTCTCTTTGCCCTTGAAAGCCACATGGACGAGATCGCGCGTCGCCTGGGCATGGACCCCCTGGCGTTGCGACGCAAAAACTGGCTCAAGGAGGGGGAAACCCTCCCGCTCCTCTCCCTGGCCAAAGCCAGTTACGAGTCCACTATCCCCCAGACAGGTCTGGCTTCCCCCTACCCGGCAGAGATACGACTCACACACTGTGGTTTGCCTCGTTGTCTGCAGGTTGTCGAAGAGCAGCTCAACTGGCGCGAGAAACGTCGACAAGGACAGAGCGGCCCCAGTCAGAGCGGGCGCATCCAACGCGGTGTTGGCATCGCTCTGGCCATGCACCTGCCCGCCTCTCCCCAATCCTTGCTGAGCAGCGCTACACTCAAGCTCAACGAGGACGGCTCCTTCAATCTGCTCATCAGCCTCCCTGAGAACGGCAACGGCAGTCATACCATCCTGGCCCAGATCGCCGCCGAGGTTCTCGGAGTACGTCCCGAAGATATTCTCATTCACCCTCCTGATACCGACAGCACACCCTTTGACACGAGCAGCGACCCCTCCTCTTCCATCTACGCCTGTGTTCACGCCGTCAGACAGGCAGCAGAGCAGGTTCGGCAGCAACTACTCAGCGTTGCCGCTCGGCTGCTCAAGGTGCCAGCAGAGAGCCTCTCCCTGGCCGACTATCAGATCAACGCCCCAGGAGGTAAGAGCCTCAGCCTCTCTCAGGTAGCGCTGCAGGCTCTCTACGGCGAGCAACCGACGCCGATCAGTGCCACTTCCTCCTGGAACGCTGCCTGCAACGCTCCTACCTTTGCTGCCCAGGGTGTCGAGGTTGAAGTCGACACCGCGACAGGCGCGACGCGCGTGCTCAAGGTTGTCTCAGCGATCGACGGCGGCCACATCGTCAATCCTGTTCTTGCCGAGGGGCAGATCGAGGGTGGCATTGCTCAAGGACTCAGTTACAGCCTGTGCGAGGAAATGGTGTATGATCAGCAGGGGAACTTGCTGACGACTAATCTGAACGACTACCGTATGTTCAGTGCTCGCGATATGCCCGAGACAAGCATTGTCCTTATGGAGGGCGACGGCTCCGACCCGTTCGACATCCGCGACATTGGCGAGATCGCCATCGCCGCAGTGGCCCCGGCCCTGGCCAACGCCGTTGCTGACGCGCTCGGCGTGCGCCTGCGCCAGCTCCCGCTGACTCCCGAGCGCGTCTTGCGCGCCCTCTACGTAGTCAGGCAGCAGGCAGCAAGGCCAGCCTGAGCAGTGTCACCACCGACCAGCACCCGACCACCCTTACGGTGATCGGCCTGACAAAGCGGCAGATGAGCAAGCGAGGAAGCAAAAGGAAGAAAGTCCAATGGATCTGATTAACGTCTTCGACTACGAAGCCCTGGCCCGTGAGCGTATCGACACCAGCTCCTGGGTTTACTATGCCTGTGGAGCCGACGACGAAGCGACGCTACGGGCCAACCGCAGCGCCTTTGAGCGCATCAAACTTAGACCACGGGTCCTGGTTGACGTCAGTCAGATTGACATGACAACAACAGTGCTTGGTACGAGCCTGCCAATGCCCATTTTCATCGCGCCAACGGCTTTCCAAGGCCTGGCTCATCCAGAAGGAGAGTGCGAGATGGCCCGCGGCGCCGCCCTGGCCGGCACTTTGCTGGTAGTGAGTACCTCAGCCAGCCGCAGCCTGGAGGAGGTAGCCGCAGCCGCCGGCGGACCACTCTGGTTTCAGCTCTATATCACGACGCGCCCGACCGCCCAGCGTCTAGTTGAGCGGGCAGAAGCCGCCGGCTATCAGGGCCTGGTGCTGACGGTTGACACGCCGCGCTGGGGAAACAAAGAGCGCACCGCGCGCTATCCACTCAGCCGCAGCATTCGCAAGGCCAACTTTGAGAATGAGAGCGAGGGTGACTTGCCCGATCCCTCCTGTACCTGGGAGATCATTCCCTGGCTGCGCTCGCTTACTCGCCTGCCACTCATTCTGAAAGGTATTCTGACAGGCGAGGACGCCCAGCGGGCCTGTGAGCACGGCGTCGACGCCATCATTGTCTCTAATCACGGGGGGCGCCAGCTCGACAGCGTGCCCGCCACCATTGAGGCCCTACCGGAGATCGTCGATGCCGTGGCAGGACGCTGCGAGGTCTATCTGGATGGAGGGATCAGACGCGGCACCGATATCCTCAAGGCACTGGCCCTGGGAGCGCGGGCGGTTCTTGTTGGGCGTCCCCCTCTCTGGGGCCTGGCCGTGAACGGGGCCCAGGGGGTGGCCGACGTCCTGGCTATGCTGCGCGACGAGCTGGAGCAAGCGATGGCCCTGGCAGGCTGTCCTCACCTGACCAGCATCGATCGCTCCCTCGTCAGGCTCCCCCATGTGTCATAATAGCAAGCGGTGGGACCAGTGGAGCAACAGAGCAAGCTCCTCTCTCTCGCCACACTCAACAAGGCTGGCAGCCAGCCGCAGTCGCGCGCTCTCCAGCCATACAAACAACAACACATCTCAACTTACTGCATATTCATAAAGGACAGGTTCTATGCTGTTAGCGAGCCATATTCTGAAGCTGGAATGTGTTCTCTGCGGCAGTAGCTATACTCCGGGCAGCGTTGCCTATACCTGCCCGAACTGCGGTCCCCAGGGCACTCTTTTAGTTCAGTATGACTACGACCAGATTCGTTGGAATTACCATGCCGAGAGCCGTGATCCCTCAATTCGACGCTATCGTCCTTTCCTACCCATTCCTTACGGCAATCGCTTGCCGCCGCTGATCGTCGGGGGCACGCCGCTGTACCCGGCAGAGCGACTACGCAAGCACCTGAACATGCGCAATCTCTGGCTGAAGGACGAAACGCGCAATCCCAGTGGTTCATATGCCGACCGTGGGGCATTTGTCGCGACCAGTCTGGCCCTGCCAGAGGAGCGTAAGCTGGTCTGCGCTTCGACAGGCAACAGCGCCCTGGCGCTGAGTCAGCAAGCGGCGGCGCTGGGACTGAGCTGTCAGCTCTTCCTCCCCTCGCGCAGTGCCCGCAAGCTCGCCGGGGTCCTGCAGTTATGCGGGGCCAGGGTCTTTGCTGTCGACGGCAGCTATGACGATGCCTTTGACCTGAGCGTGGAGGCCACGGCTAAACTCGGCTGGTACAACGTCAATATCGGCTACAACCCCTATATTGTCGAGGGACTCAAGACCGTTGGCCTGGAAATCGCCGAGCAATTGGGGCACGCTGTTCCCGACGCTATTCTGGTGCCCGTGGCCGATGGCGGCTTGATCAGCGGCATCTACCGCGGCTTCGAAGATCTGCGTCAGCTCGGCATCGTTCGCCAGATTCCGCGTCTCATCGCCGTGCAGACAGAAGGTGCGCCGGCTTTCGTGCGCTCCCTGGGGAACGAGGCCCTGCGCCAGCCAGAGATCGTTTCTCCGACAACTCAGGTGGAGAGCCTGGCTGTCGGTCATCCCCACAATGGAGCAATGGCGCTGCGACACGTGCGTCAGAGCGGCGGCTTCGGGATCACCGTCAGCGATGAGGCCCTGCTCAAGGCCCGTCAAGAGCTGGCCGCCCTAACCGGTATCTTCGTTGAACCAGCGGGAGCAGCCTCCTACGCGGCCTTGCTGCAGTTGCTTGAGGAAGGCAAGATTAAGCGCCACGAGATGGTAGTCCTGCTAGCCACGGCTAGCGGTCAGCGCAGCGATGAGACAGTTGAGCAGCGCGAGGACGAGCTTGTTACGCTCGCCAGAGGCAGCGAAGGGCTGCAATCACTGGAGCTGCAAGCCAGCGCCTGAGCGCACAGCGGCAGATGCCCGCTGGCCAGTGGAGAGAACTATCCCAGGAGGATACCCGTTCAATGAGCAAGCTGGCTGTCGTTGCCATAGGCGGTAACTCACTCATCGAAGACGAGGGAGACAGGGACGGACCTGGGCAGATCGAGGCCATATGTGCCTCAGCGAAGTATGTTGTCGACCTGGTCGTCAACGGTTGGAACGTGGTCATTGCCCACGACAACAGCCCCCTGCTTGATCGGCCAGGCGAGCCTCTTCCTTACGGGTCCCCGCTCTCTTCCCAGTGGTTCCCTGCGAGCTTCCTGGCAGAACTTCAGGGAAGACTGGGCTATCTGATTCAGCAGGCCCTGGATAATGAGCTGCAACACCGGGGATTGAATCGCCGCAGTGCCTGTCTGCTCACGCGGCTCATCGTCAGCCCAGGCGACGATGAGACAACGCTCGCCCAGCCTGTCAGATGGCCTCCAGCCGAGGCCCAGACAACGGAGGAGACAGAGGCATGTACGACCGGCTCAGCAAGCAACAAGATAGAGATCAGGACCAGGCAGGAGCCACGGGAGCTGGTTGAACAGGAGGCCATCAAAACCTTGCTCCAGGCCGGCTTCATTGTGATTGCCGCCGCTGGCGGCAGCATCCCGCTGGTACGCGATGGAGAGGGAGGCCTCCGCCCGGTGAAGGCCAGACTCCATAGCGATCTAGCTGCTAGCTTCCTGGCCACGCAGCTGAACGCCGACCTTTTCCTGATCACCACGACAGCCGAGAGGGTGGTCCTCTTTCCCCAGCAGACGGGAGAAGCATATCCTTTGGATATGCTCACCCTGGCCGAGCTGCGCCAATATGAGGCCGATGGACATTTCTCCAACAAGCGCCAGCAAGCGCAGATTCGCGCCGTCATCCGCTACCTGGAGCGCGGTGGCGGCGCAGCTTTGCTGACCTGTCCCCAGGCTATCGGGCGCGCTTTGGCCGGGCGCACTGGAACCTGGGTGCTGCCCTAGGCAGAGAGAGCAGGATAACTAGAGTTATCCTCTCTGGAGCGGTCGCCGGGGGCCGCTCCGCCCGCTTGATCAGAAACCGGGGCAGAGAGCTAGATGCTGCCCAGCAGAGCTGGCTTCCTGCCCAGCCTCCGATCAGCCGGTCTGTGTTGGCCTGGTCCAGCAAGCTCCTGGCCTAACCGCCTGGTAGAAGCAAGCATAGCCGCCAGTGTAGAATAACAATAGGGGTTATTCTTCGCAGCAAGAGGAGCCTGCCAGTCCCCCTTGATAGCCAGCAAAGAGCAGTCCTGCTATAATAGCACCATGCCAAGAGATGGCATGAAGTGAGGGGAAGAGCACCTTATGGCCAGTCGCATGCCTTCACGCCTGCGAGCAAGCGACACACTTCGCTCGCTGTTGCGTCTTATACCCTGGAAGCTGCTGCTCCTCTTGATCCTGTTTGGGGCGATTGTCACCCCCGTTTTCAGCTATAGCCTCCACTTGGGGGATCGCATCATGCCGGCTATCAGCGGTTTTTTTTACGCGCTTGGGGTACCAACGACGCCGGTGCCGACACCCTATCCGGCCTTTGCCCAGGCCTTGCCACAGCCAGGCTCTGTGCTCTACACTGTACAGGAAGGGGACAACTGCGACGAGATCCTGACCGTTCAAATGCACATGATGGACGCCAGTCAGATCTTCAGTGATGCCAAACCGGAGACCGTGAGGGCTTTGAGTTCAGCCATCGGCAAAGATTGCCACAAGCTCCAGCCAGGGATGGTCGTCCGGCTCTCGCCGCAGTATCCTTTGATGGCTCTCGGCGGAATCATCCTCAAGGTGCGGCCCGCCACACCACCCCAGGTTCTGCCGACGCCGCTCATTCCCGTGCCGACTCCACCAGACCAGGGGATCGACTGCTCACAGGGCTGCACTATGCAGGTGCGTATCGCTCCGGGCGTCGTGGTCAATGTCGATGCTACGACCAGCGTGCCTGTGCAGAACGGTTCCTGGATCTGGGCCTTCGCTACCTATCCGCTGGCACATGTTACCGGGATGAGCAACTACCCCTATGCCAACCCTCAGACTTCGCTCAACGGCGCTACTCTGCACGCCTGTCAAATTCAGATCAACGACACCTACGATGACCATTCGTCCTCCTGCGACGAATTTCAGCCGAATACCATCGATGACGATGGAGGAGCCTGGTTGCTCGGCGTTGTCGGGCCAAGCAGCCTCGATCATTGGAAGCTTCCTCTGCATCTCCCCCAGGGGACCCGCGTCCTTCTCTGGCTCAGCCTGGACGCGCATGGCAATCTGACCTTCCACAAGGGGAACGAAGTCTATCGCTACGATGAGCAGCAGCAGATCTACGTACGGGTGTAGGCTGTCTGCCAGACAGCCTACACCCCTCTTTCTTGCTTGATCCTTCTCAAGCCAGGGTCTCAGTGAGGCAGAGCAAAGCGATGAGCAACCAGGAAGACGAACAGACTATTGAGATTCTCAAAGAAGCGCTGGCAGTCAGCCCTGAGAACGTTCCGCTACGAAGACATCTGGCCGAGCTACAGCTGCGACTGGGCCGGATCGAGGAAGCGATTGAGCAGTTCCAGGCCGTACTGGAGCGCAGTAACGATCACGCGAGCCGCGTTAATCTCGGGCGTGCCTACTATCAGCGCGGCGACTTCGAGCGCGCGGAGCAGCTTTTACAGACCGCTCTAGAGCAACAGGCCACTCCCGAGCTTTACCTGCTCCTTTCCAAAAATGCCTTCGCGCGCCAGGAGTACGGACGTGCAGGCCATTACTACGACCAGGCCCTGAAGGCGGACGAGAGCCTGCGCGAGAGCAGCTACGAAGAGGAGCTGGCCCGACAAGGCATAGTGATCAGAGGCAAGCTGCGCCTGCTGCGCTTTGCAGCAGTACAAGAGGAAGTGGAGGCCGACCAGGAGGTCGTTGAGAGGCCCACCATAAGCTTCAAGGACGTCGGCGGCCTGGAGGACATCAAAGAGCAGATTCGTATGCAGATTCTCTATCCGCTCCAGCAACCCGATCTCTTCCAACGCTTTGGGAGGCGCATTGGCGGCGGCATCTTGCTCTACGGGCCTCCTGGATGTGGAAAAACCTTTCTTGCGAGAGCCACAGCGGGAGAGAGCCAGTGTAGCTTCATTAACATTGCCATACACGATATTCTAGATATGTACATCGGGAACAGCGAGAAGAACCTCCACGGAATCTTCGAGCTGGCACGGCGCAATCGCCCGGCGATTGTCTTCATTGACGAGCTGGATGCCCTCGGAGGGAGCCGGCAACAAATGCGCTTCCACGGTCTCCGCATCCTCACCAATCAGCTGCTGCTAGAGCTAGACAGCATCTCCACGAATAACAGTGAGATCCTCGTGCTAGGAGCGACGAATAGCCCCTGGTTTGTCGACAGTTCCTTGCGCCGGCCTGGGCGCTTTGACCGCATCCTCTTTGTACCGCCCCCGGACCTGGAAGCGCGCTGCGCGATTCTGCGCCTCCTCCTGGAGGAGAAGCCTACCGAGGGCCTCGATTACCCCCAGCTCGCCAGGCAGATGGAGAAATTCTCCGGCGCCGATATTCGCGCTGTCTGTGAGCGGGCCACAGATGCCGTGCTGAGCGAAGCGCTCAAAACGGGCCAGCCACGCCCCCTGCGCACCAGCGATCTGCTAGCAGCTCTCAAACAGGTTCGTCCCTCGACGCTTGAATGGTTTGCCACCGCCAAAAATTACGCCACCTACAGCAACGAGGGCGGTCTCTACGACGACGTGCTCCGCTTCATGCAAAAGGCCAAGTGGTAAATGACCATGAGCGAAGAGACGAAGACGACCCAGGACGACGTGGCGATCAGAGAGAACTATAGGAAAGCCATTGTCGCTTTGAACCTCAAGCGGCCACAGCTGGCGCTGGAGCTGATGAGCAAGGTTCTGCACGCTCAGCCAGAGAACCCCCATGCCCTGGCCCTGATGGCAGTGGCGGCCATGCGGAACAAGGAATACGCCCAGGCTGAGGACGCCATACGAGAAGCCCTACGGCTTGATCCTCAGTCCAGCACGCACCATCTGCTGTATGGGATCATCCTGCTGGCGAAATCGCAACCACTGCTCGCTCAGACCGAGCTGGAGAAGGCTAGAGAGCTTCAACCGCTTAATCCCTGGCCCTACTACTTTCTGGGAGCAAGCTATCTCTCACTCAAGCCGTGGCCCGATGCAGACAAGGCTCGCCCCTACGTCTACAAAGCCGTGGAGCTCGATCCCGAAGAGGCCCGCCTGCAGGCCCTGCTCGCACACCAGGCCAGCATCGATGCTAATCTGGCCCTGGCACAGCAAGCCTACCTTCGCGCTCTGGCACTCGACCCACAGAATGCCGCGATCCTCAGTGACTACGGCGATTTCCTGCTCAACTACCAGGCCCGGCCTCAGCAGGCCCTGCACCTTCTCAAGGAGGCAGTCCGCCTGGACCCTGAAGAGAAAACGACGCAGCAGCGCCTGCTACAGGCTATCCGGGCGGCCCACCCACTCTACCAGCCTATTCTCAGCTATCGCACTGTTCTTCAGCGCCTGTCACCCTCCCTCAGAAGGGGTTTCGGCTGTGGGGCGGCACTCTTCATCCTCGTCATAGGGAGATTAATCCTCTTCTTAATCAAAAATATCTCAGACATCGCTTTTACAAAGGGAAATCCTCAGTTATTAAGTATAGCTATTGTCCTGATTTGCCTCGGTTTGTTGATTATCGCTCCCTTCGGATTATTCATGATCTACCGTGCCGTCATGCCACCGCTCTTGCTCTTTCTTATCAAGCGCGGTTGGATCAAGTAACGAAAGGGAGGGTCAACCGTTGTATCTATAGGGAGATGCCCCCTAGCGGCGGGCAAGATAGCATTCTCCAAGACCGTGAGACTTCAATCGGGAGAAGATGCATGGCAGGTCTGGAGGGAAAGACCCTCGAACGCTATGAATTACGTCGGCTCATTGGCAAAGGAGGCATGGCCGATGTCTATGAGGGCTACGACCTGGCGGTTGAGCGCACCGTGGCGATCAAGGTATTCAAGCGAGAAGACGAGGAGCTGCTGCGACGCTTTATCCGCGAGGCGCGCCTGATGGCCTCGCTCAAGCACGAGCATCTGGTGCCGATTTATGACACCGGCTCGGGCGAGATTGATGGCCTGACCTGGTACTACATTGTGATGCCTTTCATGGAAGGAGGAACGCTACGGGCCCGCATCCGGCAGGGGCCGCTTCCGCTGAGCGAAGCCTGCCGCAGTCTGCGCGAGATTGCCGCGGCCCTCGACTACATCCATCGTCAGGGAATCATCCATCGTGATATCAAGTCCTCTAACGTGCTGCTCGACGCCGACGGGCACTGCTACCTCTCCGATTTTGGCATCGCGCGCACTACCAGCGACGCCACGCAGCTCACCAGCACCGGTAACGTGCTTGGAACCGTCGAATACGTTGCGCCGGAGTTGTTCGAGGGGGACAACCGGGCCAACGTACGTAGTGACCTTTACTCGCTTGGGGTCCTGCTCTTCGAGATGGTCACCGGGCGCCTGCCATTCACCGCAGAGAATCCCATCGCGGTCGTCACGATGCACATCAGCAAGCCACCTCCGCCGCCGCACCTCTATGCCTCCCAGATCAGTCCCGCAGTCGAGCAAGTGATTCTCAAAGGATTGGAGAAGCGGCCCGAGCTACGTTATAGCAGCGCCAGCGAGCTGGCTGAGGCATTCTGTCAGGCCGTAGCCAGCAGCAGCCGGGCTTTGGCCAGAGGAGCCACAGCCCAGCAGTACCAGGATTGGGCCCAGGCCAGCACCCATAGCGCAGGCCCCCCAGGGGCAGGGGCGCCACAGCCACTGGTGCTGCGCAGCATGGGTAGCGTTGGTACACCTGCTCCGCCTCAACCAACCTCTTACCCTCTTCCTGGGTCAACCAACGCTGCAGCAACCGTGCCGCCTCCATTGGGTGCAGGCTATCCTGACTATGGACAGCAGCAGTATTATAGACAATATGAGCAATATCGGTCACAGGCAGGCACGGCCTCCTCGCGCCGGGGCCTGCTCATTGCCAGCCTGGCCCTCGTCCTGCTCCTTGCCATCTCCATTCCCTTAGCACTGGCCTTCTTCTCCTCGCCACATCAGGGAACGAACGGAAGTCCCACGGCCTCCAGCGGCCAGTCCAGCGGACAGCAGCAGACACCCACAGCCACGCCTAACCTGACCGCTACCGCACAGGCTCAGGCTACTGCGACCGTCGAGGCTCAGGTGCAAGCCACGCGTACAGCGATGGCCGGGGCTACGGCCACCGCCCAGGCCCAGGCTACCGCGACCGCGGCGGTCTGGCAGACCGCCACCGCCGGCAGGTTGGTCTATAGCGATGCGCTGACCAACGCCGATAATCCGGCGACCAGGCAAGCTAACTGGGACCGCAGCAGCCATTGTCTCTTTGGAGGCGATGGCTACCACGTTGTTCAGGCTGTTAGCCTGACAACAACGCAGCGTATTTGCCATGAAGCGAACTATAGTTACGGGAATATCGCCCTCAGCGTGCAGATGAAGATCCTCAGCGGCGCCTCGGGGGGCGTTTTCATTCGCCTCCACCCTAACCTCTTCAGCCTCTCCTCAGGTTATCTCTTCGAGGTTGACAGCCAGGGCCGTTATCGGATCGCCAGATTCGACGGGGGCCTCGAACAACCTTTCGCTGACTGGACCACCTCCCCAGCCCTGCAGTCTGGAACTGGTGTAGCAAATACGCTGCAGATCATCGCCAACGGGAGTAGCCTCTCCTTCTATGCCAACAACGTTTATTTGACCACAGTTAGCGATAACAGCTATACAGAAGGCAATATCGGTTTTCTTGGCACAGCGGGCGAGAACGATGCCAACGTGGTCTATAGCAACCTGGCTATCTACGCGCTAAGCTGAGCCATCAGCAGCCACTGCCGTCTAGGACAGCGCCGCCTGCCGGTGCTATGCCTCTCGACCTTTTTTCTGGCGGGACGAGCCAGGCCAACGGCAGCCAGCCAGGAAGCTACCTGGCCAGGATAGAGACGCGCCGCCAAGCTGGCTTGAGCGAAAGCTGGCTGGCGGCGTCTCGCTTTTCTGGTCGCGTCATAGTGCCCATAGCTGTGCTTGCCACAGGCCTGGGTTACGGGGTACAACAACAGCATCGGCCCGGTATCCGATGCGGCAATGTCCTTGATTGCAGTCAGACTGAAAGGAAAATATTCCATGTACGGAACAATCGCCCACTGTCGGATCAAGCCCGGAGCAGAGGCACAGCTCCTGGCAGAGCTACGCGAGTTTGAGCAGGCGCATGTGCCTGGAACCGTTGCAACGCTTGTCTACCGCATGGATGCCGATGGCCGCGAGTGCTATATTGCAGTAGCGTTCAGCGACAAAGAAGCCTACCTGGCCAACGCTCGCAGCGAGGAGCAGGATCAGCGTTATCGGCAGATGCTACGCTGGCTAGAGGGACCACCGGAGTGGCATGACGGCGAGATAGTGGCCTATCTGGGGCTGCCAGTACAAAGCAGGTAGCCAGAGCAGGCGACCTAGCTCCATCTGACCTGGCTTTCAGGGCCAGACAAGCGGTCCTGTTAGTCTGAGCTTTGATAACACAAGGGCGATGTCAACCGCTTTCTCTTGCGCGCAGCACGGAGTGACAGCGAGGGCGGCAGGCATCGCCCTACTGGCAATAGCCCGGCTTATGTGGTATCGTAAATAGCGGAAGGATACAGAATCCGACTCTCCTGGTCTTGCCTAGCAGCAGCATTGAGGCACGACGCTGCTCCATCGCAACGCAGTACCAGGAGAAGAGGCCAGAGCAGGTGGTCTCAGTCCTGGGAAGGACGGTTGACAAGCTATGAAAAAAGCGGAACGCAAGCGCTCGCCGTTACTAGCCACTCTGGGGGATCTGAATCGGCCTCTACGCGTTCGCCCGGTGCGTCTGTGGGGACGCGAATGGTGGGCCATTGCCCCAGAGGATACCTGGCCCGGCATGGTTATGGACCTGCGTCGCCTGGGCTTTGAAGCCACGGCCTGGGGAGAGGAAGTACTTGTGCGCGAGAGCGCGCCAGCTTACGAGCCGCAGCTCGAAGGTCCGGCTGCGCCAGAAGGACTACGCGCCTTCCCTACGATGCGGCCCACCATCCGTGTCTGGAAGGAGTCCCGACCGGCGCGCTACAGCGACTGGGGGCGTGTGGTCAGCGCTGAGGAGAGCGAGGAGGTGGATGAGGAGTTCGAGCCAGAGGATCTGGAGGTACCCCTTTACTCTGTGGACAGCGAGGAAGAGGTAGAGGAGACAGGTAGCCTGGAAGCAGAAGGGGAGTCGGAAAGCCAAGAGAGCAAACCAGAGTAATCGCCTGGACCACCTGACACGCCTCATCCGTTTGAGCGCCTGGCCTGAGTGAGTGATGAGTGGTCAGGTGTCGCTGGCCGGTCTACTCTACGTCAGAGCCAGGACCGCCTGGCGCTCTTTTAGCACTACAGCAAGACAGCGCCTATCAGCTAAAGACCTCAGCCGATTGCTCCTCCACAATGCCAGGACAATTCGGGTGAGGTCTCTTGTTTCTTCTCCACGGCTGCGGTATGCCTTGAGTGAAGCCCTTGCAGGGGGCAGGCCACCAAGAGAGTGACTGGTATCCTTCCCCCTATCTGGGGAACGGAAGATTGCCTCAATGACTCCCCATCCAGAGCCAGACCCTGTGCTTGAAACCTTCCCCCTGCCTCTGCTAGCAAGGAGCTGCCGCCACCGTCAGGTCTATAGATCACGCGCACCGTGAGGCCAGGCTCGCCACAACGATCACCGTGAACAGAACAGCACACGCAGGCGTCTCCTTCAGGTCAAAGAACCATCCTCTGCGGGTATTGCGAGAGGAGCGCAAGCCCTCCTCACTTGAGGAACAACGAGCAGGGGAAAGGAGTCACAGGAAGCGAGTGCGAAGGTTGAACAGTGCTGGCTTCTCCTGCTATAATGAAATACAAAAAGAACAGCTTCAGAGCATGAAACTACCACTGGAGAGCAGCTCATGCACGAGGATAGTCAGAAGAAGCGGCCAACGGAGAGCGTAGCGCAAGAAGAGTCCGTTGTGGTACAAGCTGGTCTTTTCCCTGGAGCTACGCAGGTCGTCACGCAGCCAGCGGACCCGCGTGAGGTCCCCTTTCCCCCGCTGGTGCGTACTCAGCCTTTGACAGAGCAGTCCAGTCTGGCAGCCTGCGCTTTACCCTATCAGCAGGAGCTGAAGCTGCGGGGAAAATCGAACTATACCGTTACCTGCTTTCTTTCTGACCTCAAGATGTTCACCGAATTCATGGGGCCAGAGACACCGGTTGGTAGAATCACCAAAGAGGACCTCATCGACTGGCTCATGAAGTTAAAATTTGGCAACAAAGATCATACGCCAGCTCCCAAGACTATGGCGCGGCGTGTCACCTTTCTTAAGAACTTCTTTTCCTGGCTGGCAGGCGAAGGGGTGATCCGTGAAGACCCATCGGCAAGCCTCATCCTGGAACGCCCGCTGCCTCCGCTGCCGGAGCTTCTATTTGAGGAAGAGATTGAGCGGCTGCTCAAAGCGGCAGCCGAAGATGTGCGCTGCCTCTGCCTGATCTACCTGACGCTGCATGCGGGTCTCAAAAAAGAAGAAATCATGATTCTCAAGCCAGAGCACATCGACCTCTCCAATCCACAGCAGCCGTTAGTGAGTATCCATTTCCCTCCCTCAACAGGTAAGCAGCACCGCGAGCGCAGCCTGGTCTTGCCAGCCGAGTTTACCGACATTGTGCGAGAGTATTTAGGAAAATACCAACATCAGCCAGGCGAGACACTCTTTAACTGCACCGATCGCAATCTCAACTATATTTTGGCTCGCGCGGTCAAAGCAGCCGGCATCAAGAAGCGGGTGACTCTACAACTGTTGCGCGATACCTTTGCTGTTCGCCAGCTGCGAGCTGGGGTCTCTTTTGAGACACTGCGCGAGCGGCTGGGTCTCTCTGATGAAGCCTGGCTCGAATCGCGAGAGAAGTATCGGCGCCTGGCCTTTCCCGTCTGACTGCTCTACAGAGGTCGTCACTGTTCTACGAGGACGGTCTCTACCAGAGAGATCGAGGGCTACAGCTACAGGGCAGGGCAACCCCGAGCCAGCTGCTCAGTAGCGAGTCAAGGGCAATGGTGCAGTTGTTTCTCTCCACTACCGTCTTTGTCTTCTAGGTGAAGATAGAGATACTCCTTCCTGATCTAATTGTTTTACCACTGGCGCTGCGGTGGAGGCGGCATCGGTGGAGGCGGCACCGGCATTAAGCGACGAGCAGCCAGGCGATCCAGATAGTTATTCAACAGCACGCTATTGATCACCAGTCCCACAATCAGCAAGAGCTTGAAACCGCAGCATACCGGCCAGAAGATCAAGGAGACCAGTAGGAGTGGCCAGAGAACCACAATGCTGCCGACCAGGAGCAGCACCCCAGGGAGGGTCTCACCGACCATTAGCCAGCCAATGCCGTAGATATTCAAAAGAAGAGATAACAAAAGCTCGACAATGAGAGGTGCCACCTCCTTTTGCGGTTGCACGACCATCACATTGACCTGCTGAGGTGGAGAATAGGGAGTAGGCGACAAGGAAGCCTGTTGAGGCCAGGGATCAGCACGGGAACCAGGGCTAGAACCTGGCCAGCCGCTGGTGCTATAGTACGAAAATGGCTCGCCTGTGCTCCCTGGCGTCTCAGGGCCTCCCGCCGGGGTATAGTCGCCGGAGGCCGTGGTCAGCGAGCCGCAGACGGGACAGATCGCCACATGGTGAGAGCTATCATAGCCACAGCGTTCACAGCGGCTCATAAGACGGAGATGCTCCTTCCTTTGCTATCCTGACTAATTGCCAATGACTCCCCCTATGATAGCATGGACAACCCCGATAGCAATAGTCTTGTTGCTTATTGCCTGTCCCGTCCCCCCATATCAGCAGCAGATGGATGAACAGAACCGATTAGCCTGATGAGATCCAAGCCTTTGTTTTATCTCAGTAGTTCTGTGGCAGCAAGAAGCTCAGCCCGGCAGTTGTAGCAAACATAGCGCCATCCTTGCTTTCCACCGAGGCAGTTTCCAAGCAGCCTTCTTCGGAGAGTTCGAGCCTTTCTCATCTCATCTATTTTTCTCATACAATGCCCGAGAGACGGTAGCTTTCAGAGCATCTCTTCTTGCCGAATGAGCCGCGACCTACCGAGCAAGGCAATCATGGGGCAGCCAGGCCAAAAGACCAGCCAGTCGAACTGGTCTGCACTGTGAAGGCAGCCGGCGCTCTTAGCAAAAACGTATGGCTCAAGCCTGGAGGAACAAAGGGCCACTCGCCAGCCCCAACCACAACGGGCTTTTGCATCGCTGCTGGCGAGCGATGAGCCGTCACGTTCACCACCAGTAGGGATGGATGCACCTGCTCCAGCAGGCGAGAGAAAGCGGGGGGTGGCCGCTGGCCGGCAGTCAGCGCGGCCAGCACCACATTGTCCTGACCTGTAGAGGATGATCTGAGAGCGGTTAGCAAGCCACTGAGCGCATAGGCGCTCTGCGCTGCCTCACCCAGGAGCAAGAGGCGCAAACCCGGAGCAACCAGGCGCAGGACCAGAGCGTTATTGCGCGCCTCATCGCCTCCACGGTGGAGGGGAGATGGAGGCCAGAGCACCTCCAGACGCAGATTCGGCCCAGGAGAGAGCACCTGGCCCTGACGGAGCGTCTGGTAGGGGATGCCATCTTCCCGGAGGGTACGACGCCAGAGTGCGTAGGCCGCCCCTGGGTGTAGCACCCCCCCGTCGAGGGCTTGACCGATCTCAAAGCGCGATGCCGCATCCTGGAGGCCTGTTAAGTGAGAGAGCAAAGGAGTGGACAGCACCAGCCAGTCAATGTGGCGTTGCCACAAGGGCAGGCGGCGATCCAGTACCTGAGCGAGGGTCGTCGCATCAGGGCCGCCGTCGATCAAGAGCAGGCCCCCGTGAGCCATCTGGACCAGTATCGCTGGCCCAGTGCTTCCCGCAGGGGACGCTAACGAGAAGACCGTCACCAGCAGTCCAGTGCTGTCCCGGCTTAGCAGCGCTCGCAGGCCCGTCGCCAGCAGGAGCAAGAGCGCCAGGGCTACCTGTCCTCCAAGCAGCAAGCCCCGATGGCGGCTATGCCCTTTCGCTGGCTTTGATCGATTTGTTCCAGCCTGCTTGAGGCCATTCTCAGGTGATGAGACGAACAAAGACGGGCAGGAACGCCAGCCCACCCCCAACGCTCCAGCCAAAATCGCATAGTAGCCCCAGGCCAGCGGAACCGAGAGCGGCCAGCCAGTCGTACTCAACCAGGCCAACGGAAGTCGAGCGCAGAGAGCCACAGCGCCGATTACATAATGCAGAGGGAACCAGGCCAGCCAGCCCACAGCCACGGCCAGCGGAAAGCTCACAGCCCCTAGCAGACAGATCGCTACTCCCAGCAAGAGCAACAGCTCCAGCAAAGGGACCGTCAACACATTAGCCAACGGCGCCACAAACGAAAGCTGAGCAAAGGTCAGAGCGAAGACCGGCAAGGTTGCTATCTGAGCAGCCAGAGTGACCGCCAGAGCCTCTACCAGCAGCGAACCAGCCGGGAAACGCTCCAGCCGCAGCAGAGGTCGGGTAAAGAGGGGAGCAAGGAGTACAATCCCCAATGTTCCCAGAAACGAGAGCTGGAAACCGCTATCCCACAGGATAAACGGATCGACAAGGCTCATTACCAGAGCTGTCGCCGCCAGAGCGCTATATACATGGTAGTAGCGCCCCAGACGGGGGGCAAGAACCAGGAGCGCCCCCATGAAACCAGCTCGCAAGGCCGCTGGCCCTGCGCCACTGAGTACTGTATAGGCAGCAATTGCCAGCAGCTGGAGCAGACAGAGCAGCCACAGCCAGCGCTGAGAGCGCCGACGTTGAGCTGGCAGGAGGCGCCAATCGTCAGGCTTCTGGCGAGCCAGGGGCTGCAACGGTAGTGCCATCAGGCCGGCGAGTAGCGTCACCTTAAAGCCACTGGGAACAATCAAATGAGCAGTGCCCGTCACATTGAACAGGGGTGTCAGTGGCTGCAGAGCAGGCGTCCGTAAGCCGAGCAGGATCGCCACCAGCAGCGCTGCCTCGGGCTGAGGCAAAGCTCTTGCAATCAAAGCCGCCAGCCGGAAGCGGAGCGTATAGAGCAAAGCCAGCAAAGGATTCCCTCCGTGCTGCCTGACCGAGAGGCGAGGGAACGCCATCAACGCCTGCAGATCTGGAGCGTCATCGTTTGCTGGTGGCACGAGGTGCCCGCGCAGCAGGACCTCATCGCCGTAAGCTGGACCATAGGGATCATCGAGCAAGGTGCCAGAAGTGAAAACAGCGATCTCGCCATGCCGTGGCTGCCAGTGCAAGCCGCCATCGCTACTCACCTCGGCTACACTTACCGTGAGGCGACGGGCATGGCCCTCCAGGGCAGGAGGTGCACTCACCTCGCCGCGGACAACCATCTCGCTGGTCCCCGCAGCGGAACGCAGCAAACTGACCACAGACTGTGGATCATGACGAGGATCGGCCAGCGCCATGTGCCAGGCACCAACGAGTAAGGCTGACAGGAAGAGCAAAAGCCCCCCCGTCATCTCCCAGCGGCGCCAGCTAACAACGGTTGCCAGTACCGTTGCCAGGAGTGGCAGCGGGAGCCAGCGCGCGGGAAGCTGCAGCCAATAGGCAAGCATTATTCCTGCCAGCCAGCCCGAGGAGGCGACCATTAGCGGTAGCCTCCGCAACCGTAGCAGAGCTTCTCTCAGGAGCAGCAACGACATGACAATCCCCTCTTTCCCTACAGCTCTACATCCCTTAGACCGTTACCAGATTCTTAATTCGGTCGTAAATCGAGCGGCTCACGACCTGGAGAAGTTGGTCGACTGACGTATAGGCACCATGCTGGAGGCGATAATTCACAATATTCTCAGCAGTTGTCGTACTGACATGCAATTGCTGACGTAGCTCATCGACGCCGGCAGTGTTGATATTCACCAGAGCTGAGGAAGGGGCAGCAGGACTGCTGGAGGCAGAGCTGGCACCTTCCTGTGCTGATCCATTGACAGCAATGGGTGGAGAGACCTCACCAACTCGTGTTACATAAATTTCCTCGCCGTCGTGGAGTACAGCAGCCAGATTGAGAGCTACCAGATTGGCCTCGGGCAGGGGACCACCTGCGGCCTGCAGTAACTGATAGACGCGGGCCCCTGCGGGCAGCGTATAGACCCCAGGATGGCGAACAGCTCCGACAATATAAACCTCAATACTGGCAGTGGGCGTCAGTGTCGTGGCAGGAGCAACCGTCGCTGTGGCGGTCACCACGGGCACCCGACCCTCTGCTGAAGCTGGTGTCAGCGCAGCCGCTGTGCCGCCAGATGGAGCTGATACCAGAGGTGCCTCAGCAGGCGCCGCTTCCTGCCAGAGCAGATAGAGTGTCACCGCCAGCACCACAGAGAGCACCAGCGCCACCGCCCGGAGCACTCGCTGCCTGACCTTTGGGGGAGCAGCCGGGACAGGCAGCTTCAGTGTCTCAGCCAGCGCTAGCTCTTCTTCGCGGCGTCCGTAGCTCTCCGCAGCGGGGGTTATAACTTCAGAGAATCGCGAATGGCCTTCAAGGCCAACGGGTAGAGTAGGTGAGGAGGATAGAGGTTTGTGGCTATTTTCCATAGACCAACCCTTTCTACGTATTCCCTGTTCCCTGAAAATATGGAGGCATGATAACACGGCGTTTATCGATCTGTCAATAGTTAAATGCGGCAATCTAATCATGAAGCGGACAGATTAAATAATCAGTTAAGAAGCAAGCAGTAAAAGAAGGGAGAGGCTGGTCAAGGGAGGGAATTGATCAGGGAAGCCGGGTGAAGCGGCTCCATGCGGGAAAGGCGAGCGCCTGATCGGGAACAGCCAGTGAGAGGGGAGGCCACAAGAGAAGGAGCAGCGCCAGAGCCTGACGGTAGCGTATCCCTGCGGTAGGTATCCTTGTGAAAATGGTGACCTACGTTGACAGATATGGTATAATCGTGGATGGAGCAGGTCCCCGTAGCTCAGTGGATAGAGCACCGGTCTCCGGAACCGGGCGCGCAGGTTCGATTCCTGTCGGGGACACCGGTAGCGATATCCTTTTGTCGGTATCTCCCAATCGCCTAGCTAGAAGCCTGCACAGTCTCAAATCAGGAGTCAAGGCTGTGCAGGTCTTTTTTTGGGGAGGACATGATAAGCGGGCACCAGCTATATGCGACCTCTCGGCGTCCTGCCAGATCCAGAGCTGAAATAAAAAACCCTCACCGTCGTCAGAAAACGGTGAGGGTTGTGGCTTTGACTGGCCACGTCTCCGTGATCTCAGTCTGTCTGTGCGCTACAAGCCAGCGTTCAAGTTCAGGCGGCCTTGACACGGATCTTCTTCGGCTTGCTCGCCTCGCCGAAGGGAACGTTCACAGTCAACACGCCGTTCTCGTACCTGGCCTCGATCTTCCCGCTATCAATGTCCTTCGGGAAGGTAATCGTCCGCGCGAAGCTACCGCTGCGAATCTCCCGCACATGCCACTGACCACGCTGCTCCTCCACCTCCTCGCGCGGCACCTCCGCCTTGAGCGTCAGCGTGTTGCCGGTGACATTCACCTCCAGCTGCTCAGGCTTCACGCCGGGGATCTGCGCCTGAACCTGATAGCCGTGCTCATTCTCGCGCACATTGATGGGGATGGTCGCCGAAGCCTCATCCCAGCGCCAGCCAGGCGCCACAAAGCTCTCCTCAAAGAGCCGATTGATAGCATCCCGCAGGCTGATTACCTCGCGGAAAGGATCGTAGCGGATGATGTCGACCATAGCCGCCCACCTCCTTTCGCACGATTGCCAGGCTTATGTTCCTTGCGCTTCGGGTCTTGTGAGCCTCCGCCGCTCTTCACGGCTGGCTCCCTCTTTCCTTTCTCCTTCTCCGGCTCGCCAGGATCGTCTCGCTAAGAGACGACCACCAGCCGTTTTGCTGCTCCGTTTGACCTCTCTGTTGAGAAGCTCCTGCTCATGCCCTCTTTTTGGGGCTTCCACCTCACAAAAACAATGAGATGATTTCATTTATTCCCACAGATAGCGCTACTCCCAACGGAAAGTCCTGATAGCGATCGCCAGGATGAGAATCATCCAGATCAGCAGTGTCAGCAGGGCCGTGCCGGGGAAAGGAGCGCCGGCAGTCAGAGCAGCTTGCAGCGACTGAGTGAAGGCCGCAGCTGGCAGATACTGAGCCAGAGCCGCCAGGGGAGCCGGTAGGTGGTCAAGGGGCAGAATACCGCCCCCAATGAGCAGAAAGAGCAGATAGAGGCCGTTGGCCACTGCCAGGGTTGTCTCGGCGCGCAAGCTCCCGGCCATTGCCAGCCCCAAAGCAGCAAAGGTAATGGTTCCCAGAGCCAGCACCAGAATGGCCAGGCCGGGCGAACCAACGGGGCGCCAGCCATAGAAGAGCAAGGCAATGCCCACTAGCAGGACTACTTGTAGCACCTCTAGCAGCAGCACAGCGGCAATTTTCGCGGCAATGAGACCGCTCCGCGGAAGAGGCGTCGCCCCTAAGCGTTTGAGCACACCGTAGTACCGCTCATAGGCGGTCGAGATGCCCAGGTGGACCATGCCCGAGGCCATGATGGCTAAAGCCAGGATGCCGGGCAAAAGAAAGTTGATGACCGAGCCTGTGCTCACAGGAATGATCTTGAGCGAGGCGAAAAAGACCAGGAGAATCACCGGGAGAATGAGAGTGACGAGAATGTTTTCACCGCGGCGCGAGGTCAACAGAAGCTCAGCTTTGAACTGAGCCCCAACCTGACGGAGGAATGGAGCTGCTTGCGCCGGCTGTGGCTGCACCTGCCCACTCTGGCCCGTATTAGCAAGGGTTGTCATAGTTTCACCTCCACAAAGAGCGCTTGAGGACCTGCCTTTCCCCTCATTCACGCATCTCGGAGCCGGTCAGACGGAGGAATAGCTCTTCGAGCGAGCCATGACCGACACGCAATTCAGTCAGGGTGATGCCCCGATCGCGCAACCAGGCTGTGAGATCAGCCAGGACCGCGGGCATGCTTTGGGGCGCCGTTTCGAGCAGGTAGCTGCCGGGACGCACTTCCTCGGCGCGTTGGACACCAGGTAAGGCCGCTAGAGCACGGCAATCGAGGCCGGCAGGGGCGACAAAGCGTACCATAGTAGCGCTGTCAACGCCAGTCAGCCGATCGGGGGTGTCCAGAGCTATGAGCCGGCCATGATCGATGATGGCTACGCGGTCGGCCAAACGCTCAGCTTCGTCCATCAGGTGGGTAGTCAACAAGATAGTAACTCCCTGAGCCTTGAGATCGCGAATGATCTCCCAGGTAGCCAGGCGAGCCTGGGGGTCCATGCCTGCGGTAGGCTCGTCGAGAAAGAGCAGCTGGGGATTGCCGACGAGGGCCAGAGCGAGGGCCAGGCGACGCTTCTGACCGCCAGAAAGCCGGCGACAGATGGTTTTGGTGCCAGGGTCGATACCGACACGTTCCAGGAGCTGATCAATGGGCTGGGGCTGCCGATAGTAGCCGGCAAAGAGGCGCAACACTTCCCGCGGGCGTAGCATGGGATAAAGGCCATCCTGCTGGAGCATGACGCCAATGAGCGGCTTGAGACGTGTAGCATCCCGGATCGGGTCCAGCCCAAGGACGCGTACATTCCCCCCATCAGGGCGACGGTAGCCCTCTAGAGTCTCAACGGTGGTGGTTTTGCCGGCCCCATTAGGCCCCAGGAGAGCAAAGACTTCTCCCCGTCGCACGCTGAAACTTAGTTCGTCAACGACACGTCGTCCGTTATAGCTTTTGCAGAATCTATCTACGACGATGGCCGCCTCTGCTCCCTCGGGTGAGGCTGCAAGATCGGCCATCTGTCCCGTCGTCTGCGCATGAGCAGACATCATGGTCGGTCTCTCCTTGGTGTGGTCAGCTGAGGCTGGCACCGCTTGCTTCTCATGGCCAGCCCCATTGATAATACACTACCGCAGCCGCTGCTCTCTGACAAGGTGAGTTCGGGGAAACTGTCGCCCCAGGCTTGCAATTCTTCAAGCAGTGCATTACAATATGCATATCATACAATTCATATCTTTTCTGCTATACAAGAAATGAGAGGCTTGGGCAGGGTGAGAGAAACGCTGCGTGGGGACGTGACTGTAGCAGGTGAGCTGTCTGTGATTCGTCAGGGGCAGTGGCCCAGAGAGGAAGACCGCGGCGGGCGCGCAGAGGGCGACTGTCTGCAGAGAGCAGAGGCCCCGCGCCGGCTATGGCTCAATGCTGCACCGACCAGGTTGCAGGCTGTGAGGTTTTGCAGGTAGAAAGAGAGGAGAAAAGATGGAGAATCGCCTGTTGCGAGAGAAGATCCTGGCACGCCTGGGGAGATTTCCCTCGAAGGTGCCTCTGGAGGCAGTTTTTGAGGAGCCTGTGGATGAGGGCGGATATACACGCACGCGCGTCACCTACATGGTCGAGCCGGGCGAGATCATGCCAGCCTGGTTGCTACGCCCGCAGGGGGAGAAGCCTAAAAAGGGCTGGCCGGCGATTCTGGCCATTCATCGCGATAGCGAGCAATGTGAGCTGGGAAAAGGAGAAGTAGCAGGGATCTCCGGCGACCCAATGTATCATTATGGGCGAGAGATTTGCCTGCGTGGCTATGTGGTATTGTGCCCCGATCTTCTCTGCTATGAGGAACGTCGCCCTCCGGAAGAGATCCGTCGACGGCGGACGGCGCTGATGGGCGAAAATTATGAGCGCTTTGAGTTTACGAAGCGCTTGCAGAAAGGTTCATCGCTGCAGGCGAAGTATTTGCACGACCTGGCTTGCAGCCTGGATCTTCTCGGCTCGCTCCCGGAAGTAGACAAGCAGAATCTGGGGGTGATTGGGCATTCGCTGGGCGGACTTGAGGCGCTCTGGTTGGCCTGGTACGATGCCAGAGTGATGGCCGGGGTGGCATCCTGCGGGCTGACATTGCTGAAGTCGCTGCTGCGCGATGGCCTCAGCCAGCCTCTGGTGAACTGCATTCCAGGCCTGCTCGATGTGGCCGATATGGATGACTTGCTTGGGTCGCTGGCTCCAACACCGTTCATGATGGTTGGCGGCGAACAGGACCCGCTGCTTCCAATCGATGGTTTCTATTTTATGGTGAACTATGCGCAGAGTATTTATATTCAGCTAGGAGTCCCGGAGCGCTTTCGCTATCTGGTGTTCCAGGGCGGCCATGCCTTTCCTTCCGAGGCCCGCGAGGCGGCCTATCTGTTTTTAGACCGCTGGTTGAAACCGCTGCCACCGGGCGGGCTGCTGCCCTGAGCAGACCGCTTCTGACAGGAGGAGGGGAAGAGAAAGGCACCGTCGTGCTAGACCAGTTAAAGCAGGCTTAGGATAGGCGCCGAAGCTGGATGAAATAGAGGAGAACCAGCAAGGGAGGCAGTACAGCCAGGAGAAGAAAACCCAGGAAGATCCAGCCGTTGAGGCCACTGATGGCTCCCTGGATAAACATCCAGGAGAGATAAGCCAGGAGGGCGCTGAGACAGAGCTTTAGCCCAGCTAGAAGCAAACGTCCCAGTCGATAGCGGCGCTCGACCCGCTGGGGAGCGGTTATCAGGGGGTAGTGGAAAGCCTGTAAGCAACGACTGAGCAAGCTGAGCAGCCCGTAAAGAGCCAGGGCCAGCAGGAAGAAGAGGGCGAGAATCCACTTGCTGCCGTTGAGATCGGGATGAATGGAACCGCTAAGGCTGTAGTGGATAGGGATAGTCCTGGGAAGGAAGAGAAGACCCCAGCCGCTGAGAACGGCTATAAGCAGGAGCAGGAGCAGAGTGATCAGTTCCAGGCGCCGTTCGAGCACGGTTGGCGCTAAGCGCAGCGAAGATCGAAATCTACTCGTGGAGCTGCTAAGCATGGCTCTGACCTCCTTCCTTCCCTGGTCTTTCTGCCAGGCACTGGGCAGGACAACACCTCGGTCCTTCTGTAATAGAACGAGGGAACCAGGCTTTCTTCCAAAGGAGAAAGTCCCCCCTCCGTGCAAGAAAGCCAGCAAGAGCCTCTCAGCTCACAAATCTGACCTTGAGGCTCTTTGCTCCTGGATGCGAGTAGCTTGGCAAAACAATCTGGACTTGCCTATCGCCTGCCCACTACTCTGGCTTACCTAGTAGCTGTTCTTAGTCAACGACCCCAGGCTCAAGCCAGGAGCTTGCCCGCAGCCGCATCGGCCCGGGCTTCAGGCTGGTTGACAGCAGCCCACAGCCCCGGAGGACAACAGAGCACCGTGGCCAGGTTGATCTGCCCTTCCCTGACACTATATGGCGAGCATCATCTACGAGCGCCTGCGGAAGTACCCCGGCCATTTCCCTGCGGCAGGCTCATTCCTGCTGGTTCTTGCTAGTCGCCAGCAGTAACGAGGCATAGCAGGACATCGTTTAGCAGACGTCCCCGGAAGTTCGCTACAATAGTATGGCGCACGCTGTCAAGCCTTTCAAGCATCTCACGCGAAATGGCCTGTGGCGGAGCATAAATGACAAGGGCCATGCGATCCTTTTTGAAGCTCAGAACTTCATCAATATGATCTTTCCAATCTTCCCAGTAAACAAGCAATACACTGGCATGTTCGGCACTTCCCAGATCATTAGGAGAGGTGATATCTTTTAGGTTTTGCGGGCTGAAGAGGCGCGAATCAAGCAAGAGGCTGCGAATGCTCTTGGCATTGTCACCCTTCGCCAGGAGAGCGATTTCTTTGAGCGCTAAACCAGACCCCAGCCGGTAGAGGGCAGGTAATACGCCCCGCGCCCACTGGTAGATACCGAGAGCCAGGGCGACCACCGCGGGAATGACAAGAATCCGTCCGATCCAGTCATAGACAGTCAAGGCCACATCCATAATCTGCTCTCTCTCCTCATCTGCTCTTGATCCATCTCGATACAAGACTCGTTTCATCCAGATCCCCCCTGTACCTCTTAGAAGAGAGCTGCTCGATAGGACGACAATACACTTTTACTCTCAATGAGAGCATACCATAAGGCAGAGCCTGGAGCAATCCCACCGCCGTTTCCTTCTGTCGCTACCACAGAGCACGGGGGCAGATCAGCGCAGGCGACGCAGGAGGACGCGCACATGGGTTCCTCCGGGGAGAAGACCCACAGGCACCACTTCGATTAGCTCGTATTTGGCAGCAGCAGCCACAGCGCTAGCGCTGGCTACAGTGCAATCGGCCAGATAAACGACGCCGCTGAAATCGGTGCCAGAGGGAGCGATGAGCAACAGGTCAGCCTCGGGTCGCGGAGGCTGACCGCTGCTGTCGTAGATCTGGGGATCAATGCAGTGCAGGAAACGTACAATGCCTTGTACGAGCCGGTAGCTATAGCTGCCACCGCTGAGCACGACGGCGACAAGGCTGCGCTGCCGTCCTTCATAACTGCGACTAATGAGCTGGAGCAGATGCTGCGCCTTCCGCGCGTCAAGTGGCATAGGTCTATAAGTCTCCTTTCTCTCAAGGCCGCATCAGCCTTGCCCGCCAGGCGAAGCCAGACAATGTGCAGGTAAAATCGGCCCTCAAAGGGGAAGCCGGTGCTCCCGGTCGTCACTTTCGCCTCCGGTCCACCAGGACAGAGAAGCAGGCCCAGGCATGCCGAGGCCGAGAGCTTGGTGAGAGCGAGCAAGTGGATAGCCGCGATGGCGAGCGTCACAGGCCAGGCACTGACGGCTAGCTGGCAAGGGCTGGCTGTGAGCTGACGAGCCGACGACGGCAGGAGGCGCCTGCTTCAGGCGGCGAGGGCCAGGCCGAGACGGGCGAAGTGGGCTAGCATGAGACATGGCCACGGCTCCTTTCTGAAGTGTGTCAAGTCCTGTAAGCAGAGCAGAAAGCAGACAGGAAGCGAGGCTCTGCGCCCAGCAGGCCAAGCGCTGAGGCTCACAGAGATGGCGACTTTCCTCCCGAACCACTGACGGCCCCAGGCCCCTCTCCGCTCTCGTCGAGCTGATCATGCTGACGGCTAATGCGCCCCTTTTCCTCGTGAACATCGATCTCCTCGCCAGCAAACTGGAAGATGAGTCGCATGGCGGTTTCGTCGCTGACCCAGCCCTGGCTTTTGGCGGCGCTGAGGGCCGAGACCAGCATCTGCACGGCGCTGGCCAGGGTAGCATGATCGGTAACTTCGATTTCGGGGAAGATGATGTCATAGTGCCTGTCGACCTCCGGGGACAGTGTGCCAGCGCGATAGGCCTCTTGCAGGACACGGTCGAGAATGGTGCGCAACATGGCACGCATGACAAACTGCCGGCGTTGAAATTTAAGGAGGGTTGGCAGGCCCATCTCAGCGGCAGTAGCCCGATTGCTGTAGCTACCGTCAGCCAGGTAATGCTCCGGCAGCTGAGCGCCAACGGCGATCATCAGCTTGATGGCCCGTCCATCCTCGGCAGCCTCGTTGGCATTGATCTCCGGCTTGATGGCCGACCAGGTCTCAGCCTCGTTGTGAATGATCACGCTGCCCGGCTCCGGCGGATAGCTATATTCCATCTTTTTGCGCTCGATGGTCTTGCGATCAGCCCCCTGCAAACGCACATCCCACAAAAACGCTCCCTTGTACTTGTTGATGCGCACGCGATCGGTCAGCCAGTCCTTGTAACGGCGCAGCCAGGGCAGGAGGGTAGCCAGATCGCTTTTGCCACGCTTAGCGCTGGAGACCTTATTGATGGCGAACTGTACAACCTCTTCGCCCGCCTTGAACCACTGCCCTTCAAGAGAAGCGGCAGACACCACTGGCGTAGCAGCGGCTGAGAGTGCAGCGGTCCGGCCAGGGTCGTTTAGCAGGCTGGCTAAGGGTCCGATGGGCCGGCGATGGAAGCGCAAGGGCTTTTCGATGTCGTCGGGGTCGGTCTCAATCTCATCGATGAGCGAGGGATCAATCTGGCGAATGGTGACCCGTCCATTGTAGGGGTTGACAAAGAAACGGATGAACTGCTCTCCATACAGGGCCAGCTCGGTGCAGAGGGAATAAACACGTGTCTCCATCTGGTTCTCGGGGTCGTGCCAGAAGTCGAGCAGGACGCGCTGAACGCGCGGGTCGCGCGCGGCGATGGTGACGCCCTTTCCCATGACAAAGCTGGTAGTGATTTCAATGATAGCAAAGGCCAGAGGATTGGCATTGTAGGCTTCATAGCACTGGTTATGGAGTTCGAGATAAGTCGAGGGAATAGGGTCCTTCTGATACCAGTTGTCCGAGAGACGGCGCCAGAAGTAGTCTTCCTCCACCCCGCTGGCAAGCCGCCCCCAGTACCAGTCTTCTTGCGCGGGACTGGAGGCAAAGGTGGTAGGATTGAGTTGCTCACTGACACGGTTGAGAACCGGGGGCTGGCCGGTAGCAGAGACGGCCAAGGCGCTGGAGCGCTGAGTTGAGGAAGCGCGTCGGTTGGGAAGCCAGCCGGGGAAAGAGAAGCGAGGTGGCATGTGGGACCTCCTCTTGAGGCGATGATGGCAGACAATAGAGATCTGCCCAAGCAACAGAGCAGGACGCTTTGTCTGATGCGGAGACAAGAAGCGAGATGCGGCACGGCCAGGGACACGAAGGCAGCAGTCTCCCAAGCCGTGCGCAGTAGGCGAGGATGTGGCAGGTGGCAAACTGCCAGCTAAGCCAAGTATAGAGTATGGCAAGCAACCTGTCAAGAAGAGAGGGCGAGGCAGTGAAACAGCCGGTCAGGAATAGGCTTGACTTCTCCCTAAGCCTCAGTTATACTTGTCACTTGGTAAGCTTTTCTCGCTTGCCGCCACACGATGCAACCACGAAACGGCCTCCGGCGTGCCCCTTCACGTCCCGGCAAGGCAACGGTGAGTGTGCCCTCTCGCGCCCACCCATGATCTGTCCTTTCTCGAGTGTGCCTGCAAAGCAGCACTCACCCCACCTTCGCGGCTGCATCGCTGATTTCTTCTCTGTCACCACTTCTGGCGGCTCTCTGCTCGCTGGCAGAGCAGCCCGCCCAATTCTGTCCACCTCCTACGTCTGTGGACTTGTCTACCCTGCCACAGCGAGGAAGGAAGGAGACCCTCCATGACCGATGATCAGCTCCCCGCTTTTCGTTTCCCTCGGCTCGCGCCAGATACGCCTGGCTTGCCCGCGCTGACGCTCCCTGATCCCGAGAAAGCCGACCCTTCCGCTCTCTTCTTCGCGCAGCCGGCTTCCGCTCCCCTCGATCTGCCCCCTACCAATCAGCCCGATCCACCTTTGCCCACGCTGCTAGAGCCGTTGCTTCCCCCTAATCTCCTGCGCTTTCCCGCCAGCGAGCACTCCCTGGGACAGACAGAGATCGCTCCTACTCTGGGCGAATCACCAGCCACCCTTGCCCCCGAAATAGCCGCCCAGGTTGAGCGTAGTGCCGATGCCCGGTCACTGCCTCCCACCCTGCACTACGATGAGACGCGCACTACCCAGGCCGGCATGACTCACCGCTTGCGCCACCTGGCATCGCTGTTGCTAGCGCTCAGCGAAGGGCCTGAAGGGTCGCCTCCCTGGGACAGCCAGGAGGCTCTCCATGAGCGCTGAGCACCCCATGCTTCCCCACATGGCCGGCATGAGCCATGCCGAAATAGAGCCGAGCGCCAACACCAACCCTGCTCAGCCCGCGGAGCGCATCCGCATCGAGGGATTCATTCGCGAAGGGCAGACTTTTCCACAGGATGAGCAGCGCGATGTCCTGGTCACCGTCATTCGTGGTGGAGCCAGCCTTAATGGTTACTACTATAATGAGGCCATCCTCCAACGCCTCGCCGCCCTGCTCGACAACGCTCACGCCTACGTCGACCACGCCCGTAGCGACGGCGAGAGCGTTGCTCGCTCCGTGCGCGACATCGCCGGCTTTTACCGTGCTCCGCGCTATGTACCACCCCCTCCCGGCGAGCATGGGCGCGTCGACGCCACCCTGCACATTCTTGAATCCGCCGACTGGCTCTGGCGCCTGATCCGTGAAGCCTGTGCCCTGGGTCAGCCGGGCCTGATTGGCCTCTCCATCGACATCTACGGCACCTGGCAGCTGCGCGAGAGCCAGGATGGGGCCCGCCCTTTACGCGAAGTGGTCAGCATCAGCGCACTCAACTCGTGCGATATCGTCACTCGTCCCAGCGCCGGTGGCAGCATCCGCCGCATCCTTCACGACTATTGTCCTTCTCACGAGGCTACCCCCCTCTCAAACACGTCGTCAGCCATCACCCTCCAGAGAGGTCACCACATGAGCGACACCACCACCCCAATCAACTCCCCAGCTCCCGGGCAGACCAGCACCCCCCAAAACCAGCTTGAGCTGCCTGGCTCCATCCGCGAGCAGGAGCAGACCACCTGCCCCACTCCCTCGTTTGACGCCCTGTTGCAAGAATTACGTCTTGAGCGCGCCCGCCTCACCCTGGAGCGACGCCTACAGGAGGTTCACCTGCCTGAAGCTGTCAAGCAGCACCTTCGCCGCCGCTACGAGGGGCGCATCTTCGAGGTCGCCGAATTAGATGAGGCCATCGCCGAACAACGCAGCATGCTAGCTGAGCTGGCCGCTGTCGGCCTCGTGCGTGATCACGGGTACGCCCGTCCCGAGATCGGCGAGCAAATCACCGAGGCCGAAAAAATTCAGGCCGCCTTCGATCGCATGTTCGAGCTGGAGATCGATACCAGTCGCCTCGGCAACATCCGCGGCTTTACCAGCATCCGCGAAGCCTACGCCCGTGTCACCGGCGACCCGAGCGTCAGCGGCTTCTCTGAGCGGAGCCTGCTCGGTCAGATCCGTATCGGAGAGCACGCCCCGCTGACGCGCATCAGCGAGGGCGATACAACCACCGCCTCCTTCAGCTACCTGCTGGGCACCTCCATGAACAAGCGCCTCCTCAAAGACTACCAGGCCTGGCCAGCAGAGTGGCAAAAATTCTGCACCATTGTGCCCATCAGGGACTTTAAGCAACAGACACGCGTGCGCCTGGGAGCCTTTGGCAGCCTCTCGACTGTGGCCGAAGATAGCGCCTATACCACTCTCAGCCTGACTGATACCGCCGCTACCTATGTCCCCATGAAGCGCGGTAACCTGGTTACCATCTCGCGCGAAACCATCATCAATGATGACTTGATGGCCATTCGCCAAATTCCTACCAAGCTGGCCGTTGCTGCCGCCTATACCCTGGCCGAATTCGTCTACGGTTTCCTCTCGGGCAACCCCAGCATTTACGACGGTTCCCCACTCTTTACAACGGGCAACCCGCATAACAACCTCGGCAACGCAGCCCTCTCGACTGCCGCTATGCAGATCGGGGTTACCGCCATGCGCGAACAGACCAATTTCGCCGGCAAGCGTATCGGACTGCGCCCGCGCTACCTGGTTGTCCCCCCCGAGCTGGAATGGAGCGCCATGATCGCCACACGCTCGGCGGGCATCCCCGGCTCGCCGAACAATGACATCAACCCCATGATGGGCTATGTCACCCCCATCGTCTCGCCTCAGCTCACCAGCCCAACGCAGTGGTTCCTGGTAGCCGATCCGCGCGAAGTCGATACCATTGAAATTGGCTTCGTTGGTGGCCAGGTCAATCCCGTGCTCTTCATCCAGGACCAGCCCCTCTACGGCCTGAACTTTACGCAGGACGTCATCTCGTACAAGATCCGCCATGAATACGGCGGCGCCGTCGTCGACTATCGCGGTCTCTATCGCGGCATCTAGGCAGACAGGAGGCAGGACCCTATGTCAGGCTACCTCAACAGCGACGGCTCGTTGCTGATCGGGGGCTTGAATCCCACCGGTCTGGGCCAGGCCCTGCAGCTCGACGCCCAGGGTAATCTGAAAACGACTGCTACCCTCAACGCCGCTGCCGAGCAGAACGTCAACCTGAACCAGCTGAACGGCGTCGCTCCCCAGGCCGATGGCGCCGGCGCCAACCGCCTTGGCGTGAGTCTCTACGGCAAAAACAGCGCACCAGGCGATACCCCTATCCTGCTCGACAGTGCGGGACGCCAGATCGTTAACATTAACAGTTTGCCAGCCCTACCCTCTGGCAGCAATCTGATCGGTCAGGTTAGACTGGCCGATGGCAACGGCAGCAATCTACTGGCTATCGATGGCAACGGGCGCCTACAACTGGTGCCCAACCAGACCATCAATGTCGCCCAGATCGGCGGCATAGCCCCGGGTCTGGACAGCAGCAATGAACTCCGCGTCTCCAATTACGGCAAGAGCAGCAGTGCTGGTGATACCCCTATCCTGCTCGATAGCGCCGGGCGTACCCAGGTCAATATCGCTCAGTGGAACGGCGCCGCGCCCAGCGTCAGTAACCCGGTCTTTGTACGCCAGCAGTTCAACGAGTGGTTAGGCAACGGCCAGGGCTATAGCGTCACTACCGGCAAGCAAACCAGCACGGCCACAGCCACCACCGGGCTTAGCCTTTTCAATCCGAGCAGCTCCGGTAAAACACTACTGGTCTTCTCCGCACGTGTGGCCGAGGCCGCTTCGAGCTGGCACCAGCTCAACCTGACCAGCAGCGACCCAGCCCTTGGTACTACCCTCACACCGCTCAACCTCAAGGCCGGCGGCCCCGCCAGCGTGGCCAGCGCCAGCATGAGCAATAACAATCTTACGCCAGTGGGCAGCCAGATCGATACCCTGCTACTGGTCTCCAACACCACCATCGACTTCCTCAGCAACGGCACTCTGATCATCTTGCCGCCAGGCAACGGCCTGGCCCTCTACGTGGCAACAAGCAGCAACAGCTGGGCTGCCGTGCTGAAATGGCTCGAAATCTAGCTGGCACTCACGGTTAGCCTCAGCAGCTGATAGCAGCAGATCTCATAGCGGAGAAAGGAGCAAACGTACACCATGATGGATATCCTCGAATTCGCCTACGGACGCTACAACGGTGGCAGCACAGTGCCGGCGGGTAGCTACTTCAATCCGCGCACCATGTGCATCTTCCAAACGACCAGCGATGCAGTGCTCCCCCAGGACGGCATTTTCTGCCGCGTTGACCCCTCGGGCAGCCAGACCTTTGCCAGCATCGCCGCGGCCTTCAACGCCTTGCTCGGTACAAGCTACACGGCGGCGAGCTTCCACGCCTGCGGCACTCCCGACTCGGCTCCACAGCCCGGTCAGGGAGCCAATGATGCCTAGCCTTCCACTCATCTGAAGGCAGCGCTGTCCACAGGCGTCTGGCTCACCCCAGAAAGAGAGCAGAAGAAACGCTATGGGAGTAACCATCAGACGCGGCATCATCCAGGCCTTCAACCCAGGCACGTATCAGGCTTCGGTGTTGCTCTTTGAAGCCACTTCCCATATGCTCCAAGGCGTGCCGGTAGCCAATAGCCTCGACGGGAGCAGCGGCCTGGTCGGAGCCTTGTGCGCCGTGCTCTTCTTCGACGAACACAATCCCCAGGATGCCGTGGTTATTGCCACCTATGCCAACGGTCTCAGCGGTCTACCTACGCCACCCCCAGGCCGCCTAACCCTGGTCAGCGGCGTGCAACAGATCAATAACGTCGCCATCAGCAATGGAGCCACCGCTACCTTCACGCTGGTCGGTGGCAGCAGCGGCATCCCCTCCGGCGCCCTGGCCATCCTGGCCAAAATCTCCTTTAGCGCCAGCAGTCAGCCAGCTCACCTGGACATCGCCCCTCACGGCGGCAACCTTGCCCAGACGGTCACCTGCGGCGACCTGCTCTCCACAACAGCACGCTGGCAGGGTCAGGCTATCCTGCCGCTTGACAGCAATGGGCAGATCGACATCCGGGCCGTAGGAGCAACCTGCACAGTTACACTCACCACCTGTGGCTATATCAGCTAGGAGCCCGGGTTTTGTTCCCCACCGCGTTGCGGGGAGCGACTTCAGTCAGCTGCCGCTTCGCTGAAAGAGGTCCTCCCCGCATGCGGCGCGGGCAGAGGCTACTAAGCGAAAAGTGGCAAGGAGGATTGCCAGACAAAATGAACCTCCTGGACATCGAAAATGCCTTGCGTCTCGATCTCTTCGACCCCACCGGGCCAAATCAGCGCTGGTCGAACGCAGACCTGGAGCGCGCGATCGACAAAGCTGTCATCCGCTACAGTCAGTATTATCCCAATATCGGCTACTGCGATATGAACACACGCCCCTACCAGCGGACTTATCCTTATCCGCAACCGTGGAATCCAGTCTATCCAGTCTGGTGGATTGAACGCATCATCTACCCACTGCAGGCTTACGGCAGCTACTTCCAGCCACCACCAGGCGGCATGAGTGCTAGCCCCGGCAGCAGCGGTGGACTAAGCGCCGGCCTCTATCAATACGCTGTCACCTTCCTGAGCGAGGGTGGCGAGACCACCCCCTCCCCCGTCATCAGTGTCTCGGTGACGAACAACAGTAGTGTCAGCTTGAGCAACATCCCTCTCGGGCCGACGCAGCCCACCTCTGCCAGCAGTGCCTTCCATAACGTCATCGGGCGCAACCTCTACCGCACTCAGGCCGGCGGCAACACACTACTGCTGCTGACTACTCTGGCAGAAAATAGCAGCACCAGCTACCTTGACACGACAGCCGATAGCGTCCTGGCCGGCAGACCACCAGCGCCCACCGTGAACACCAGCGGCGTCATGCTCTGGCCACCCCTGGAGCGCGACTTCGCCGAATATTCCAATCTTTTCGAGAGTAGCACAGCGCTGGCTGCGGGCGGGAATCTCGGTCCCCAGGGCAGTGCTGGTAGCGGGCAGGGTCAGCCCGCCTCTCAGACCCCAAGCTTTACCCTCAAACTCTCCAGCTCAGAGCTGCCTCGTGACAACACCCTGGTCATGCGTGTCTTCTACGCCACCAGGCACCAGCTCGATAGCAGCGGCTCTACTATTCCCGAGATGCATCGCGATCTCATTGTCCTGGGGGCCAGTCTCTACGCTATGGAGGCGTATCAGGTGCCCACGAACGACAACTTCAGCTTTCAGGACGGAGAGCTGCATGACCACCTCGACGACAGCGCTATTCCCCGCGCCTGGCAAGAGGCTATTGCCGCTCGCCGAACCCAGTTCGAGGCCCGCCTCCAGGAGATTCGCAACCAACGCGACTTCGCCAGCGCAGCACGTGTACAGTGGGGCGATATCCCGGCCCGCTGGGCTCGCCTCTAGCACGGGTCCAGCCGCTTGATCGCCCAACGAAGAAGAAGGAGCACCACCCATGCAGGACCTGCTTAGTCTGACCAACCTGCTCATCACTCTGGCACTGATTGCGGGCGCCTTTGTGGCCTACCATCATGGCTTTGCCCGCACCGCCGACGAGGTCAAGGCGCGTGTCATCAGCGCCATGCAGCACGAGATTGATACGCTCAAGGATCGCCTGACAACGCTAGAGAAGGAGAACCTGCGCCTGAGCCAGATTATCGGTACCATCCGCCTGGCTCTGCAGCAGCGCGGCCTCCACGTCACCATCGATGGCGAGCTGGTCAGCATCCACGACCAGAGCGGCTTCTGCACCCAGGCCAGTCGCATCATCGAGAAAGATCCGCCTGCTCAAGCAGCCAGCTCGGGAAACAACCCTATCAGGCCCACACACTGCCGCAATGAGGAGGTCTAGTCTGTATGCCTACCATCGGCGTGGACTGCGAGATTATCCTGGATGGAGTCGGCTACTTCGTGAAGCCAGGTAGCTACCGCATGACGCAGCCGCGCATCCGCCGGGCCAGCGTGCGCGCCGACGGGGGCGAGGGTTACGTCGATCTTGGCCCGGGCCGACGGACCTGGAGCATGACGATCCTCTGCCTCAACGACCTGGTCGGTTACGATGGCCAACCTACCGGCCTGAGCGGCCAGTCCTACCGCGATGCCCTGCGCACAAGCTACCTCTCCTCGACCGGGCGCACCCTCCTCTTTAGCGAGCCAGCAGGCGGGGCGCCTATCGCTGTGCACTTCGACTATTATGCAGAAAGCGCCTGCGATCTGCATACGCAGCAGGTGCCCCTTTCTAGCGGCGCCCCAGGGGGCCTCAGCTATGAGGTGACCATTGAGCTGGTCGAGGCATAGTCGAGGCATAGCCTTTCTGGCAAGGCCCATGCGTGCTTTCTTGACACATAGGGAAATGCATCCTTACACTGAATAAGGATGGATTTATACGCAATCACCGCACATCATAGCGGCCAGGCTCCCGCCAGCGGGAGCTATTTTAACGGCAGAATGGCGGACGCAAGAGAGATAGTTGCAACTTTCGGCGCTACCAACCAGGCCCCCACACGCAGACGGCGGCCACCGCGCCAGAGGCAATCTGGAGCCTGGCTTTTTTGCAGCCCAGCAAGAGGCGCGGCTCTCTTACTGATCGGGCTACTAGCAATCTGGTTGCTCGCTATGGGCAGCGCTGGCCCAGCGCTGGCCGCGAGCAGGGACGGCGGAACACTGAGCAGTAGCCCCAGTTCGGGACCGGCAGGGACAGTGATTACTGTCAGCGGTTCGGGTTGGACTCAGCTGAGTGATGGCAGCCAGGTCGCGCTCGGTTACAGCCAACAGGATTGCTTGCTAGGCTACACACCAGCGAGCAATAGCCAGCCGGGCACGGTAGAGGGCGGTAGCTTCAGCGGCTGGCTGGTCTTGCCAGGTAATCTGGCCCCGGGTACCTACAAAATATGCGCCCTCATTGGGGCCACGCCAACCGTGGCCGGTAGCTATACCCTGCTGTCAAGCGCCTCCCCTACGCTGAGCATCAGCCCAACGCAGGTTACAGCCGGCCAGACCGCTACCGTCACTGGCAGCAATTTCCTGCCCGGAGGGACACAGGTGACGCTGGTCTTGCAGGCTGGTAACACCACCATAAGCCTGGGAAGCGTCACGAGCGATGGACAGGGAAACTTCACGCGCAGCATCACCATTCCCAACGGGCTTTCTGGTTCAGCCCAAATCAAGGCCAGCGCCGGTAGCAGCTCTCCCGCTACCCTGAGCGCCAGCGTCGCTTTTACGATTAACCCCGCGCCCATACCAGTGTCGACCTCGATGCCGCAGGCCACTCCGGCGACAACACCCTCGCCGACGCCAACGCATACCGCAACGCCAACGCCTGCCCGGCCAACGGCCACCGCTGATAACAACACCAATCGGATGCCGGCGATCGCCACCGCCAGCACCAACCCGGGAAGCCAGTCGCAGACAACAGCTCCGGCCAGTCCGACCTCTTCTTTTAGTCACCTGCTACCGGGGCTACTGGGGACTACAGTCGGCGGCTTGCTCCTCTTCGGGCTGCTCGGCGGCTTTGTACAGTACCGCCAGCGGCGCCAGAAGCCGGCAAGTACGCGCTTCAGCGCCCTCAACGAGAGCGAAACGCTCCCGTTGTCGAGCGTGAGGCCAGCCACAAACGGCTTACAGCCTGAGCAGTCCCGGAAGCATGGAGAAGGAGAGCACTCGCTTACTGCAGAGTCACAACAAGAAGAGCAGGCAAGTACCGCTCCCACAGAGGTTTCGCTGGAGGCCCTGATGCGCCAGGTACAAAGCGGCTTGTCAGTCTTGCCAGGCCGCAGCCAGAACACGAATCAAGAGTAGCCAGGCACAGAGGCCGTGGCTGATGAACAGGTTGGAGAAAGGAGGACTGTAGGAACTATGAGAGACATGGGAGATATGGGAGCCGGGGAACCAGTGAAGGGACCAGCTCCTTCTCCCCCTTGTTCAGTCCTCTTTTAGCGATAGTGACGCGCCAGCTCTGAGGCATAACGCCGGCCTATCTCTGCCGCATGGGCCTGTAACCAGTCGGCGAGATGCGTCTGGCCTGTAGGTGCCTCGTGCGAGACCAGAAGATTGGCCATCAGGCCATCGATCTCATCGCGCGTGATCAGGACATCGCCGACAAACAGAGAGAGAAACTGGCCCAGAGCTAAAACCAGAGTCGGCGGCGCCGGCACCAGCCACACACGCCGCCCTAGAATGCGCGCTATTAGTGCGACCATCTCTCTATAGGAGAAGATATCTGGCCCGGCAGCGTCGACAATGACATCCTCGCTCTGTTGCCCCACCCGCACTGTCAAGTCGGCCATATCCTCCACATAAACCGGCTGCAGCTGATAGTCTCCGTTGCCAAAGAGGGCAAAGAGCGGGAAGTGCCTTAGCAGCCAGGCGATATTATTGATCAGAATATCCTCGCGGCCAAAGATCACCGTTGGACGCACAATCGCGTAGGAGAGGCCACTCTGTCTCAAGTCCTGTTCCAACAGAGCCTTGCCACGGAAGTAAGGGAACGGCGAGGAGAGACTTGGATTGCTGATGCTCACGTGGACAATGCGTTCAACGCCGGCTTCCCGCGCCGCTGTGAAGAGACGACGTGTATTCTCGACGGCACGCTCGTAGCTTTGTTGGCCATAAGGGAAACGTATCCAGTAGGTGTTGTAGAGAACACGCGCCCCTTTAAGAGCCTCTCGTAAAAGGGGTGGATTATCAAAGGCCAAAGGAAAGGCCCGCACCTGACCGCTCAAAGGATGGGCACGCTGGGGATGACCAGTGAGAGTGCGCACTTCCTTGCCACTGGCCAGCAAGCGTCGCGCAATGTACTGACCAGTATAGCTAAAGGCACCGGTCACCACATTGATCTCGTTGCCAAGGGTCATGTCACGCTCCATAACAAAGAGATGGACACACCTTTAACCCGTTCCTGGCTGCCGTTCCATCAGACAGGGAAATCCCGCGCTCATCTTCAGGGGCTGCCCCCGGCGACGCCTCCCGAATTGCGTGTCACACTCCAGCAGAAGAGATATATGGCCAGGCATGATATCCAACCTTACCACTTTTGCGTCATGTTCCTGGCATCCCTCGCACCTGCGATGCGCAACTGCTCTGCTAGCGGCACTTCCCGGACCCGATGGCTATAATTGAGACACCACATCACATTACATGGTACTGATATGGGAAGTAAATGTTCCAGTTACACGTGCAGGCTATTGCCATCATGGAAACAGTATACAGCATCAATCTCTATACTGCAATTGATGACATTAGCCCTCTTCCACGCCTCAATAAGGAGCGCTCCGGCTATCCCTGGGGGCCGCAGCGCAGGTTTTTACGAGATGGGATCTATCATATATAGATCCAAATACTTCTATATTTAGACGGAATAATGTAAAGTACG
>NZ_JADGIA010000129.1 GCF_019683635.1 Thermogemmatispora sp. | reverse complement strand
GCTCCTTTCCATCCCTGCCTCCCCCGTTCCCCCCGTCCTCTTCTTCCCCGACGACTCTCATGCCTGCAGCTCGCAGTCTCAAGCTTTGCTTCAACTCGCTCCCTCGACCAGAAAAAAAACGGCCCTTTGGGCCGTTTTGCTCAGAAGAGCCTCGCCGGCTCCCTAGTGCAGGGTATTGAGCCGCTCCGCGATCATCGCAATGGCCGCGTCGCCTACAATGGCCTGGAGCTGGTTGTGGAGCTGGCCCAGATGCTCCATTCTCGCAGTGATAAAGTCATGGCGCGAGACACCACAGGCCAGCCCGCTCAGGCCGCGCTGCGCCGCCTCGTATTCATCGCTGATCTGCTTGAGTAAGCGCGCGACTTCGCTACCCTGTTCCTTGGTCGTCAGCATGGTTTCCTCCCCTTCTCTGGTCTGGATCAAGCGATCAATAAGGTCTCCAGGGCGATCCCCTGCCGTTGAGCGATGTCAATAGCCACTCAGCGATTGTGATAACAATGTACGCTACTTGTTAGCAACATACTCGGTAACGCACACTCATAGTATGCATGAAAACATCTCCTCTTGTCTAGAGGCAACCTCTCCTTTTTTGAAATTTGACAGAGAGACTACATATTTCAATCAATGTTATGATGGCGATGTGCGCAACGTTATGGCTCTCCATCTGCTTTTGTAAGCTAGCAAGCTGACAGCATAATTACACAGGCTCGCGCCCCCGCTTCCGCTCAATCACCGTCAGCTAGTTAGGACCTTTGGGCTGGTCATCGGCCCCAGAGAAGGTTGGTCCTTTCTTGTGTATCATACTATAGACGAACAAGCAAACTGCCAGTCAAATACAAGCGCCGGCCTCCAGCACAACGGCGCTCTCTCGTCCCCAGAACGGGCCTCGCCCATCAGACGCTGGCTAGCCCTCAGAGCCTCCACCTGAGCGAGGCAGCCGAGAAGCTGTCTCGCCCTTCTCCGTTCACGCAAGCAATGCGCATTGCAATCGATGGGCGTTGTGTATATACTCTACATAGCGCTTGCCCAGGTGAAGGTAAGGAGAACCTCAACCTGGCACTTTGGGCAATTGGTGCGCGAAGAAGCCCCGTTGACTCCCTTCTGACCTCGCAGTCAGTTGCAACGTGGCACCAAGCGACAGCTCTTTACCAAAGGCCCTGACAGATTCAGGAACGGATCTGTCAGCAAGAGCGAAAAGGAGTTAATATGGCCCGTGTAAGCTTTGTACACGTTTACAAGCGGTTTGACAAGGTTGATGTGGTACGCGACATCAACCTTGAGGTGAAGGACCAGGAGTTCCTGGTTCTCGTCGGCCCATCGGGGTGCGGCAAGAGTACCTGTCTGCGCATGATCGCTGGGCTAGAGGAGCCAACCGCTGGAGAGATCTACATCGGCGACATGCTGGTGAATGGGGTGGAGCCGAAAGAGCGGAATGTGGCGATGGTTTTCCAGAACTACGCCCTCTACCCTCACATGAATGTCTTTGATAACATGGCCTTCAGCCTCAAGCTCCGTGGTGTCCCCCGCCAGGAGATTAAGAAGCGCGTACAGGAGGCTGCTGAGATCCTCGAAATCGCTCATCTCCTCAATCGCAAGCCCAAGGAACTCTCCGGTGGCCAGCGACAGCGTGTGGCGCTCGGGCGCGCCATTGTGCGTGATGCGCAGGTCTTCCTGATGGATGAGCCTCTGTCAAACCTGGACGCGAAGTTACGTGTGCAGATGCGGGCAGAGATCATTAAGCTGCACCGACGTGTGCAGACGACTTTTGTGTATGTGACCCACGACCAGGTGGAGGCGATGACAATGGGGGATCGCATCGTGGTCTTGCACCAGGGAGAGATTCAGCAGATGGGGCCTCCACAGGAGCTGTATGACCACCCTGCCAATATGTTTGTGGCTGGCTTTATCGGGTCGCCGGCAATGAATTTCTTCCCGGGCGCTCAGGTGGTAGAGGATGAGGGCGGCGTGAGCATTGTGCTGGATGGTTTCGGGCGGGTGCAGGTGCCGGCCTGCCATGTGGAGAAGGCCCGGGCGGCCAAGGGGCGCCCGGTGATCTTTGGCATTCGTCCCGAGCATTTGCGCGATGCGACCCTGCTGCCGGCGGGCGCTGATAGGGCTTCAATGATTATGGCTCCGGTCGATGTCGTAGAGCATTTGGGGAGCGAGGTCCAGGTCCATATGTCGGCCAATGGCACGACTGTGGTGGCCCGCCTCGATCCGCGCTCGCATCCGGTGGTCGGTGAGCCATTGCGACTGCAGGTCGATGTCGAGCAGATCCACCTCTTCGATGCAGAGACAGAGAAGGCTTACTTCTAGCACTCGGGCACTGATCCGTCTGGATTGACGTGACGGCCTGCCTCCATTTCCCTTTGTCAGACGGGTAAGAGGGTTGATCACTCAGGCCAGGCTGGTCGGCAGGTTCACTGCTGGCGCCGGCCTGGCTTTTTTCGGGCTGCGGGCCGCGCTGTCTTTCTCCCTCCCTCTCTTGGTTTGAGGGTACGCAGCCAGGGGGATCAGCAGAAGAGGGCGCGGGCCTTCACACCCCCACAAAGACCCGCGCCCTCACTTCATCACTGGCTCAGTTCACTCGCCTCAAGCCAGGCTAGGCGACCGCTGGCAGGAAGTCAGAGGGGACGCCGATGACCTTGAGCTTCTTGCGCAGCGAGTTCATGCCGAACCTGAGCAGCTCGTCGGGGTCCTCGCCAAAGCTGCTCAACAAGGCCCGCTGGAAGTCCGAGAGATAGAGGATGTCATGGATCTGCGGCATCCATTTCTGGATGGTGTCGCGGATGACCCCGGCATAACGGGCATCTTCCTGCACCATGTCACGCAGGAAGCGCACACCGAAGAGGACATGGCGCGACTCGTCGCGGGCAATGGCGTTGAAGCCCTGCTGGAAACCTGGATACCAGCCCATGCGCTTGTTGCGGTTGAGCATGCTGCGCTGCCCGGCCAGGGCCAGGGTGCCCTCAGTGATGATGTGATAGAGGGTGACGCCTTCAACCAGGTGCTCCAGCTTCTCGGGCTGGGCCTGGATGCGCTGGCCGATCTCGACCAGGCCCTCCATCAGGATCTGCCGCTCGCTTTCGCGCAGCAGGGGACGGATCTGGACAAGCAGGGCCTCGATGTCTTCGCCTTCAAAGCCTAACGCTTCGCGGAAGAACCGGTCAAAGAAGACGGAGTGGCGCGCTTCGTCGACTAGCTGGGTGGTGAGAAAGATGCGCTGTTCTTCTTTGGGGGCAGCGGCACAGTAGGGGATGAGGGTGTGGGTGACGCTGACTTCGCCCTGGAAGAAGACGACGAAGCCGCTGATGTGCACCGGACGGGCTGCCTCTTCGATCTGGCTCCATTGCTGGCGGTCAGCGCTGAAGTCGATGTCCTGGGTGCTCCATTGCTGCTTCTCCCAACGCTGGTAGAGTTCGCGATAGGTCGGCAGGTTGACGAGTTTGTCGTCGATCTCGCCAACGATGATGGCATCTCCTCCCAGTTGACCAAGCTCTCGCAGTGAGGCCTTGCTGACGTCGATCGCCATGATGGACTCGGCTCCTTTCCTTTCCTTGCGGCTAGGCCCCCGCTTCTGCGCGGAGGCAATCCTGCATTCCGCTGTCCTGGTGCGTTCTCTGGCAGCACCGCACGACTCCGCCCGGCAGCAGCGAGCCGGAACGGGCGCCGGTCGGCGCTGCCTTGCCCACCAACCCACCGACATCCGCCGCTGTCGCCCCGCGACCGACCACGCCGCGGGCAGGCAGACGCTCTGGCCCGCGAGGTTTCGGTCGCTGCGGTGGCCCAGGGCCGTCGTGGGCGGCATCGCCCACGGTCCGGCCCTGGCCTCGGTTGGCACGAGCTTGGCCCGATCGATGCGCTAGCGATGATGTTGACTGCTCGCTATTGAGCAGGCTTAGTTGCGCAGGGGCTTGCCGGTCATAAGGATGGCCTGCATGCGCTCCTGCGTCTTCTCCATGCCGCAGAGGCTTAAGAAAGCCTCGCGCTCCAGATCAAGCACTTGCTGCTCGGTCAGCGGTGTCAGCGGCGAGGTGTTGCCGCCGGTGACGATGCGCGCCAGATGGCGCCCGATGACCGCATCGTGCTCGGTGATTTTGCCCGCGAGCAGCATGTTCTCGATCTGCTGCTCCAGGACCAGGCGCCCGCCCGGCCCGGGCAGCAGGAGCATGGCCGGCTGCGGCGGCTGCCAGCGTCCTGCTTCGCGCGCTTCGGCCAGGCGCAAGGCATCGGCCTTGGCGTCGCGTAGCAGGAGATCGCGGTTGGTGGTGATGCTGTCGCTCCGACGCAGGAAGCGGTATTCCTGCGCCTCGACCGCGCTGGTGGCGACGGTGGCCATCGCCACCAGTTCAAAGACGCGCCGCGGGGCGGCAAATGGTCCTCCGGCGCTACGCGATTGCTGGTCTTCGAGACGGGCCCCGTGGCGCAGGAGGAGTTCCTTGACGCCGCCACCGCCCGGCACGAGACCAGCCCCGACTTCGACGAGGCCAATGTAGGTCTCGGCATGCGCGCGGACGTGGCTGCTATGCATGACGATTTCACAGCCGCCTCCCAGGGTGCGCCCGGTAGGGGCTACGACGACTGGGATGGGGCTGTATTTGAGGAGCATGTTGACCTGCTGGAAGGAGTTGACGGCCTGCTCCAACATCTCCCACTGGCCGTTACGCGCGCCGACGAGCATCAGGAAGAGGTTGGCGCCCGCCGAGAAGTCCGGGGCGTCGTTGGCAATGACGATGGCCCGGAATTGCTTCTGCCCCTCTTCGACGGCGTAGTGCAGCATCTCGATGATGTCCTGGTCGATGGCGTTCATCTTGGTGTGGAATTCGACGCAGACGATGCCATCGTCCAGGTCGATCAGTGAGGCCGAGCCATTCTCTCGGATGACCTTGTTCTGGGCCTTGGCTACGCTGAGGGAGAGGCTGCCGCGCAGCTGCGGGACGGGCTGGTAGCTGCCGCTGTGGAAGTCGAAGTAGCGCCGCTGCCCAATGGGGCCGCTATAGAAGCGCCCTTCTCCCTGGGTGATGACCTGGCGTACTAGCTCGGGCAAACGGGCGCCGTGCTTTTCAACGAGAGCGCTGAGTGTGGCCGGCGCCTGCTCTTCGCTGACATCTTTAAAGGATGGATGGGCCCGTAGCACACGATAGAGTGTCTCGGGATGCTCCAGGAGAATATCCCAGCCTTCAAAGCTGCCCAGGTCAAAGTTGAAGCCCCAACGCATGGCCTGGTCAACGGCCACGATGCTGTCGGCGATCTCCGGCGCCAGCCGCGCGGCGTAGATCAGCGAGTCGGCCAGGGTCTCGCGCGCCAGTTGGGCGGCGCGATCGTTGCCATTGAGGACGGTCAGCATGCGCTGGGCGGGATCGTCGATGTTGCGAGCGGCCCCGATGGATTCGAAGCGTGGCTTCTGTTGCGGCTGATACTCCAGGGTCTGCAGGTTGAGTTCGAGAATAGTGGATTCGCCGCCGGGATTCTTGATGCGCTTGTAGAAACCCTGGCCACTCTTCTCACCCAGCCAGCCGCGCCGTACCAGCTCGCGCACAACCTCGGGAACGCGGAAGACCTCGCGCTCGGGATCGTCGGGGGCGTTCTCGTAGATGTTGTCGGCGACGTGCACCAGGGTGTCGAGGCCGGAGAGGTCGGCGGTGCGGAAGACCGCCGATTTGGGGCGGCCCATGCTGGGGCCGAGAATGGCATCGACCTCGCTGACGGTGTAGCCCTCTTCGAGGGCGCGCCGGATGGTCGACAGGAAGCCGTAGACGCCGATGCGGTTGGCAATGAAGTTGGGCGTGTCTTTGGCCAGGACAACCCCCTTGCCCAGTACCTCGGTGGCGAAGTCCTGCATGAAGCTGACCAGGGCCGGATCGGTCTGCTGGTCGGGAACGATCTCCAGCAGGCGCATGTAGCGCACCGGGTTGAAGAAGTGGGTGATGAGGAAGTGCCGGCGGAAGCGCTCGCTGCGCCCGGCGGTCAGCAGGTGGGCCGGCAGGCCGGAGGTGTTGGAGCTGACGATGGTGTTGTCGCCCAGCAGCGGCTCCAGTCTGTCGTAGAGCTGCTGCTTGACGTCGAGACGCTCAAAGACAGCTTCGACGACCCAGTCGGCTTGCGCAGCTTCTTGCAGGTTGTCCTCGATATTGCCAACGGTGATGAGCCTGGCTTTCTCTTTGCTGTAGAAGGCGGCGGGGCGGGCTTTGAGGGCGCGCTCCAGGCCGGTGCGCGCGACGCGGTTGCGGTCCTCGCCAGCGTCAGGCGGGACGATGTCCAGCAGGAGGCTGGGAATGCCGACGTTGGCGAGATGGGCAGCGATGGCGGCCCCCATGACGCCGGCCCCGATGACCGCTGCTTTGCGAATCTGGTACCCCATGACTACGACAACCTCTCGATGATGGTCGCTACGCCCTGGCCGCCACCAACACAGAGGGTGGCCAGTCCCAGGGTCTTATCGGCGGTCTGCAGGTCGTTGATGAGCGTGGCGACGATGCGGGCGCCGCTGCAGCCCAAAGGATGGCCCAGGGCAATGGCGCCTCCGTGCGGGTTGAGCTTCTCTTCGTCGATGCCCAGTTCCTGGATGACGGCCAGATTCTGGACGGCGAAGGCTTCGTTGAGTTCGATGATGTCGATGTCGCTGAGCTGCATGCGCGCACGCTGCAGAACTTTCTTGACCGCCGGAACCGGTCCAATGCCCATGATGTCGGGCCGCACACCGGCGACGGCCATTGCGACGACGCGCGCCAGCGGCTGGATGCCGAGTTCGCGGGCTTTGTCGGCAGACATGAGGACGACGGCGGCGGCTCCATCGTTGAGGGGGCTGGAGTTGCCGGCGGTGACGGTGCCGTCCTTGATGAAGGCCGGTTCCAGGGCGGCAAGCTTCTCCAGCGAGGTGTCACGCCGCGGCCCTTCGTCGGTGTCCATGATGCGCCCATCGGGCAGCTTGACCGGGATGATTTCGCGCTTGAAGAAGCCGCTGTCAATGGCGGCAACGGCCCGCTGATGGCTGCGCAGGGCGAAGGCGTCCTGGGCCTGGCGGCTGATGTTGTATTTGCGCGCCAGGTTCTCGGCGGTCATGCCCATCGGGATGTAGCTGTAGAAGCCGTATTCTTGCTCGGTGGGCGGATAGGGCCAGTCGTATTTCTCGCCTTCGGCAGGCTTGATGAGGCGTGGGTTGAAGCTGGGGTTGAAGCCGCCCATCGGGACGCGCGACATGCTCTCGACGCCGGCAGCGACAATGGCCTCGCCCTGGCCCAGCATGATGCTCTGGGCGGCCATGTTGACGGCCTGCAGGCTGGAGGCACAGAAGCGGTTGACGGTGACGCCTCCACAGGTCTCGGGCAGGCCCGCCAGCGGGGCCACGATGCGCGCCATGTTCATGCCCTGCTCGCCTTCGGGGAAGGCACAGCCAAGGATGACATCTTCGATCAGGGCTGGATCTAGCTGCGGTACGCGATCAAGGGCGCCGCGAATGGCAAAGGCGGCCAGGTCGTCGGGACGAACGTCCTTGAGAGCGCCTTTGTTGGCGCGCCCGATCGGTGTGCGCACGGCACTGACAATAACAGCATCTATCATGGGGGATCTGCTCCTCGTATCGGCTTGTTGTGACAACTGTGCACCTGCCCGGGCGGCATCCGTTTGACCGCCCGCAGGCAGCACAAGATTGCCTGTGATGTACTTGATACTTCGCTGACATGTACTGAAGAGACAGACATTGCACACGGGCCGCGGACAGTCTGCGACAGAGCGAGGCGGCCCGGCCTCGTCCGCTGGCAGTCGGACAGCGTTGTAGTCAGGGGGCCGGCTGTCCGCCCTGTTCAGCTGCGCTCTGTGTCTGGGCTGGCAGGCTCCGGCGCCTGGCGAATGATGCCGCGGGCGCTCCCACGCAGAACCTCCTTGCCGTGCTGATTGCGGCAGACAGAGACCAGTTCTAGAGAGAGGTAGCCGTCTCCTGGTTCAAGACGGCTGACGGTCATCTCGCAGCGAATACGGTCGCCGGCGAAGACTGGGCGCAGAAATTCCATCTGCATGCTGCGCGCGATAAAGTTGAGATCGCCGCCCAGCTTCGTGGGGATGCTGGCGGTGAGCAGGCCCTGAACCATCAGTCGGCCCTGAGCGTCAGGCTGCATGTGATGGTGGCCCTTGTCGCCCGAAAGTTCGGCAAAGAGGCGGATGTCCTCCGCGCTAAAGGTGCGCTCGTAGCTCAAGACATCGCCAACCTGTAAGGGTCGCTGACTCTTGTTCTCCATAGACTCCTTGCTCCTGGCTTCTGGCACTCCTTCCTCTCCTGCCGCTCAGGGCAGGGAGGCTGGCCAGCGCGCCGCCAGAGAAGGCCATCCCTCAGCGGAGAGGCGGTGACCAGCCGGCGACGGCGGCGGAAAGGCGAGCTGGCTGGCGTTGCAGCCCTCTCTCGCCGGCAATCCACCAGCCGCCGTCGGCCTTTGGCACTCGGTCACGCTATCCACACAGGATAGCTATGGGGGCAGGAGAGAGAATCTGTCTGCTCGCTTCTTTCCTTGCCCCCTGCTGGCTTTGGCCAGCGGTGAGCGAGCTGGACTAGAAGTGCGGCAGCGGGTAGCCTTTCTTGGCCACAACCTCGGCGGCGATGTCGCGCTGCAGGGCCACGCCGTTGATCAGGTAGTCGCCGACGTAGGCGCGCACGCGCGCCAGCTCCTCGCTGACCGTCTCCGGCTCAAAGTAGGTCATGATCATCTGATCCAGATTGAGGCGGATGCGCGAGTGGGCCAGCCAGGTCGCCAGTTGCGCCAGCTTGCTGTGTAGGGCACTGTTCTCGTCGCCGCGGCGGATGGCCTGGATGGCGCGCGCCAGGGCGCTATCACTGGCGTAGATGTCGATCAGCAGGTTGGCCAGGTACTCGATGAACTCCTCTTCGTTCTCCAGGGCCTGCATGTAGCGCATGGCAACGCGCATGCCGGCGTAGATAGCCACATCCTTGGCACGCTCGACCGCATGGACGGCAGCCCGCAGCTCGGCTGGCACTTCGTCGCCCGGGGCCGGCAGGGCCTCGCCTGACTTGATGCGGGCCTCGATGGCCGGGTAGCGGTTCATCAGGTCGATCTTGCCGCCCAGGACGCGGCGGAAGAGGGTGCCGGCGGCCACCAGGCGGTTGATCTCGTTGGTGCCCTCAAAGATGCGCTGGATGCGCGCGTCGCGATAGGCTTTCTCGATCGGGTACTCCTGCATGTAACCGTAGCCGCCGAAGATCTGGACGCCCTCGTCGACGACGTAGGCCAGGACTTCGCTGCCGTGCACCTTGGCAATGGAGTCCTCGATGGCAAATTCTTCGATGGCCTTGAAGACCTGCTCGGTGTTCTCTCCGGCTCCCCGACGGGCGTTCTCGATGTTGGCGGCAGTGCGGAAGACCTCGCTTTCGGCTGCGTAGGTCTCGGCGGCCATGCGCGCCAGCTTCTTTTGAATCATGCCGAATTCGTGCAGGTATTTGCCGAAGGCTTTGCGCTCGGTGGTGTAGGCGGCAGCCAGGTCAAGGGCTGTGCGCGCGCCACCGACGGCGCCAGCGCCGAGCTTGAGACGCCCGATGTTGAGGATGTTGAAGGCGATCTTGTAGCCTTTGTGCAGCTCGCCCAGCAGGTTTTCGACAGGCACCGGCGTGTTTTCAAAGTAGACCTGGCGCGTCGAGGACCCTTTGATGCCCATCTTGCGCTCTTCGGCGCCGGTGGAGATACCCGGCCAGCTTGTCTCGACGATGAAGGCCGAGGGCCGCTGGCCATCGACACGCGCGAAGACAACCATGAGGTCGGCAAAGCCGGCGTTGGAGATCCACTGCTTGGTTCCGTTGAGCAGGTAGTATTTGCCGTCCTCGGAGAGACGCGCCGTCGTGCTGAGGTTCATGGCATCGGAGCCTACGCCTGGCTCGGTCAGGGCGTAGGCCGAGATCCATTCACCGGTGGCCAGCTTCGGCAGGTATTTGCGCTTCTGCTCTTCCGTGCCATAGAAGACGATCGGCAGGGTGCCAATGGTGGTATGGGCGCCGAAGGCCACGCTGAATGAGGCTTCGTGGATGGAGGAGGCGACGATCGCGCTGGTGAGCAGGCCCAGCTCGGCCCCACCATACTGCTCGGGGATGTCGATCATGAGCAGGCCCTGCTCGCCGGCTTTCTTGACCAGTGAGGGCATGACGCCCGGCTCCTGGTGCTCAACAGCCTCTAGCTTGGGCAGGACCTCGCGCATGACGAAGGTGGCCGCCGATTCGGCAATCCAGCGCTGTTCGTCGTCACTCTGCTCCAGAGTGAATATTTTGTCGGCACTCTCGCTGACCGGAGTCAGCAGGAAGGCCGTTCCGCTCTCTGTGGGCTTCATCGTCATAGACATGCTCGGTTGTACCTCCAGTGGCTGGCACCAGGCCGGCATTGGCCTCGCGGACGGCGCGCTGCTCTAGCGCCCGCCCGTGCCGCCCAGGTCAGGCGAGGGTCCCAGCCATTTGCGTGTTGCTGTGAATCGGTTTCAGGATCAATTGTCACTGGCACAGCGCCGGGTCCGGCAGGGCAGACGGACGGACGAACGGAGCCACAAGGGCGCGGGCCGCTCTCCATCGATTCCACCGGCCTGGCCCGGCAGCAGGCTAGTTGCTCTTTTGACTGGCGCTCCGCTGATTGAGCCATTGCTCGCGCAGCTCGCGACGCAGAACTTTGCCTACGAGAGACTTGGGCAGGCTCTCGCGAAATTCGACGATCTTGGGGACTTTGTATGCTGTCAGCTCTTTGCGACAGAAGGCCACGATCTCTTGCCGGGTGGCGTCGTTGGCGGCGACGCCCGGTTTGAGAACAATGAAGGCGGCCACGGTCTCACCGCGGTATTCGTCGGGCACGCCAACTACTGCCGCCTCTTGTACGGCAGGATGACGGAAAAGTACTTCTTCAACCTCGCGCGGGTAGACGTTGAAGCCACTGGCAAGGATCATGTCTTTGGCGCGCTCGACCAGGTAAAAATAGCCTTCTTCGTCCATCTTGCCAAGGTCGCCGGTGCGCATCCAACCGTCGCGGAAGATGGTCGCGGTCTCTTCTTTGCGGTTCCAGTAGCCCTGCATGATGTTCGGCCCGCGGACAACCAGCTCGCCGATCTCGCCCGGCGGCAGGAGTTTGCCGGTCTCGGGGTCCATGATGGCGGCCTCGACCTCGGGCAGGGGGAGGCCGATGCTGCCTTCGCGCACGTCGCCGTTGAGCGGGTTGCAGTGGGTGACGGGCGAGGCTTCACTGAGGCCATAACCCTCTACAAGATGCCCTCCCGAGAGGCTCTCGAAGTCGTGACGCACTTTGGCCGGCAGCGGCGCCGCACCGCTGATGCAGTAGCGGATCGATTGGAAGGCGCGGCTGTCTTTGCCGGCTTCGCGCATGATGGCGATGTACATGGTCGGAATGCCCGGGAACATGGTCGGGCGGTAGCGCTTGATGGCATTCACGACTTCCCTGGGCTTGAATTGCGGGAGCAGCACCATGCTGGCCGCCGCCAGGATGCCAAGGTTGAGACCCACGGTCAACCCGTAGGAGTGGAAGAAGGGGGCCACGCAGAGGCCGGTCTCGCTGGCATCATGGGCGCGCGGTGTCCAGTAGCGCGTCTGATAGGCGTTGGCCAGCAGATTGCGATGGGTGAGCATGGCCCCCTTGGAGAGGCCGGTGGTCCCTCCTGTGTATTGCAAAACGGCCAGGTCCGAGCTGCGCGGCGGGTCGGGTACGGTGAAGACTTCTACCCCCGCGGTATTGCTGGGCTTGAGCAGGTCGCTCATGAGCAGCAGTTTGGGGTCGGAACGCAGCTCGTCTTTGGTCAAGGGGGGCTGCGGCTGCTTGTGCCGCTCACGGCGCTGGCTCAAGGGGTAGAGCGTGCGCAGCAGGGGCGGCAGGAAGTCAGCGGGACTGGTGATGATGATGTGCTCCAGCGCGGTCTTGTCACGAATGGCGCGCACGACCGGATAGAACATGTCAAGCATGATGAGGATGCGGGCCCCAGAGTCGGCCATCTGGTGCTGCATCTCACGCTGGGTGTAGAGCGGGTTGGTCGGAACGGCTATGGCGCCGAGCCGCAGGGTGCCGTAGAAGGCGATCGGATATTGCGGGATGTTGGGCAGGGCAATGGCTACCCGGTCGCCTTTCTTGATGCCGAGCCGCTGCAGGGCAGCAGCAAAGCGGTTGGCCAGAGCGGCAAATTGCGCGTAGGAGATGCGCGTTCCGTAATAGATGAAGGCGGTCTTCTCAGGATGACGACGGACTGTCTCGTCGAGCAGCCAGGTCAGGGGCTGGTCGGGGATCTCCAGGTGAACGGGGACGCCCTCTTCGTAATGCTTGATCCAGGGCCGCTTCGCCAACAGCTCCGCCTCGGCCTGCACCGTTGCGCTCATCGAGGGTTGTTCGTTCGGCTGTGTATTCTTGCTGACCGCAGAATCAGACATGGTCTCGCTCCTCATTGTCTGGTATCCACCAGGATACGCCAACCGGGCAGCCCACGATGGCCACCCTTCCGAGCATACAGTCCCCACTTGTTACTAGTATTATATGTTGCTCTTCCGATGATGGGTACGTTGCCAGCTAACAAATTTTGCGCCATAATGTGGATGTAGCTAACAGATAAAAGCGCACAAGGATGGTTCAGCGATGAGTCGGAGCACTGAGGCCCTTGAGCGTTCAGAGTTCGCTCGCCTCTTGACGGAGCTGCGCCAGCAGCATGGCCTCTCTCAGGGCCAGCTCGCTCAGGCCAGCCGCCTTTCGCGGACGTATATCTACCACCTGGAGGTGGGCATGCGTACGAATCCGTCCCCCCATGTGGTGCGCAATATCGCGCGCGCGCTGGAGCTGCAGGGCGCGGAGTGCCAGCGTTTCTATGATGCCTATACTCGCTTGACAGGCCAGCATGTGGAGCCGGATCGCCTGAGTAGCGCGCTGCTGGAGCTGGGCGAGCTGGCCAGTTTACTGGTGCAGAGTACTTCTTACCCGGCGCATTCGCTTGATCGCCTCTGGTTCCTCCATTCATGGAATGCTGCTTCCCTTCGCCTCTTCGAGATCGATCCCCTCCTGGCTGAGCAGCATCCCAAGCTGCATCTACTGGAGTTCGTCTTCGATCCCCAAATGCGCCGCCGCTTCCACGGCTGGGAAGAGCTGGCCCATCGCCTGGTGAGTGATTTTCTGTACAATACGCATACGATGACGCATCTGCCTGAGTATAAGGCTCTGTGGCGCCGTCTGCGCGAGTTGCCGGAGTTTAAGCGCATCGCGTCGGCAGCCTACCCCAGCGGGAAGCCAGCCCCGTCCTTTGTCTTTCAGGTGCAGCATAGTGAGCTGGGCCGCCTGACGTTGCGCACGGCCACTACGGTCTTTACGGGTATGAGCAGCTACTCGATGGTGAGCTATGTGCCGGGCGATCAGCAGACGCTGAAGATTTATCGTGAACAGGGCTGGTAAGGGCCGGGCCAGCCTCAGTCGGGGCCGGGCCACGGCTCGGGCCACTGGCGGTCTTCCCTGCGGACAGGTGGATCTGCCTTCGCACGATGATGTTCAACGAGCTGCCGGCCACAGGACCTGGACACTTTGCGGCTCGCGCCGGAATGGTGTCGGCGGCCCGCTCTCCTGTCTCATTTCGTCGCTCTCTTGTTCCTTTGAGGTTAGCGCCTCTCGTGGCTCTGCTCCTCCCGCGCCAGGTTGCTCCGGGTGCGGCGACCCAGTCGGCTGGCCAGCCAGTAGGCCCCCAGGCCCAGCGTGAGCGCCAGCAGGCCGTTCAAGAGCAGGCAGCCGCCCAGAAGCAGCAGAATGATTTGAGCAAACACGGGATCTTTTTCAAAGATGAAGGAGAGGACCGAGCCAATCTGGAAGCCGCTGTAGGTGAGCAGGTAGAGGACAAAGAAGGGGAAGAAGAGGATGGCATCGGCCAGCAGGTACCAGTAGGTGGCGCGCAGGGCCGGGCCAAGGCCGTGGGGAGGCGACGGCTGCCCGGGAACCGGCACGGGCGGCCAGCCGCAGGCAAAGTAATTGATGACGGCGAAAAAGCTCTGCCAGAGGCAGGCCCAGAGGGCATAGGCGATCATGAAGGCCAGGATGTCACCGAGCTGGAAGCGATCGATGAGGGCGTTGGCGAGCGGAGCGCCGAGGGCATAGAAGATAGATGACGTGGGGGGGACCAGCAGGATGCCATACCAGACGACGATGAGGATCAGGAGGGCGCTTCTGAGGGTAGGATCGGCTCCCGCCCAGAGTCCGCTTTGCCTTGAAGCATGGTCGGCCCGCTCCGACGTCTGCGCCTCCGGCCCCCTCAGCGCGGGCGCGCTCGGGACCACTTCGCCACCCCCCAGGGTCGGAGGTTCCGGCTCCGACTGGGGCGCACGCTCTTGCTCCATCGCGCAGTCGTCCTCTAGCCGGTGTAGCCGCACGCCAGGGCGCACCTGCTGAGCCTGGGGCGGCTACATCTGCGATGCTGGTGGTTGGCAGACTCTCCGTCTGCTCATAAGTATATCTGCTGAGCCTGGCCTTGTCCAGTGGCGGCTGAGCTTAGGATGGCGGCGATGCTGAGGCCGGCGGCTCCTGCTCCTGCGCCGGTGCTGGCTC
>NZ_JADGIA010000014.1 GCF_019683635.1 Thermogemmatispora sp. | reverse complement strand
TTAAGAGACCTATCATTGACAGGAAACGAGGTCCGATATATAATATTTATACATGAGAGATCATAAAGAGGCAAACTTAATGGCAAATATTTCCGAGCCTCCTCGGCGGCCTGCGGCTAGAGCTTCTCTCTTTAGTGGTTGGCTACGACGCAGCGGTCGGTTTTCTCGGCAGCTGACGCAGCGTTTCACCTTTGCGCGAGCCTTGGCCAGTCGTCCTTTTCGCTTGCTGTGGTTGGGCCAGACGATCTCGAACGTCGGCAATAATGTCTTCTCACTGGCGCTGGCCTGGCAGGTTTTGCTGATGACGCACTCGGCCACGGCGATGGGGCTGATCTTGATGGCGAAGCTGATCCCCAATCTGGCCTTTGTTCTGATTGGGGGGGTCGCTGCTGATCGCTTGCCGCGGCGCTCGATCGTGCTCTGGTCGGATGGCTTACGGGGCCTTGTCCTGCTCTCCGTTACAGTGCTCGGCGTTGCCGGTCTTCTTCAGCTCTGGCTGCTTGTGGTAGAGAGCCTTATCTTTGGGATCGTTGAAGGCTTTTTCAATCCTGCGCTGATGTCTCTCCCGCCCGAGCTTGTAGCGAAGGAGGAGCTGCCATCTGCCAATGCCTTGACCGCGCTGAGCCTCAATCTGGCGGGACTGGTGGGGCCGGCGCTTGGGGCTTTACTCATTGCCCTGGTAGGACCCTTTGCTGCCTTTGCCCTTGATGCTGTGAGCTTTTTTGTCTCGATGCTTCTCTTGTTCCCTGTTCCTATTGTTGAGCGCCACATGCGGCCTATGCAAGAGCAACTCGGCTCGTCAGCTCTGGCGCTGCGTGAGGACGCTGAAGGCGAGGAGGAGGGTCTCGTGAGAGGGCGGCTGTGGGAGCTGAGGTCTGGTCTGCAGAAGGTGCTGCAGGACGTTGGGGAAGGTCTGGCCTATGTCCGCCAATCGCCCTGGATCTGGGTGACCTTGCTCAGTGCGACTGTTGGGAATGTCTGCTTTATAGCCACTTTGGCGGTTTCTATGCCAAAGCTGGTGCAGGTTGTCTACGGACAGGGGGCTGGATTCCTTGGCCTTCTCCAGATAGCGGAGTCCGTTGGTTCTCTCCTGAGTATTCTCCTTTTGGGGATGATCTTGCGTCTGGGACGGCGCGGGTTGCTGGCCTACCTCATGCTGATGCTGAGCGCAGCTGGTGTGCTTGCTTTTGGCTTGATTCCGGCGCCGTTGGCGCTCTGGTTAGCTCCGCTGGCCTCGATCCTGGTCGGCTTTGGCCTGACCTTTTTTAACACGGTCTATTTCACTATTTTGCAGGAGCAGGTACCTGGGGACAAGCTAGGGCGTGTCGTCAGTCTGGATACCATCGGCTCCCTGGGTTTAGCACCACTGGGGCAAGTGCTGGGTGGGATTTTGACCGATCGGGTCGGAGCAGCGGCTGTCTTTCTGCTATTCGGGACCCTTGCACTGGGTAATTGTTTTTATCCGCTGCTTGTGAGAGAGGTACGGGAGACGCTCTAGACGGAGATGGGTGTCTGAGGGCCAGAGTTGGGGCCAATTGATCGCTTGTTGCAGGGAGGAAACGCAGCGGCCTGGCGCGCTTGATTACGCCGTGCCCATATGGCAGTGGCGCAAGATTGGCTGCTCTGCTACCACCAGATGCTGCGTGACCTGCGCCGAAAATGGCCCGCTGAGCGCGGAGTGCAGGAATTTCTCCGCATCTTACAGCTCCATGACATGAGCAGGACGCTACCCCGATGAGGCAAGCGGCGATTGAACAAGCTCTGACCTACGGCAGTGCCTATCTCGATGACTTCCTCTTGCTTGCACCACCTCGCCGACCAGCCACTGCCAGCCAGGACAGAATGCCTCGCCCCCGGCTGAACCCACACGCCCCGATCTGAAGGTCAGGTCATTGCCATGCGACCTGTGGACTTATCCCGCTATGGCCATTATTGAAGCTTTCCTGACAGCACAAGGAGGTCTGGGCCATGCAAGCACCTCGGCAGCGAGGTCAACGAGGTGAAGGATATCATCAACTTCCGCTATGACGGCACCTCTGTTGATTCCTTCAATCAATGGATCGGACGATCGTTGATGGGCCACCGCGGTCGGTCTTGGGTGGAGTGAGCAGTCCCATTCGATTGGATCGTATTATAGTAATACCGATACTCAGGGCACCGTCTGGACCTACGACCACTTCTATAGCGGCTCCTCCTGCGCCAATGGATGCCTTGCCGCTTCGCATCTGCACCTTTACTCTGAGTTCTTACGGATAACATTAGATGCATCGAGCCTATGCCGCTTCGCTGGTGCTCCTGGAGTTGGTAATCCTGGCTTCGCTCCTGATACCCTCAGCGCTACGTCGGACCTTGCCAGGCCAGCTCTCAGGAGGACGCTGGCTTAGTCTGGTCCCCTGCGTCTGGCCGCTTCCGTCCCTGCCAGGCCGTGGCCCGCAGTCTGTCGCCAGCCGTGCAAGGACAATCGCGGTGGCTGGTGGCTCACACCGTGGACGCCTTGGATCAAACCAGCTGGCGCATCGTGCACCAACCCCTGCCTGGGGAGGCAGATTGTGGAAGGGGGATCGGAGAGAGAGAGGATCGCCTGTCTCCTTTCAGGCGCGAAGGAGGTCCCTGATGCTATCCCCTCAAATACTCTTTCCTTGCTAGGAGATTATTGCCGCACAGCTGCGAGGGTGCAAAGCCTGGCTGACGCACCAGCTGGCGCCTGCGCGCTCCTCTCTGCACCGGAGTGCTGCTCTTGAGACATCAAGACTTTAGTATGACAGCGGACATCGATGACCACGGCTCGGTAGAGTTACTGAGAGAGGCGCTGAAACGGTGGAGTGCGCTGGAAGGAGGAGAGAGAACTGTCACACGGGAAAGGAGAAAGAGCGAGGCCGCTCAAGAAGCGGCCTCGATGTGGTGGAGATGGGGGAGAGTTGAACTCCCCGTCCAGGCAACCCTGTTAAAGGATATCCTACAGGCTTAGTCGGTGTATTGCTATGCGCAGAGGACTCCCACCGACAGGATTCCTCAGCGCTGGCCCTCTGGTCTTAGATGCCGATTAGAGGGCGATCACCGGCACCGCAGCCCGTGTCGTCGGCGCCCACATCTGACCCCACAGGCGAAGGTCAGAGGGACGACGCTCGCCTAATTAAGCGGCGAGAGCGTAGGAGTAATTTGCCTTGTTGGCAGTTATTTTTTCGCCGGTTGTTTAACGAGAGAGCACACCGGCACCTCGGCCTGCAATCCTTTCAACAGCTTGTCTGTCGAAACCCGTCATCCCCCTAGTGCGGTCGATCGGGTGGAATCAATCCCGATCGCCATCGCCAGACAGGCTTGGCCAGTCCAGGCGATCAGAGACAGGGTCCGATAAGAAGCCACTATCTTGTGGTCTCCTTATCCTACCACACCGTATAACACCCGTCAAGGGAGGAATTATTTCAGGCGTTCCAAAAAGCGTTGGAGGTGAACAATAAAACGCTCATGGATGCCTTCACCAATCTTCTTCTCCTCATCGTAAGCCTCAACCCTGAACACCAGGCGCCGCCCATCCACCTCAACCAGCTCGGCGGTCGCACGCACGCGCTGGCCGATCGGCGTTGCCGCCAGATGCTGCACATCAACGCGCGTCCCCACCGATACATACCCCTCGTCGAGGAAGTCAGCTACCGCTCGCCAGGCAGCATTCTCCATCAAGGCGATCATCATCGGGGTCGCAAAGACCTCAACACCCCCTGCCCCAACAGCAGCAGCCGTGTTTTCATAAACAACTGTCGTGCTCGCCTCACCTTTCAGCCCTGGTTGCAGACTCATAACTCCGCCTAGCCTTTCATTTCTTGTAGTCTTGATGAGCGACTCGCAGCAACGCGGGAACATACCGGCATGTTCCCGCGTGCCTCTCTCTACCAAGCTACTACACAACGCTCACCGTTCGCATCCTCACACGTCTTCGGTCCTTTCCGCAAGCATTAATTAGCTAGAGACTAACGCTTTCCCTGGACCGGGACCGGCTCCAACCTGGCCCATTGAGAGACCCTGAGCCTGCTGTGCCTGGATCTCCCGAGCACGGGCACGCAGCTCAAGCGCTCGACTGACCTGGCGCGTCTGCTGCAGGAGCAGGGCATAGTTTTCTAGAAAACGCGCATACGTCGGATGGTTCTTGCCAAAGGCACGCTCGCCAATCTCCAACGCCCGCTTGAAGAAAGCCCGCGCTGGGCCATACCTGTGCAAGGCCGTGTAGAGCGTGGCCAGATTGTTCAGATTGACAGCCAGCGCCGGATGATCAGCTCCTAGCGTCCGCTCGCGAATCTGCAGAGCGCTCTGATAGAGCGATTCTGCTCGCTCATACTCACCGCGATCATGGTAGAGCATCGCCAGATTTTCCAGACAGCTCGCGGTATAGGGATGCTCATCGCCAACCAGCTGGCGATAGATTGCCAGCGCTCGCTGATAGAGCAGCTCGGCCTGAGCATAGCGACCAGTCTCACGATAGAGCAAAGCGAGATTATTCAATGTCGTCGCCAGGTCTAACTGCTCGGCGAGCGGCAGACCCTCATGAATCGCCAGCGCCTTGAGATAGCACTGCTCAGCCTGCTCGTGATGCCTCTGGGCATGATAGAGGCTGCCCAGAGCGCTCAGCGTCTGCGCCACTGCTGGATGCTCGCCCCCCAGCAGATGCTCCCGCATGCGCAACGCCCGTTGATAGAGCAACTCAGCCTGCTCATAGCGTCCCTGTGCCCGGTAGAGTGTTGCCAACTCGTGGTACAGTGTGGCCAACAGAGGATGCTCAGGCGCCAGCTCTTGCTGCCAGCTCTCCAACACTTGCAGGAAAAGCGATTCGGCACGCTCGAAATCACGCCGATCACGGTAGAGCAGGGCCAGCCGATAGAGAGCACGGATCAATCCCTGGCGGTCACTCCCCGGCTGCCGCTCTTCAATCGCAACCACTCGCCAGTACAGCGCTTCTGCCTCGTGAAATCGACCTTGCTCCTCGTAAAAGAGAGCGAGGTTGTAGAGGCTGGCACTCAACTCAGGGTGTTCTGGCCCAAGCTGCTGCTCACGTATGAGCAGGGCCCGGCGTAAGTGCGGCTCAGCCTCACGGTAGGCTACACAACGCTGCAGGTAATAGCCGGTCTGCTCCAGGAGGCGCGCAGCATCAGGACTGACCAGCTGCCACTCTTCGATCCAACGAGCACAGGTAAGTAAGTGCGGCAGATAGGCCCGACAGAGAGCTGTAGGGGCAGCAGTCTCGCTCTGACAGGCGCTCTCTACCAGGCGAATAGTCTGCTCCGCCCACAGCAGACGCGATTCTCGACTCAGACGCTGACGGACAAAAGCGCTGACCTGGCGATGAAGGACCAGCGAGCCCTGACTGTAGTCGACCAGCGCAAAGCGGCGCAGATCATGGATCAGCCTGAGCAGATCGAAATGCTCCAGCAGAAGCTGAGCCAGGCTCTCCCCTAATTCACTGCCGCCGCTCACCAACATCTCAAGGGGAATATGATCGGGCTGCAGGAAGGAACAGAGACGCAATAGCTCGGCAGCACTTGGACTAGTGCGTTCGGCACGTGAGAGACTGATATGCAGCACAGCCGCCAACGACTCAGTGAGACTGTCAGCCAGATGAGTGGCCGGCCAGCCGCCACGGCGAAGCTCAACACAGGCTTGCTTGTAAAGATTCAAGTAACTGCTGAGACTACATTGCTCTGTCTCGATATAGGCTCCAGCCAAAACAAGCGCCAGGGGATTGGCCCGGAGCAAGGCAACCACCTCGTCAGCCCGGCTGGCCTCAGCTGGAGGAGCCTGCTCCAGCGTTGCCTCCATCGACAGCAAGCCAGCAGCGCGCAACAGGAGAAGGGCAGCTTCCTCCGCCGTCAGCGCAGGGAGCGTCACCTGCATAGCCTTGGACAGGGCTAGCGGCTGACGCGCTAGCAGAATCTGATGACCACGGGCTCCCACGGGCAGCAGATCGCGAATCATCTCACCATCCGCCACATTATCCAGGATAAGCAGCCAGCCTGGCCTCTTTTCTAGCCAACGACGCACGGCCAGGGCGACCAGATATTGGTTGGGAAGCGCGCGCTCCGGCAACTCCAGCACCTCAGCGATACGTGCCAACTCATGAATGAGCAGCTGGCGACTGGCAGCATTGACCCAGAGCACAGCCTCATACTCGTGGCCGTAGCGATAAGCATATTCAAGGGCCAACTGCGTCTTCCCGCTGCCGGCTGGTCCGCTCACCACTTGCGGCGGAGTGACCGCGCTGGCTTTGTTGCTAATAGGCGTGTCGTGCAGATAAGCCAACAACGAGGAGCGACCAGTGAAGAGCGGGTTCCGTCGATACGGTACCAGCCAGAGTGAGGGCAAAGACGAGGAAGAGGCCGCCGTCGCTGGATCAACTGGCGGGGTCGGTGGTGGGGGTAGCGGAATGGCCGCAGTGGAGGTGGCGCTCGCACTCGCAGCAGCAGAGAGCCAGGCCCCTAACTCTGCAGCCACCTGCTGCCAGGCCGCTTCACGATCCTCCCAGGCGCTAATTGCTACGCCATTAGTCGGCAGAGCCGCTAAATCGGCCAGTGGCGTATCTTCTCGCTCAGTTGGCCGCACGAGCACGGGAATCACCCGCGCCAGGCCAGCGTTATGACGTTGGAGAGCCACTTTCAGCTCGGCACTGTAGCAGTAGGCAGAGTGCACAAAGTCGGGGCTTACTAACAGAAGAATGAGCTGCGCTCGTTCCAGGGCAGAACTGATCTCACCGCTTCCTTGCCAGGAAAGACCCTGACCCGTAGCATGCTCCTCCCAATCAGCAATGAGACCTTGCCAGCGGAGTCGATAGAGATGATTGATAAGTTCGTTACGCGCGGCTTCGTCTTTGAAGGTGTAGGCCAGGAAGACCTTCACTGCCATGTTCTGGCTCCTTGCGTATGAGTGAGACAAGGGCAGTTCTTGCCCTACCGCCGGGAAGCACAAGGTTCTTCGCTGTCTGGCGAACGGATAAAAAGGATGAACGCCCCTTCGAGCGAAACACGAAGGTAACGTGCATCTTGTACTGTGGCTACACATCTAGTATACACTCAGTGAGAGAGAGGTCGCAATAAATGAGGTGAGGAATCCGACATGTCCCATGCTCGCTATCGGCTTCAGAGCTGATACGGCCCATCTGCTTCGCTAGAGAAATTTATTTAAACAGAGTGTAACACTTTATATGGAGTGATGTATGGCAAGTGCAGTTCAGCGTATTGCGCATCGTGGTGGGGCGCAACTGGCGCCCGAGAACACCCTGGCAGCTTTCCGACAGGCCTTAGCCTTGCCTGTGGATGCCATTGAGTTAGACGTGCAGATGAGTCGTGATGGCCATCTTATCGTCTTCCATGATGCCACTGTCGAGCGACTCACTGATGGTCGAGGAAACATTCTTGATCTAGACTTTGCCTATCTGCGCAGCCTCAACGCCGCGGCCCACTTTCCCGGTGGCTGGCCGGAGCCGCAACGTATTCCCACCCTGCGCGAGGTTCTTGATCTCGTCAAAGGACAGCGACGCGTCTGGATTGAAATCAAGCCGAGCCAGCGGGGAAGCGTTTATGGGCGCTTCCCGGGCATTGCCGAAGCGGTCGTTGAAGAGCTACAGCGTGCGGACATGCTCGCTCAGGCTGTGGTAATCTCCTTTGACTGGTATCTCTTGCCAGAAGTGAAGCGACGAGAGCCGAAGCTAGAGACGGGCGCGATCCTCTCCGAGGACATTTGGGACCCCCAGGCCGGGCAGGCCCTCGATACCCTGTTAGAGCAGGCTCGTGAGTTAGGCTGTAGCTGGCTGGATGTCGATGAGTCCCTTTTCCTACCGCAGTTGCCTGCCCTCGTCCATAGTTACGGCCTCAAACTTGGCGTCTGGACGGTGAATAGCGTCGAACGCCTGCGGGAGCTGGCGGTGAGCGGTGTTGATGCTCTAACCAGTGATCGACCCACTCTCTTCTCCGCTTTATCGTAGCCCCACGCATGGGCTGTCGAGCGCAGCGCGCTGCTATGTGCCCTCCAGGGGGAGGCGTGTCCTTTCTTAGCAGCCATTCGTTCTAGATCCAATGAGATGGTCCTCCCACACGTAAAGGTACCATCGGCTACTGTCAAGGAAGGACAGTATGCTATAATAGGCCGGCGCACGGAGAGCAGGCATCAGCCTAAACTCAGGGTTTTGTGGAGTCCCAAGAGTATGCAGCAGATGGAAATGTCATCGCTAGCTATTCCCCAACGAGCGGATACCGCCGTCACGGCCACTGCTGACAAGGAGAAGAGGCAGGGCGTGGGGATCTCGGTCGTGATCCCGGTCATGAACGAGCAGGAGAATATTCGACCCCTCTTCGAGCGACTGATCGCCCAGCTTGAACAGCTCGGTCAGTCTTATGAGGTGATCTTTGTCGATGATGGCAGTACCGATAATACCTTTGCCGAGGTGAAGGCCCTGCACGATGAACATCCCGGTATCGTGCGCGTCATTCGCTTCCGCAAGAATTTCGGCAAAACTCCAGCGCTGGTGGCGGGCTTTAGCCGCTGTCGGGGAAAGATTGTCTTTACGATGGATGGCGATCTCCAGGACGATCCTGCTGAGATCCCGCGCTTCCTGGAGAAGCTTGAGGAGGGCTATGATCTGGTCTCCGGTTGGAAGTATCCGCGCCTCGATCCTATTACCAAGACTTTCCCCTCGCGCATCTTCAATGCCCTGGTCAGAACGCTGACCGGTGTCCCGCTGCACGATATCAATAATGGCTTTAAAGCCTATCGGCGCGAGGTCATCGATGATGCCCATCTCAAGCTCTATGGCGAGTTCCACCGCTTTGTTCCGGTTATGGCCCAGTGGCGCGGCTACCGCGTGACCGAGATCAAGGTTCGCCATCACCCCCGTCGCTTCGGAGTCTCGAAGTTTGGGGCCCGACGCTTCGCTCGCGGGTTGATCGATCTGCTCAATGTGCTCTTCCTGACGACCTTTCTGCGTACGCCTTTGCGCTTCTTTGGCCCCTTCGGTTTCTGGACGTTCCTGCTCGGGCTGCTGATCGATGCCTGGGTGGTGATTCGCAGCCGCCTGATCGAAAATCAGCCTATTCATACGCAGCCAATGCTCTTCGTTGGCATTCTGCTCATGATCTTCGGGGTCCAGTTCGTTCTGGTGGGCCTGCAGAGCGAGATGATCCGCCATTATGCCTTCCAACCAGGGGAGGAGTATAGTATTAAGCAGGAAATCGATGTCCAATGAGCAGAGCGGTCCTTATACGCTGGGTCAAGGTCCTGGTGCGCTTCGGTCTGCCAGTGTTGGTGCTGGTCTTCTTCGCTATCCAGGTGAAGAATAACTGGAGCGCCCTGGCCTCCCATCGCTTTGAGTGGAATCCGGTCCTGCTGGGCCTGGCTTTCCTGGGCTTTGTGCTGCAGGAGCTGTCTTTCGGGCTGATCTGGAAAAATGTCCTGGCTCGCCTCGGCTACCACTTGCCCCTGGGCGCTAGCCTGCGTATCTATCTGGGTTCAGAGTTTGTGCGCTATATCCCCGGCAACGTCTGGCATGTGCTGACGCGTATTCTCTGGGTCGGTAAGTATGGCGTGCCGCGTTCACTGGCTTTCACTAGCATGGTGGTCGAGCTGGTGACGAAGCTGGCAACCGCCGCCTTCATCTTCGCGCTCAGCCTGCTTTTCTGGGGCGACATCCATGCACTAGGCTCAACCCAGGGCCTCTTCTTTCTCAGCTTCAGCGCTGTCGCTATGCTGGCGGTGCTGATCGGGCTGCATCCGCGTATCCTCGGGGGTCTGCTCAATCTGGCTCTGCGTCTACTCAGACGAGAGCCGGTGAGACTGGCTCTGCGCTACCGCGATATTTTGTTGGTCTCCCTCTTCTGGTGCCTGAGCTGGTTAATCGCCGGCCTGGCTTTCTATGTGCTGGTGCTGGCCTTGTGGCCGACGACACCTCTGGTGGCTCTGCCGATCTGCGTTGGCATTTACGCGCTCGGTTGGGATATCGGCTTCATCTCCTTTATCACGCCTAGTGGTTTAGGCTTCCGCGAGGGGGCCATTGCCCTGCTCTTCGCTTTCTCGCTGCCCGCTTTGCCTGCAGCCCTCGGCTATGTAATGGCCCTGCTCTCGCGCTTGGTCTCAACGCTGGCCGAGCTGCTCTGCGTCAGCGTGGCCTATCTCGGCGGCCTGCGCCAGATTCGCCAGATTCGCGCTGAGCAGGTGGCAGAGCAGGGAGAGGGACAAGGCGCATCACCGTCTGGCGAGCACCTGACTGCCCCCAAGGATGAGACAGCATCTCCATCTTTGGCTGTGACAGTCGGTCATGAAGAGCAGAAAGAGCGAGAGGGCCAGACGCCGCAGACTGCAGTCTCTGAGGAGACGGTCGCTTCCCATGATGGAGGGAGGGGGTATGAAAACTAGCTCTGCCCTGCGTAAGTGGCTGGCCGTCTGCTGGAACCGCCTCTATCTCTATCCTCCACCTGAGCCGCTGCCGCGTCGACGCTCCTTCTGGGTAGCGATGGCTTTGGTGGCGGGGGCGACTCTCCTCTTTTCTGCCTTCTTTATCTGGTATTTGACGGCCCGTCAGGATGCCTTCCAGACCAACGCCGAAGATCTGGGGATTATGGATCAGGCGGTCTGGTCAATTTTGCATAGCGGGATTCCCCATCAAACGATTTGCAACATTGTCGGTGATACAAATTGCTATGGCAGCAACGGGATTAGTCGCTTCGCAATCCACTTTGAGCCGATCCTCTTTCCTGTAGCCTTGCTCTATCTGCTCTGGGCGACGCCGAAGACGCTACTCGTGCTGCAGACATTGGTGGTGGCCACTGGCGCCTTCCCCGCCTTCTGGCTGGCCCGCCTGCGCTTGCGCAACGAGTGGATCGCTGTCGGTTTTGCCCTGCTCTATCTATTGCACCCTCTCCAGAACCTGGCCTTGCTCAATGACTTCCATGCCGTCACCTTTACCTCTGCCCTGCTACTGTTTGTGCTCTATTTTATGTATACAGGGCAGACAGTGTGGACCTTCATCTTCGCGGTTCTGGCGATGGCCTGTAAAGAGGAGATTCCTGTCCTCGTGGCCCTCTTCGGCTTGTGGTCGCTCCCCTTCCAGCGACGCTGGCGATCCGGCCTTGGCCTGGTCCTGCTGGCCCTCGCCTGGCTCGGGCTGGAGCTGGTGATTACGCGTCTCTCCGGGGGACCGTTGTTGGCCTCGCGCTACGCTCATCTCGGCAATGGACCACTCGATATTGCGAAGAATATCTTACTTCACCCGCTCACTATTCTAAAACAATATGTCTTCGAGCCACAGCATTTCTTCTATTTGCGTCAGGTGCTCAGCCCCACTGGCTATTTGCCGCTATTGGCCCCCTGGGTACTGGTGCTGGCGGTGCCGACGCTAGCGCTCAATTTGCTCAGCTCGAAGCCCGATATGTATAGCGGTCTCTATCACTACAATGCCGAGATTGTGCCCGTGCTGATCTTCGCGAGCATCGAGGCGCTAGTAGTTATTGGCTGGGCAGCTCAGTGGCTGCTGCGCTGGAGTCGTGCCCTCTGGAAGAGAACGACGGCTGCCTGGGAGAGCTGGCGCTCGCGCCTGCCCACGCCCGGAGCGCTGGCAGGTCTGTCGCGCTTGCCTAGTTCTCTAAGCTGGGGACAGCTCATCTTGCTGACACTACTCATGGTCTATCTGCTCGTCTCGGTGACGCGGGCCGATGACGCTCATGGTACAATGCCCTTTTCGCCGGGTTTCAAATGGCCGGCGGTCAGTGCCCATACCCAGCTCGCTGAGCGCTTCATTCAAATGATTCCACCCTCGGCCTCCGTTTCGGCCCAGTCGGCTCTGGTCCCCCATATCAGCCATCGGCAGCGCATCTACCTCTTCCCCTATGCGGATCAGCAGGCCGATTATATCTTTCTTGATGTGACGAGCGATATGTATCCGCTCTTCCTGAACAGCTATAGCGCTGAGGTCAAGAAGGTTCTCTTCAGTGGGCAATACGGTATCGTGGCCGCTCAGGATGGCTATCTACTGCTAAAACGCGGTCTCCCAGCTCCGGGCATCTCGTCCGTCTCCCCAGTGCAGAGCGGACCAGAGGCTCTACCCGCTCTGCCCAGCGCTTTCTGCTCCTTCCAGTGGGTTACGGAGCAGCAGGTGGAGCACCCGATCACGGCAACCTTCAGCAAGAGTGACAGCGCTCAGCCTGTGGTTGATGTGGTAGGCTACAGTACGCCGACACCAGCGACGATCGATGGTGGAACCTATCTGCAGTTCACGTTCTATCTGCAAGCCAGAAGCACCTCGCTGCCCGCGCTCAATCTCCTGGTCTTGCTCAGAGATAGCGCTGGCCATGAGCACCTCTTGTCGCAGGATTTCCCAGGCTTCGCTTTTTGCCCAACAACGACCTGGCGGCCTGGTCAGATCTATATGCTGAAGACTCTGGCTTTCAGCCTGGGTTCTGCCCACGTCGCTCCCGGGCTAGCCCATATTTCTATTGCGCTTGTACCTGTGAGCCGTTCGGGCAGTACAATGATGGATGTGCAGGCCAGACTGCCTGTGCAGCTGCAAAGTGCATCCGGGGCAGTGAGGGCGATACCGGATGCTCGGGAGTTGCAGTTGACGAGCGTGATTGTTCGCTAACTTCAGAGGCGCCGCTGAGTGCGCGTAGAAAGGGTTTGTGGCATGGGAGTTTTGCTTGGTCAACTCCCGCTAGCAGAGCTGGGACGCTTAAAAGCTGAGCTGGCGGAGACCTTGATCGCTAACTTCTGCTACCCGCGATTTTACGATTATCGAACCGAGTCTTTGCGCATGCGCCCGGTCGATAGCGCGAAGCGCAAGGAGGTCTGGCTCTATTTGAGCGCAGTCGATTTCACGGCCTGGAACCGCGTGGACGTGATGTCGCCGGAGCTGCAGACCTATATTGAGCGCCTCTTTATCCATTTCGTCCAGCGTAATCGGGCGTTTTTTGGTAATCAGGGGCGGAAGCGCATGGCCGATGTGCGCATGCTTATTACGACCTCTGCCCAGGCAGTGGCCGAGGGACTCCGCGCCCATCTGGCCAGTCCCCAGAAGAAACGGTCGGCCTTTGGCAGCCCCCGGCCAGTCCCTTCTTGGGCCACGACCCACGCCACTCCTCTTCCCGAGTTGGCTTGGGAGCAGATTAGTCAATCAACGCTCTTGTTGCAGCAACAGCTGCAAGAGCTGCGTGGAGAGGCGGGCAGCTATGAGGGCCGCCAGGGGGGCGCCAGCTTGTCCCCAAGCCCGGGGAGGCCAGCTATACCTCTGCCGGCGACTCCCACCGCCTCGGGTGCATTGGCCCCTGGCCGCGCGCCTGCCACGGCTGAGGAGCGCTCGTCTGCTGCTGCCTCCGCCGCGCCTGTTTCGGCACCACCAACGCGGCGTGTTCCTCCTATCCCCTCGCGCGCGCTGCCCGGCTCCCCTTCCTCTCCTGCGACAGCAGGCCCCCAGGTCGCGCCCGTGCGTCGCTCTTCCGGGAAGCTTCCTCAACCTGGGCCTGCTCCTCAGCCGGCAGAGACCTCATCAGCCCAGGCTGCTGCCTCGTCAACCGCTCCGGTGCCGGTCCAGCCTCGCTCACCCGCAGGCCCTCAAGCGAGTGGACGCGCTCCCGCTCCCACGCCGGCAGAAGGTACGCCGCTGCCGGCCAATGAGGATGTGACCATCTTTGAAGAGATGCGCCAGCAGCTGGTGCTCTGGTTGCGCCTGGAGGCGGTGCGCTTGGGCCTGGATATTTCTGGACAAAGTCCTTCTCAGTTGATCGAACTGCTGCGGCGCCAGGATGGCTTTGAACAGACGCGCCTGCAGGTTATTTCTAGCTTGCTGAATTTGATCACTCAAGTGCTTAAAAATGGCAAGGCCAGCCCGATGGATTATAAGCAGGGATTGATGTTCTTCCTCATGCATACACGCCAGTTGCGTCCCTGATATCCTGCTGCCTGTGCATTGCCTCTAGAGTCCTGTCCCCTCTCTAGAGGCAATGCATGCTTCTGCTTGAAGCTCGATTTATGCCAGGGTGCTTCCTTTTCCCTTGTTTTAGGGGAAAATGCTCCTTCTTCTGAAAACAGGGCCTCCATAAAAATTTCGTTAAGAATCTTCCCTACAGGAATATTTATGTTTTTTACACCTTCCCGCTCCCGTGAGGCTATGGTATAACACGTATAGTAATACGGGGATTTTTATGGCCTGGAGATACATCTTCTTGAGCGCGTACGCGCTCTGCTAACTGGCAAGAGGAACGAACGCTTCCTGAAATGGAGGCGGGTGGCTCTTGTTAGGAGGGACCCTGGAGGGAGTGTTATGCCTCATGGCTAAAGGTCGTGACAAGACTGCTGATAGCCTTCTACCTGTGTTGGAATTCTTCCGGACGAGGCAGCAGACTGGGCTGCTGAGCGTGGAGCGCCTGCGCAATGGACAGCTGGAGGAAGGGGAGATCTATTTGCGCGCTGGCCGTCCCGTCTATGCCGCTGCCGGTCAACTCGCCGGCCAGGATGCGCTCAATCTCCTGCTGACCTGGAGCCCTATCCGCTTCGCCTTTTTCCCGGATGCTCCTTATCCGATGCGCTCCGATAGCTCCTCTCTTCCCGCGGCGCGCCTCACCCCTTTGCTACCCGGGGTGGCGCGCAGTGAGAGCGATCCTCAGCTCCCTCTGGCGCCGGAGAAGGTCAACGACGATGCGGCTGGCTATATTGGTATATCTACATACGGTAGCAGCTATAAGCCTGGCCTCGAATGGCTGGTGCCGCGGCGCCTGAGCAACGATCTGAGCGTTTTAGCGCTGCTGAGTCGGCGACAGCGCTCGGTCTATCTGCTTGTCGATGGGCGGCGCACGGTTGCCGATCTTGCCCGTTGCACCAAGAAGAGCGTGCAGGAGATTGAACGCATCCTGATCGAGCTTCAAGAGCAAGGGCTGGTGGCTATCTGAGCCAGCGAAGAGCGAGCAAGCTCATCTGAGACAAGACTACTCTTGCCTTGCCCGGGCGCTGGCCAGGGATTGCCTGACCCGCCCGCCAGCTCACTGCTTGGCGAGGCGGTCAGGTCCGGTCAGGCTGCCGTGGTTATCATCGGCAGTAGTTCGCTCAGTTGCTGCAGCCAATTGGAACCAAGCAGGCGGCGTGGAATGCGGATAACCCCTTGCTGGACGCGAGCCTCGTTACGGAAGCGATGATAGAGGGCCACGCGGTTCGGAATCACCGAACGTCTGACGGTAACCACCAGCTCATTGTTTTTGAGCGAGATGGCCTCAATGCCCTGGTGGGCTGCCTCGATCTTGAGCCGGATGAGCGTGAGCAAGTTCTGCACCGGGGGCGGGGGTGCCCCAAAGCGGTCGGTCAACTCGGCAGTGATGGCCTCCACCTGCTCATGGGTGGTGAGATTGGCCAGACGCTGGTAGAAATTGACCTTCAGGGTGCGGTCCCCAATATACTCATCCGGCAAATAGGCATCCAGCGGTAGGTCAATGGTGACCCCGGGCATGCCCGTCTCCTCTTTCTGGCCCTGCAGCTCCTGCACCGCCTCGGCCAGCAACTTGCAATAGAGATCGAAGCCCACTGAGTTCATGAAGCCCGACTGTTCTGCCCCGAGCAGATTGCCCGCGCCGCGCAGCTCCAGGTCCTTCATGGCGATGCGGAAGCCGGCTCCCAGCTCTGTGGCTTCAAAGATGGCGCGTAGCCGCTTCTCCTGCAGCGGCGTCAGGCGGGCCTCCTTGTTGTAGAGAAAGTAGGCGTACGCCTGCTGGGCTGAGCGCCCTACGCGACCTCGCAGCTGATAGAGCTGCGCCAGTCCGAAATGGGCGGCGTTGTTGACAATGATGGTGTTAGCATTGGGAATATCCAGCCCATTTTCGATGATGGTTGTGGAGACCAGCACGTCGTACTCGCCGTTAGCGAAGCCCAGCATGATCCGCTCCAGCTGTTCCTCATTCATCTGCCCGTGAGCCACGGCGATACGAGCTTCTGGCACGAGCTGCTGCAGCTTTTGCGCCAGCATCTGGATGCCAGCGACGCGGTTATGCACGAAGAAGACCTGGCCTCCGCGGTCAAGCTCGCGCAAGATGACCTCACGGATCAGTCCCTCGTCATATTCCCGAATGGCTGTCCGAATGGGCAGGCGCTCCTGAGGCGGCGTCTCGATGACGCTCATATCGCGCAGGTTGACCAGAGCCATGTGCAGTGTGCGAGGAATCGGCGTGGCCGTCATGGTCAACACATCAACCTCGGTGCGCAGCTGCTTGAGCCGCTCCTTGTGCATGACCCCGAAGCGCTGCTCCTCGTCGATGATAAGCAGTCCGAGCTGGAAGAAGACAACGTCCTTCTGCAGCAAGCGGTGGGTGCCGATGATGATGTCGATTTTCCCCAAGGCGAGGTCTTCCAGAATCTGCTTCTGCTCCTTCTCGGAGCGGAAACGGCTTAGCAGCTCGACGCGCACAGGATAGGGCTTGAGCCGCTCCTTGAAGGTATTGTAATGCTGGAGGGCGAGGACGGTGGTGGGCACAAGGATCGCCACCTGGCGCTGATCCAGCACGGCCTTGAAGGCGGCGCGCAGAGCAACCTCGGTCTTGCCGTAACCCACATCGCCGCACACCAGGCGATCCATCGGCCTGGGGCGCTCCATATCGGCCTTAACTTCTTCAATGGCGCGCGCCTGGTCGAGCGTCTCCTCGTAAGGGAAGGCGTCCTCCAGCTCTTTCAACCACGGCTGTTCGGAATCAGGTGGAAAGGCATGGCCCTCGGTGGTCTCGCGCAAGCTGTAGAGACGCAGCAGCTCCCGCGCGACGTCCTGGACGCTCTCTTTGACCCGCGCTTTGGCTCGCGTCCATTCGGTGCTGCCCAGCTTGCTGAGAGCCGGCACGGCCTCCCCCATTCCGATATAGCGCGTCACACGGTCAAGCTGGTCCGTTGGGATGTAGAGCTTGTCGTTGCCGGCGTAGCGGATGAGCAGATACTCGCGCTCGACGCCGGTCAGATTCATTCTGACCAGGCCTTCGAAGCGCCCGATGCCGTGCTCCTGGTGGACGACGTAGTCGCCGGGATTCAGCTCGGTCAAGAAAGAGGCCGGCGTGACTGGTCGGCGTCGTTGGGCCGGGCGGCGCTTGGACCAGCCAAAGACCTCCGCGTCCGAGTAGACGTTAAGGCCCAGAGCGCGTGACTGCCAACCCTCTGCCAGATGCCCCTGGATGAGAGTGAGGCTGCCCTCGGCGGGCAGCTCTTTGATGCTGCTGCCAGGACTAACGTGAATCGGCCCCTCTTCTTCGGTGCTGGCCTCGTCGGCGAAGACCTCGGCGAGGCGACGCGCCTGGGCTGTGACGATCACAACGCGCTCGCGCCTGGCCAGCGCTTTACGGCAGTCGTGGACGAAGGCCCGGATGCGTCCGCCGTAGGAGTTCGCGCTGCTGCAAGTCGGCAATAGCGGCTCTTGACCGGTCGCAGACGCGCCAGACGCGCCATCGGGATCATGCTCCCCTGTGGCGGCAAGGATGCCGGCGAAATGGAGCTGACGGCGCTGCTGCAGACGCGGGCTCAGCTCCTCCCAGGAGAAGTGCGCCGGTCGCAGGTGGGCCGGGTTCTCGCGCTCCGCTTCCAGGCGGTCCTTCATCTCCTGGGCCTGGGCATCGAGGTCACGAATGCGATTCTGAATGTGCTCAGGCTCGTTGAGGATGACGAGGGCATCCTTGGGAAGGTAATCGAGCAGCGTCACCGGCTCGTGTAAGTAGGGTAGGTAGAAGGCGATGTCCTCGAAAGAACGGCCCTGGCGCAGCAGCTCCAGGTCGCGGCGCCAGCGTTCCTCGGCATCGCGATGGAGAATGCGCAGATCGAGCTTCTCTAGCTCACGGGCCGCCTGTGCTCCCCGCGTTGGCAGGGCCTCGCGCGCTGGCCCAATCAGACAGCTCGTGAGCGGATTGAGCGAGCGCTGGGTCTCTGGGTCGAAGGTTCGCAGCGACTCGACTTGATCGCCAAAGAACTCGACACGCACCGGTCGGCTCAGCGTGGGGGGAAAAAGGTCAACAATGCCCCCACGATGACTGAATTGACCCGGTTCCTCAACCTCGGCTACTGGCTCGTAGCCTAGATTGTAGAGGTGCTCCAGTAACAGCGAGAGATCCAGCTCCTCGCCCTGCTGCAGCTCATAGAGCGTGCGACCTAGCTCATGAGACGGCATCAGCGGCTGCGTCAAGGCCCTTGCTGCGCAGACGAGCAACAGCTGCGGCTCACGTCGCAGCAGGCCGATGAGAGCTTGCATGCGCTTCTGCAGCGTCTCGGCGTCGCTAAGTAGACGCTCGTATGGCAGGGCGGTGCGCCCCGGAAAATAGAGGACCTGGCTACCCTCCGGGGCAAACGCGGCCAGACTCTCTGCCATCTGCCGCGCCCCTTCTTCCTCATCCGTGACGATAAGCAGCGGCTGCTCGTATGCTGCCGCCAGCGCAGCAATAACGAAAGGACGGGCCGGTTCTGTAATTGCGTCAAGAACCGGCAGCCCTTCAGCAGCACGCAGCCTTCTGAGTAGTCGTTTGAAATCGGTTCTCTGGGTGAGCAGTGATAATAAGCCTTGGAGTGTCAATCTTGCCTCACAACACCAGCTAAGATTTCTTGGTGTGACTGGTTTCTTCTGCTATGCTTATTAGATTTGTTTGGTTGCTGGCTGGCTGAGGGCTTAGCTCAGCGGGTGCGGCATACTGAGGCGTCCCGCTCCTCTGGCACTGGCTGTCCCGACAAGGGGAGCAGGCCCATGCGGCGACCCTCAGTCTAGCACAGCGAGCCTGTTCTGTCGAGAGAGCAGGTCTTCCCATCAGCGTTAGCTGTTCAGCTAGAAAAGCATTGCTGCTCCACTGAGCCTGTGATCCCTCGCGACCTGACGGCTGCCAGCCGGCCTCTTCCCCACAGTCCCAGCAGACACGACACGCCAACCCGGGCCGAGGTCTGGCTCTGCAATGAGGATTAATCGCTCTTGTCTTTCTTATAGTTTATCTTATCATAAGCAGGCTCAGCTTGGCAAAAAGGCGTGGAGGCGCTCACTGAGCCTTGGGTGCCTCTGGTTGGCGGCTGCGTATGCGGGCATAGGCCCGTCCGATGGCGGTACGGAGGCGTTGGGCCGAGGCTTGCAACGCCTCATCGCTATCGCGGCCAAAGCCACCGGAGCGTGGGGTTCCTCCGATTTCCAGGATAGCAGGGCCAGCAAAGCCGCGTGCGAGCAACTCTTCGCAGTAGCCCTCGATATCCAGGGTTCCCAGGCCCAGGGGCAGATGGTAATTCAACTGTGGTAATGGTGTATCCGAGACATGGATCAGGATCATCCGCGGAGTCAGTGCCAGGTAGCCGGGCAGGGCTTCAGGAAGGGTATGATTGATGTCCCAGACGAAGCCTAGCTCGGGCACTTGTTCCAGCAACCAGGCGCAACGATCCGGTCTGGCGAAGGGGCCAGCCGCAGGCTCGTTGTGCTCGATCCCCAGCAAGAAAGGTGGAGTCTGGGAGGTGGCCAGAGCCAGGGCCTCCTGCAGAGCGGGGACAAGACGTTCTTCCAGAGCCTGCAGGGCATCATGGCTGCTGGGCGAGGCCGTGAGATGAAAATGGACGCGACTACAGGGTAAACGGCGGATTGCTGGAAGATTGGCCGCCAGCACTGTGGCCAGGGTTGCCCCGCTTGGCGTGGTTCCTGCTGCCGTCAGAGGGAGAGTGATCTCCAAAGCGCAGGCCAGGCCAGACCCCTGTAGGGCCGCCGCGACCGCCTCAAAGGAATCTCCTAGCGTCTGCTCGCTAAGCCCTGTTTCTGAACCACGGAGCTGCAGCCACTGGAAGCCACAGGAGCGAGCAAAGGCGATCTCCTCGCGCAGTGGACGCCAGTGGCTGGGGAAAAGGCGGGCTACCATGCCGATCTGGATCGGAGGGCGGCGGGTTTGTTGACGCTGACGTTGTTCCTCTGCGCGGCGCCGGGCTTCTGGATCACTATTCACCACGCTCATAGCGGTCTCCAGGCCGCGTGTGAGCACCAGCTCGATAGCTGCCACGGCCTCGTCTTCAGCCCGTTCCAGTTGGCTGCGCTCTGCAGCAGGAGGGACCCCCAGCACATAATCGATCACGCTCATACGTGGGTGAGTCGGGCGTCCAATGCCAACGCGCAGGCGTGGAAACTGATCACTATGTAAATGGTGAACAATGCTCTCCAGACCATTGTGACCGCCAGTGCTACCGCGGGCGCGCAGGCGCAAACGTCCGACAGGAAGATCGAGATCATCGCAGACGACCAGGATATCCTGGGGAGAAAGCCGATACCAGCGGGCAAGAGCGCCCACGGCCTCGCCGCTGAGATTCATATAGGTCAGGGGCTTCACCAGAACGACCTTCTCTCCCCCAACCGAGCCACTGGCCAACAAGGCCCGATTGCGCTCTTCGCTCCAGCGCCAACCCAGCTTCTGAGCCAGCTTCTCAACGACACGGAAGCCGACGTTGTGACGCGTCGGCGCATATTGAGGGCCAGGGTTGCCCAGTCCAACAATCAACTTCATTTATTGCTAATTCAGAGATCTGTTATCTATTTTTAGGAAGAAAAAGGCGAAAAGAAATCTATAGCCGAGCTAACGACCGTAGGCCAGGCGTATAGCCAGATACTGGGGCAGGCCGGCCTTAATGATTTTCTCCTGTGTCTTCTTAATATCGTAGGGCACACGGTAGAACTCAAAGCCGGCTTCTGTGTCATAGATCATGAAAGCGGCGCGTGGATCACCATCGCGTGGCTGTCCCACTCCACCGGGATTAATAATCGCCCGGTAGCCGGCGGGCGGGTCCCAATGGCCTTCTGGCGGAGTCAGCATCTCGTTGGTGACCTTGATCATGCTCTGGCTGAGGCCAAGCAAGGCCAGCAGTTCCTCGATCTCACTGTTGAGGCGATCCTCGGCGCTGACAATCTTCTCCTCGGAAGTTCGCGATTCGATCGCCTCAAGCGCCGCCACAATATCGGCGTACTCACCTTCCTGCTCCAGCTCGTTAGGCTCGGTCCTGGGGGTCTGTTCGTCGGCAGAGGCCTGCTCGACACTGGCAGCTTCTCTGGTTGTCGCTGGGGCAGCCGTCTTTGTCACTGCTTCTTGCATCTCCTCAGCGGCCTCCTCCTCCGTCAGGTCAAGGCTCTCGCCTTCGCCCAGGCTGGCAGGGGCGGACCGCTCTGAGCCTGAATTGCCTGTGCTGCTCTCATCGGCCTCGGCGGCAGTCGCAGCAAAAGCCGTTTCCTGCGCGCGTTCCCCAGAAGCGCCAGAGCTGTCGGCCTTGTTAACGCTCATAGGCTGCTGGAAGATCACTGGAATATGGGTATGGCCCACAAAGCAAAAGCGGCTACTAAAATACTGGAAGCTACGCTCAGCCAGCACCTCGGAGGTCAGGTACTCCCAGAGGGGGCCGTAAGGACTCCCATGTACGAGTGTCACGTCGCCGATATCAAGGCGCTCTGGGAGGTTAGCCAAAAACTCGCGATGCTCTTCCGTCAGCTGCTGAGCAGTCCACTCGGCGGAGATGCGCGCGGCGGCGCTAAAGTCGTCAAGATCGATCTTGTTTACCGCCGCCCAGTCGTGGTTGCCCGCGATGATCACATCAGTACGCTCGCGCAGCAAAGAGATACAGGCATTGGGGTCGGGGCCATAGCCAACCAGGTCCCCCAGGAACCAGATTTGATCGATGGGTTTCTCTTTAGAGATCTCATCGATCTTGGCGAGCACTGCTTCCAGTGCTTCCAGGTTCGCGTGTATATCGCTGAAAACGGCGTAACGCATTGCTGTCCTTTGTGCCAAAGGTTAGTGCGAGCATGGTCAGGTCGTAAAGTTTATTCTATCATGTTTGCGTTCACCTGACCAGTACGTCTTGCCGGCAAGATGGCCCAGAATCCGGCATCGCATAGCGGATCTGGCAGAAGCCACCAGATGCAAGCAAGATCTGCCGCGGCCAGCCTCGTCGTGCATCCTCTAAGCTAGATAGAGGGTGGTGCCGAGGGGCCGGGAGGCGCGAGGGGCAGCGAGAAACCCCAGTCGAGCAGACGGCGGGCGTCCTGAAAGCGAGCTTCGGGGCCAGGGGTATCGAGCACGACGCCGATCAGGTGATGGCCGTTGCGCGTAGCCGAAAAGACCAGACAGTAGCCAGCCTCTCCCGTAAAACCCGTCTTGATGCCTGTCGCCCCTGAGTACGTGCTCAGCAACTCGTTTGTCGAGGTCCAGACGTGGGCCGCATGAGTAGCGGTTGCTGGCACCGAATAGACGCGCGTTCCCACAATCTGGGCAAACAGTGGGATGCTCATAGCATAGTGAGCCAGACGCACCAGGTCAAAGGCCGTGGTATAGTGGCCTGGTGCCGGCAGCCCATCCGGGTTGGCATAATGCGTCTGGAACAAGTGTAGTCGCAGAGCAAAAAGATTCATGAGAGCTACGAACTTCGCCGTCGAACCAGACAGGCCATCGGCAATCGCAATAGCCGCGTCGTCGCCCGAGGGGAGCAGCAGCGCATAGAGCAGATCGCGCAGCGTCAGCTGCTCTCCCACCTGTAAGCCTGCATTGCTCCCATCATTATCGCGGACCTCGCTCACCGCGTCGGCGCCGACCGTGATCTCCTGATCGAGATTGCCGATTTGCAAAGCGATGACCGCCGTCATAATCTTCGTTGTGCTGGCCATAGGGCGCGGCACCTCACCGTTGATATCGGCCAGAATGCGATCGCTATCGGCGTCCAGCAGCATAGCCTCGGCGGCGGTCAGCGAGGGGGGTGAGCCGCGAGGAGTCAACACGGGGGCCAGGGTTGGCCGTGGTGTTGGCGAGAGCGAAGACGACCCTACAGTTGGGGTCGCCGTCGTGCTGGTACCGCCTGCCAGCCCGGTCCCCCAAGGGGTAAAAACCAGCAAAGAGGCCCCAATAGCGATGCAGGCGGCCAGGACCAGGAGTAGCGCCGCCAGTAAGCGACTGACCAGCGGTGACAAACTTGGAAAAGCAGAACGGGGACGATACTGCTGTTGTGGCAAGGCCAGGCTCTCCTTCTTCGGCTCCGTCCACAGCAGGTAGAGGGCAGCCAGATGAGAAGCGGATGGTCGCTTACCTTACCTTGCCTTGCCTCGCTTGCCCAGGCGAGGCAAGCTGTCTGGGCTGCTCTCTTCCTCTACGCTACAGGGCCGGGCGCTGGGTATGATAGTCCGTTACACGCTGGAAAGCATCAGCCACGCGCAGAATCGTCGCCTCGGCAAAGGCGTTGCCGAGAATCTGCAGTCCTACGGGCAGGCCCTCGCTGAAGCCGCTGGGAATCGAAATGCCGCAGATCCCGGCCAGATTAGCCGGGATAGTGAAGACGTCGTTCAGGTACATCTGGTAGGGATCTGACAGCTTCTCCCCCAGCTTAAAAGCCACCGTTGGTGAGGAGGGGCTGACCAGTACATCGCACTGCTCGAAAGCACGCTCGAAGTCCTGTGCGATGAGCGCCCGCACCTTCTGGGCCTGTTTATAGTAGGCATCGTAGTAGCCGGCGGAGAGCACATATGTTCCCAGCATGATACGGCGCTTGACCTCTGGCCCAAAGCCATATTGACGTGTCTTATCAAGGGCCTCCCACATATCGCTGGTGTCGCGATAGGAGTAGCCGTACTTCACGCCATCGTAGCGAGCCAGATTGGCGCTTGCCTCGGCAGGGGCGATGATGTAGTAAGCGGCGACCCCATAGCGGGTATGGGGCAGTGAGACCTCGCGAATCTCGGCCCCCAGCTCGCGCAAACGATTGACCGCCTCCTGGCCAACGCGCGCCACGCCGGGGTCCATACCAGGGGCTTCCCAGTACTCGACAGGCACACCGATACGGAGACCGCGGATCTCGCCCGTTAGCTCCGCCGTATAGTCGGGGACAGGAGTGGCTGAGCAGGTGGAGTCGCGTGGATCGGGGCCGGCGATGGCCTGCAGCAGCAGAGCGGCATCGCGGGCTGTACGCGCGAAGGGCCCGATCTGGTCCAGTGAGGAAGCGAAGGCAACCAGGCCAAAGCGGGAGACGCGACCGTACGTTGGCTTCAGTCCTACCACGTTGCAGAGTGCCGCCGGTTGACGAATCGAGCCGCCAGTGTCGCTGCCCAGCGCTCCCGGAGCCATGCCCGCGGCCACGGCAGCCGCCGAGCCGCCGCTGCTGCCGCCGGGTGTGCGTTCCAGGTCCCAGGGGTTATGCGTGGGGAAAAAAGCCGAGTGCTCGGTCGAAGAGCCCATTGCGAACTCGTCCATATTGGTTTTCCCGAGCATCACCGCTCCTGCGGCCTGGAGGCGCTCCATTACCGTTGCATTAAAAGGAGGGCGGAAATGCTCCAGCATGCGCGAGCTGCAGGTCGTTGGGATATCCTTGGTGCAAATGACGTCCTTAATGGCCAGTGGGATGCCGGTGAGAGGGGTCACCTGCTCGCCGCGCTGCAGGCGCTGGTCGGCCTCCTGGGCCTGTTGGAGCGCCAGGTCTGCTGTCACCAGAGTAAAGGCACGGAGGCGCCTATCGAGGGCCTCAATCCGCTCCAAAAAAGCGCGTGTCAGCTCAACAGAAGAAATCTGGCGCTGGCGCAGCAGCGTTGCCGCTTCACTCAGCGTTAGCTCATGCAAAGCGCTCATCGACTAGGACTCCTCCAACACAGCATTCACCTTCAGACATTGCTCCTCCTGGTCGGGGGCATTGGCCAGGAGCACTTCCGGGGGATAGGAGGGACCAGGCTCATCCTCGCGCATCACGTTCGTGAGACGTGAGGCATGGGCCAGGGGAGAGACCCCGCTCACGTCTGCCTCGCGCAGAATAGCCATATGCTCCAGAATGCTGGAGAGCTGTTGACGAAAAAGCTCAACCTCCTCGTCGCTCAAGCCGAGCCGTGCCAGCTGGGCAATGTGGAGTACCGTTTCTCGATCGATCAAGACCCCGAGCCTCCTTCAATCTGACTAACCTGCTGATCGCTTGCCTTTTCTTTTTATACAGTGGAAGCTCTAACGAGCCAGGATAGAGACGCTTGACGAATCAGAATCTGCAACAAGCATCAAAAAGCGCTCTCAGGAAGACAGTGCAGGGTGAAACTGCGCTGCCCAACGGAACAGCAGAGCAGCAAGTGAGCTACCAGCGGATATGGAAGCCACTCAGTGGCTCACTGGGCTGGCGCCAGTCGACGCGGACCTCATGGACCTCGGCGGCGGAAGGACCACGGTGCAACAGAGTCAACAACCGTTCCAGAGCGGCGCGTGGCCCTTGCGCCAGCACCTCCACGCTGCCATCGGCCAGGTTGCGCACGTAGCCGCGCAGACCAAGAGCTGTGGCGTGATGCATGACAAACTGGCGGAAGCCAACCCCCTGGACATATCCCAGGACGCGGGCGTAGAGTTCTTGCCTCTCGTTGTCCTGTTGCATGGCTTTCATGATATCATATTCACCCTTCTGAGGATAGTCCTTTCTTTTAGGGGCAGGACGGATGGCTTAGCCCGACTGGCTGGAGGACAGCGGCGAACGAATGGAAACCTCCTGATGCTCGCGCCTGCCTTCCGTCTCCCTCCCCAGATGGAGGAGAAGAGGCCATTCCTTCAGCCAAAATTCAGCAATCTTTGCTAGACTGGCTCTAGATTGCGATCGTTGCTCCACTATCAATGTTATTATAGGAGAAAAACGGAGGCAGACGCTTTAGCAATCGCCAGTGCTCAGGTCGCGCCACAGGAGAAGGGTAGGAAAGGCTGGCGTCCGGGGCAAACTGGTATCATCCAGGCGGGCAGTGTGGTACACTAAAGCAGGTTGAGCTGTTCCTGGATTCGGGCCTCCGTGACCTGATCGGAGAGTAGAGCATGCAGTCAGTACAGGATCTCGCTGCCGCTGTTCAGCGAGTGATTCGCAACGTTGAGAGCGTCATTGTTGGTAAAGCCGAAGCTGTCACCTTCACCCTGATCGCCGTCATCTGTCGGGGCCACGTCTTGATTGAAGATGTGCCGGGCGTAGGCAAAACGGTCCTGACCAAGTCCATTGCGCGCTCGATCGGCTGTAGCTTTAAGCGCATCCAGTTTACCCCTGATCTGCTGCCAACCGATATCACCGGTGTCTCGATCTACAACCAGAAGACGGGCAATTTCGAGTTTCGCCCTGGGCCGATTATGGCGCAGATTGTGTTGGCCGACGAGGTGAACCGCGCAACACCCAAGACCCAGTCGGCTCTGCTGGAAGCGATGGAGGAGTCGCAAGTTACCGTCGATGGCCGGAGCTATCCCTTGCCTGAGCCATTCATGGTTATGGCTACCCAGAACCCCATCGAATACGAGGGAACTTTCCCCTTGCCCGAGGCCCAGCTCGATCGCTTCATGATGAATATCAGCCTGGGCTATCCTTCCCCTGCCGATGAGATCAATATCCTCAATAGCCAGCAGCACCATCACCCGCTGGAGGATCTGCAACAGATCATGACAGCGGAGGAACTGCTAGAGATACAGAAGCAGATTCGCGCTATTCATGTTGACCAGTCTATTCGTGAGTACATTGTGGCCATCACCAACGCCACGCGCAATCATGGCAACATCTATCTGGGAGCCAGCCCTCGCGGCTCGCTAGCGCTCTTCCGCGCTGCGCAAGCGCTGGCGGCCATTCGCGGGCGTAACTATGTGATCCCAGACGATGTCAAGATGATGGTCAAACCAACGCTGGCGCATCGAATCATCGTCACCCCAGCGGCCCGCGTGCGCTCGGTCACCTCCTCGGCCATTCTGGACGAGATTCTGCAGACGGTGCCGGTCCCGGGCGCCTGGGTCGGAGGAGGAAAGGCGCGCTGAGCCATGCGGAGCTGGCAGACCGTTTTTCTGGTGCTCTTGATTGTGGTGACGGGCTTTCTGGCCATCAGTAGCGGCTGGAAGGCGCTCTATGTGGTCACCTATGTATTGCTGGCCGTCTTTCTGCTCTCACTGCTATGGGCCCATTACAGTCTGCGCGGATTGGTCTTTCATCGCGCGGCCCCCTTTGGGCGCGTCCAGGTGGGTGATACCTTCGACGAGCGCCTGATGTTAGATAATGTAAGCATCTTTCCCAAGCTCTGGGTGCAGATCGTCGATGGTTCCACGCTGCCTGGCCATCGCGCTGGTTATGTCGCCAGCATGGGCGGGCGCAAGCGCGCGCTCTGGCGGGCCCGTACGGTCTGTCGGCGCCGAGGTCGCTACCAACTTGGTCCCGTGATTGCCAGTAGTGGCGACCCCTTTGGCCTCTTCCGGCGTCATCGTCTGCTCTCGCCGGCCTATGAGATCCTCGTTCTCCCGCGCGTCATTCCTCTGGCGGGCTTTGCCTTTTTTACTGGTGGCCTGCCCGGTAAAGGACGCAGTACCCGTCGCGCGCTCCATACGACAACGAACGCTACCACCATCCGGGAATACGCAAGCGGCGATTCGCTCAGCCGCATTCACTGGCCCTCAACGGCACATTATAATAAACTGATGGTCAAGGAATTCGATCTTGATCCAGCAATGGATGCCTGGATCTTCCTTGATCTCCATCAGGCCGTGCAGGCGGGCGAGGGAGAAGAATCGACAGAAGAATATGGCATTACGATCGCGGCCTCGCTCGCCGTCTATCTGCTGCGTCAGGACCTGTCTCTGGGCCTGATTGTCAACGGTGAGCGTCGAGAGTTTCTGGCGCTGGATCGCGGCGAGCGCCAGATCGAGCGTGTGCTGGAGCTGTTGGCGGTGGTCAGGGCGGGATCTGGACCGGACTTGAAGGAGGCGTTGGCGCTGGATGCCCTGCATTTTGGTCGCAATACAGCGGCCATTGTGATTACCCCTTCAACCTCGCGCGACTGGCACGAAGGGTTAAGGCACTTGCGCCGCCGTGGGGTCCAGGTGGCGGTAATCGGACTGGAGGCCGCTTCTTTTGATGGGCGACCCGTCGATGAAGATACGTGGGCCTTGCTGGAAGGCGAGGGCGTTCCCGTGCTGCGCGTCAGACGGGGCGACTCGCTAGCAGAGGCGCTCGAACGCGGCCCGAGCGTGCGCTCTCTCCAATGGAGGTCTTGATATGGGCCAGGCCACTGCTGATCGTTTCTCTCGGCTGTTCTCGGAGCCTGAACGCCGCCCCAAGGGGGCAGGTTCACCAGCCCCAAACCCGGATAAGCCAGGGTTGAGCTGGTCCTCGCTCAAGGAGTTGTTCCATCTCGAAGAAGGCTACTTCTCGCTCGTGCTGGTGACCATCGTCGTCTATAGCACCATCTGGTCGGTGCAGGTGGCCGGCTGGGTAGCCCATCTGGAGGTGCTCACCCTGACGACCGCACTTGGCCTGCTGCTCGGCCTGTTGGCCGGGCGCCAGCGCTGGCTCCCTCCCTGGCTTGTTCTGCCGCTGGCCCTCATACTCGGTCTGCTCATCGCCTACTGGCAGACCGCAACTGCTGACTTCAACAGCAGCTTTCCTCTCTTCTTCAGCGCCCTGCGGGCCTGGGTGGCGATCGCTCTGGCTGGCGGCACGAGTAGCGACGATTCGATCTTTCTCTTCCTGATCACTGCTCTCAGCTTCTGGCTGGCCTATGCCAGTGTCTGGCTGGTCTATCGCACTCGTGTGCCGCTGCTGATGATTCTGCTCAACGGCGCGGTCCTGCTCATTAATCTCAGCAATGTGCCCGTTGGCTACCTGATCTTCCTCTTTGTCTTTTTGTGTGCCTCTCTGCTGCTCTTGCTGCGCTTTTCTCTCTTTGAGTCGATGCGCCGCTGGAAGCGACTGGGTCTGCGCTGCGCCGACGACCTGGGCTGGGACTTCATGCAGGCCGGCCTGCTGGTCTCGCTGGCGGTGGTTATTCTCTCCTGGATTCTGCCGGGCAGCTATGTCAATGCCGATGCCGCTCAGATCTGGGATCTTGACAGCAACCCCTGGGTGCAGGTTGAGAATGCCTGGAACCGTCTTGTCGCTGTCAATGGGGGAGTAATTCCATCGAATCGCGGCAACTTCACCAATTCGCTGGTGCTGGGTGGCAATCCGCATCTGAACAACGACATCGTTTTCCGCATCACGAGCAGCGAGGGAGGGCAATATATTGCCTCGCTGGCCTATGACACCTACGATGGGCGTGGCTGGTCGACCAGTCCCACCTACAGTATCTCGCTGCCGAAGGGTCAGCAGATTCCGCCCGAGGGCACGCCTGTCCATGCCGTGACGCTGCAGATCACAGTCGTCAATCCCCCGGGCGAGCAGCAGCCCTACCTCTTCACGCCCTGGCAGGCGGGCCAGCTTGACCAGCCTGCGGTTGTGCTCGTGAGCAAAAACACTACCAGCATCGTGGCCGTGCTGCGCAAAGGGTCGAAGCTAGCGGCAGGTGATCATTACACGGTCCAGTCGTATGCCTCCTCGGCGGATGTCAAGACTCTAGAATCGGTCCCTTTCCCTTCCGCAGCTCCCAAGCTGCCACCCAACTACGAGGGCCCTCTCCCCACCAATTATTATGATCCCGCCATCCTGCAGACCTATCTGCAGTTGCCTCCCCATCTTGATCCCAATATTCGCATCCTGGCCGAGCGGCTGACCGCCAGCGCTCACACCATGTACGACAAGGCAGTGGCCTTAGAAAACTACTTCCGTGGCTACACCTACTCAGTCGATGTCCAGCTGCCTCCCGGCGATGAGCCGGTCTCCTGGCTGCTCTTCCGCAGCGGTCACCGGGCGTTCTGTAATTACTTTGCGACGGCGATGGCGGTAATGGCGCGCGAACTTGGGATGCCGGCGCGAGTGGTGACTGGCTATGCGCCAGGCACCTACGATCCTTCTACCCATCAATGGGTTGTGCGTGGTACTCAGGCCCATGCCTGGACTCAGATCTACTTCGCTGGCTATGGCTGGATCAATTTCGAGCCTTCGCCGGGATTTCCGACCTTCACGCGCCCGCTTCCCAATCAGTACAGCTCGTCAGATAGTAGCTCGACAATCGCATCCGGTCAGAGCATTTCGCCCAGCGCCACGACGCCGCGGCGTCTCCCGCTGCCGAATGATGAAAGCGGGGTGGTGGGAGGCAGTTCCCAGGGGGGCGGTCTGAGCTGGCAGCAGTCATTGAGCTACTTCGCCCTGAGCGTAATCTTTGCTCTTGCCTGCCTGTTGATGCTCTTTGCCATCTGGTGGCGGCGGCTCTTCCGCCACTTGCGCCTGACAGCCCAAATCTACGGGCGCATCTGCCTGTTGGCGAGCTGGGCCGGCCTCACTCTCCGTCGCGCTGAGACGCCTCATGAATATATCCAGCGCCTCAGTCACCTGACTCCCGAGCAGGCGCCCCTCTTGCAGCGTCTGGGGGATCTCTACGTGCGCGACCTGTGGGCGCCCCCGGGCAGCCCTGAGCACCCAGCCAGCTCGGGTGAAATGCGCGAAGCGCCAGCCCTCTGGCGGCAGATTGAGCCGCGTCTCTTCCTTTACCTCCTGCGTCATCCGCATGTGCTGGCCAGGGCGCCTGTGCACTTTATCCGTTGGCTCTGGGAACATCTGCGCCGTCTCTGGCGCCGAGGTCGCTCGTTCGATTTGCCAGCGCCAACCGTCCTGGAGGACCTCTGACGCTTGTGTGCGAGGTGAGAGAGAAGGCTCAGCCGGAAGGAGCCAGGGAGCACTTGACCTGCTCTCCCTCTTCCATAAAGGTGGGCCGCCGGGGACCTCTGGATTCATCGAGGGGAGGAAGGCGGCCCCCTCTGGCTCTCTCCCGGGGATTGACATGGCTGCCTCTCTCCTAGTATCCTTGTTCGGTGAGGTTTCAAGGCACTGACCTGTGAGTCAGCAACGGCTTCGCCTCACACTGCATGGGGGCGGGTCACCTCATGCCACCATGCTCTGCTGTCCGACGGGGCAGTGGGCTGTTGTCGACCAGCCCTCAAGCCCGGGCCGCTGCGGCTGCGGGCAAGCCCCCTGGCTCAAGCTAGGGGTCGTTGACTAAACTGTACGATGCCACCTTGCTTTCCCAAGCCAGGGTGGCATGTGCCCTTTAAGCTGATCCTTATGGAGTGACGCGATGATTGATCGTGTTGTGCTGGAACAGGATCGGGAGATGCTGGCCAGCATCCGGGAACGGCCTCTGGAGATTCCCGATGCCTATCCGGTGAAGCTGCAGGTGCTCGACCTGGCTCGCCACGTGGTCGTCGCCCCGGATGGAAAGCGCTATGTGCTAGCGACCTTCGATGATCGCCGCCTGGGCCGCGGCTTTGTCACAGCTGTCTATCCTCAGCAGAATGGTTATCTCACCCTCTATCGGTTGGTGATCTACGAGCATAGTAGCAATACCCCGCAAGAGGCGATTGAGTGTCATAAACGACTGGCAAAGATCATCCAGCAAGGGCAACTGCTACAGTTTGTGAAACAGGCGAAAGCCGAGGCGAAAACCGAGGCGAAGGCCGGGCAGGGTAGCCGTTAGCCCGGCCTTCGCTCTATTGGCCAGCGTTGATCTTCCCTTGACAAAGCGATTTTTCTACCGTATACTTGTTCTAGACTTTTTCTAAAAAGTAATCATTCACTCGAAGTCCTGTGGCCCCGTGCCGCTGGTTCGGGGCCTTTGGTTTGGTGTCCCCATCTGGGACTAAAAGACATTCGCTGCGCTTAGCGCAAGCCCAAGGATAGGGGGTGAGCTAATGGTAAGCAATCATGCGCTCCTGGTCTCTTTGCCTCTGCAGCAGAAGAGGAGCAGGGGGATTGTTTTGCCTTTCGCTACCTCTGCCTTTTCCGAGGGCTTCGCTGGCCTTTCTTCGCTGCTACTCACTACTCCGTGCCTGGTTGACTCGGGGATCAGTGGGCCCATTAGGGGGGAGCCACCGCCTGTTTTACGCCTGGCGCCTGATGTGTGACAAAAGCGCCAGGTGCTGAAGAGCGACCTCTCGACCGTGGGCACTGAGACAGCAACCTTCAGTCCCACGGTTTTTTGTCGCCTTTTTCCTGGTCGAGCGAAGACTTCCATCCTGATCCCTGGGTTGCTGAAGCCTCGGAGTGCTGAGACTGAGAAGCCTCGGAAAAACAGGGCCGAGTTCGCTTCCGTCGGCCACGAGACTCCACTATTCACCTGCTCGACATGTCTGTCCGCTCATCTGACCCAGAGCTAGCTAACGGACTGGCTGATTGACTGGTCCAGTTTGAAGCCTGTCATGGCCTTGCCATACGACTCGTCCTGAGCTGTGTGCTTCCAAGGCGGGTGGAGCTGTCCTTTAGGGCAGATGGAAGACCGGTCGAGTGACCGTGGTAGCAGACCCTGGCTGGTAGTATCTTTCCGATCGACCGTTCTGGTTTCTCTCCACGCTGGAGAGCAGCGTGGACCGGACGGGGACAGCCAAGACGATGCTCACAAGCAAAGGAGGTTTACTGCATGGCGATGCAGCGCCTGCTCCCAACATTACCTACATCGACGATGGCAGATCACCAAGAGGAGCAAGATGCTGTTCTTGTTGAGGAGGTCACGAAGGTCTTTACGAAGTCTCGTCCCTGGCTGCCCTGGCAGAAAGGAGAAGACGCGCGCACGGTGCGGGCGGTGGATCAGGTGAGCTTACGGGTTAAGCGCCGCGAAATCATTGGCATTCTCGGCTCAAATGGCTCGGGCAAATCCACCCTGATTCGCATTCTCTCCACGCTGCTCATTCCTGATAGCGGGCGGGTCACGATCTTTGGCTACGACGTCGTGCGGGACGAGGCCATCGTGCGCCGTCTGATCAACCGCGTGAGTGTTGAGGCTTCCTTCTTCAAGAAGCTCTCGCCTATGGAGAACCTGATCTATGCGGCGCGCCTCTACAACCTACCAGGGCATCTGGCGCGCGAGCGAATTGTCTCCATCCTGGGGCGCCTGGGAATCGGGGCCGCGCGCATTAAGCAGCCGCTGGAGGATATGTCGCGTGGCATGCAGCAGAAAGTCGCCATTGCCCGCGCTTTTCTGACGGCCCCCGTGCTGCTGCTCCTGGATGAACCGACGACTGGCCTCGATCCTCGCTCAAAGCTGGATGTGCAAACCTTTGTCCGCGAGCTGCGCGAGGTTCACGATGCGACGATCCTTCTGACGACCCATGATCTGGCGGAGGCTGAGGCTCTCTGCGATCGTGTCGCGATTATCGATCAGGGACGTATTGTGGCGCTTGGTTCGGTTGACGAGCTGAAGCAGGAAGTGATGCGCCAGCTGGGGCTGAACGTACCCGCGAGCATGCATCAGGTGTTCATGCACTATACAGCCAGCCATCGCATCACGGAAGAGGATATTCTGCGCTATGGCAGTTGGGAAAAAGCCTTTGAGGCTTTAGAAGCTATGCGGGAAGAGGAGGAATAAAAGTATTTATGATGTTTAATGCTTTAGTGCACCGAGGGCGGGCAACCTACGCTTTCTTTGAGCGCAACTGGAACCTGACCAGACGCTACTGGGCCTGGGAAATTGTCTGGTTGCTCTACAACATCGTCAACGCTCTCAGCGTGACCTTCATCGGGGCTGCTGCGGAGCAGATTACCGGGGCGAAGGTCAAGTTCGACACCAACTCCTTGCTGTTGGTGCTCGTGATCGGCACCTCGGTCTGGTCCTATCTCAGTGTAACCTTCGACGGCGTGACTGACATTATCAATATGGAGCGCTGGGAGGGCACCATCGAATATACCTTTATGGCCCCCATCTCGCGCTTCACCCATATGGTCGGGAGCTGTCTTTACGCTGTTGCTCATGGACTGCTCTTTACGCTGATACAGCTGCTGGTCATTGCAGCTTTCTTCCATATCGATCTAAGCCATGCTAATTATCTGACGGCGCTTTTTTTGCTGTTGCTAGGTAGCATCTCATTTATCGGCTTTGGCATCGGGGCAGCGATTCTACCGCTGCTGTACACGGAGAAGGGCATGCAGATGTCGTTCATCGTCAAAGCCGTCCTGTTGCTGGTCTCGGGGGTCTACTATCCTATCTCAGTGCTGCCGGGCTGGATGCAGCCGCTAGCGCGTATTTCGCCAGCTACTTATGTACTGGAGGGCCTGCGCGCAGCGATCATGCAGGGCCGGCCTCTCTGGTCTCCTGAGATCTGGAGCTGTACCTGGCCCCTGATTCTGACGGGCCTGATTAGTGTGCCAGCGAGTGTCTACGCTTTTAGTCTGGCGGAACGCTATGCCAAGCGAACGGGGAAGCTGAAAAGAAATGGCTGAGGCCCAGGCCCTGGCCGCTCTGTTGAAGGTCTGTCGCCAGCTGACAGGCTGAAGAGCCAACCAGCGAATGGGCTAGGGCTGGGCCATTTATCGCCGTGGTTTCCCCTTCCGGAGGAGGAAAACGGATGGCTGTTTACTTGCGCGATCTCTCGGCGCGCACTCCGACAGCCGCGGACCTGCCGGCTGTCAAAGAACTGTTTGCCATCTGTGCACAGGTTGAAGGGGAGCAGGAGGGCCATGAGGAAGATGGAGATCTCAGTGCAAGCTGGCAGCGAATGGATTTCCAGCTGAACAGTGATGCCTGGTTAATTCTGACGCATCAGGGGCAGGTGGTGGGCTACGGTGCTGTTTGGAATGTCGCCGCCGCTGGGGCTGAGTTGGCGAAAGGGTGCAACTGGGCTTTCTGCGTGCGCGTTCACCCGGCCTATCGAGGCCGAGGTATTGGCACCCTCTTACTGCGCCTGGCGGAACAGCGCGCGCGTGCCGCCCTGGAGAACGTTGAAGCCAAAGAGCGTGCCTGCGCCTTGCTCACAACGACGGTGGCCTATAGTAACCGGTCCGCCCGAGCCTTATTAGAACGTGAAGGCTATCACTTAGAGAGGAGCTTTTGGCACATTGTCATTGAGAGTCAGACGCAAGCAGCCTGGTCTGAGCGAGGGCGCCTGACGCTAGAGCTGGAATTGGAAGAGGAGGTACGCTCAGCTCCCGATTCCAAAAGCCCGGCACGGCTGTTAGAACCTGCAGGGAGAACGATGGTGCGCCACTACTGCTGCTATGAGAAACAGCTATTGTCTGGAGCGCTCAATCTTCTGAAGACAGAGTAGCGCAAAGCCTAGTGCTGCTTCTGACTGATAGCCAGGGCCAGCCTCTTTTGCCTTGCTCGTCTGGGACTCCACCACGCGTGGCGAGTGAGGGCTGAGGCTGGCCTACTTGGTTTCTGGAGAGAGAGGGAGGGGGGAGGGCGTTACTTTCTTTCTGCCTCTCCCGTCCTGATGATAGAGAGCTGTTCGGGGGAACTATTTCATCAGGGAGAGAGAGGATTGTCATTGATGCCACTACTGGCTCTTTCTCTGAGCAGTGCTTCTGATCATCAGGGATTGCGTATATTATTGCTGGTGCTCCTTATCGTAGCAGCCGTCCTGCTGATCGTAGGAGGGATTATTGCCGTTTGGACCTTGCGCAGCTATCGCAAGGCCACAGCAGCAGGCCACTATGGCCTCTCAGGCGAAGGTGAGGGTCAGGCGACGCGCTTCTAAGCATGGAGAGGGCTGGACAGGTCAGGCTGGCAAGCTGGCTGTGAGCGCTAACGGCGACCTCACTGAGGAAGAGGGGGCAAAGCAAGCGGCGAGGAAACTGACCTACGTGCGACGACCTGGAGAGATAGGCAAGTAGGTTGGCTGGAACTTGAGGGGGCAATATGGTGCGGCGATCGGCCATCCCGCTTATTGTGGGAACCTTTCTCTTGCGCGTCAATACAGGTGCTGGGGGGATCGTCCTGGGGCTGTTCCTGGCCCGCCTGGCTATTCATGCAGGACATCACATTACGGCCATTCAGGTGGGCCTGCTGGCTGTCGTCTATTATGCTACTGAGCTAACGCTCGCGCCGTTCATGGGAGCGTTGAGCGATCGCTGGGGACGGCGCCTTTTTATGGTTCTTGGCCCGCTACTGGGTGTGCTGGGGATGCTGCTGATACCGCTGACTCCTATGACCTCGCCGTTGCCCTTCTTACTGACCTTGCAGGTGCTTGCGGGCCTGGCGACAGCGATGATCACCCCGTCAGTCCTGGGCTACCTGGCCGATTTGACCAGGCGGAATGAGCAAGGACGCATGCGGGTTATGGGCTTCTATGAGCTGGCGACCAGTGGCGGGATAGCAGCCGGGGTCGTCGTAGGCGGCTTTGCCTGGGACCGCTTTGGTTCCTGGGCTTTTGCTCTGTTAGCCCTCTTCTATGCCTTGGTGACGCTCTGCATGTTCCTGGCTCCTCGTGTGACCCAGGTGACTGAACACACTGGCCCGGCGCTGCTGGTGAGACGCTATCTGGCAATCTTGCACAAGCCGCGCCTCTTTATCTTTATTCCTGCTTGGATCTGTATTAGTGCCCTGCTGGGTATCTGGGTCAGCTCACAGCTGCCTTTCTTGCTCTCCCGCCCTGGACGCATGGGTGATCAGCTCTTAATGGGAATCATGAGCGGACCTGGTGGCGGTGGTCGTCTGAGCCTGGTCCTGGGTAGCTATGTCCTCTTCTTCGGTCTCTCACTTCTCTTCTGGGCCTGTTTCCTTGCCCATCTGCCCCGCCTGATGATGATGCTCACTTCCGTCACTGGTCTCTATGTGGGCGTGATAGCCCTCTGGGGCATGAATCACCGCCTCGGAGGTGATTTGGCCCCAGGGATCTGGATTCCTGTGCTACTGCTAGGAATCTTTGCGGAAAGCAGCTTTGCCCCTTCTGCCCTGGCTTACCTGGCAGATCTCACTGAGGAGAGCGCGATGGATCGCGGTCTGCTGATGGGCCTCTATTCGGTCTTTCTTGGCCTGGGCCAGTTGCTAGGCAATGGCCTGGCTGGTCTCTTCGCCCATCGTCTTGGCTTTGACGGCCTGATTTGCCTGACAGCCATCCTTGGCCTGGTTGCACTGCTCTCACTCCTGACACTCCTCCGTCTCGAACAACGTTACGCTGCTAAGGCCAGAGAGACAGGCGAAACCTCAGTTGCCGAACGCTCACGCATCGCTTCTTTTTAGTTAGTTAGCCCGAGAGGCGAGCTGGCAAACTAGCCAGCGCGCTCGGCGTTGGCGCCCTTCTCCTCGCCTGGGAAGATATAGAAGGTGCTCAAGACTCGGGCCACCGCGCGCTGTTCCTGCCTGTCCTCGCTCTGGTGGTAGACCGTAGCCTCCAGCACTGCCGTGGTCCGGCCCTGATGGATGATGGCAGCCTCCGCCAGCAATTGCCCATTGCGCACGGCACGGAGATAGTTGATCTTGGCCTCGATCGTCCCGGTGCGCGTCCCTGGCGGATAGGAGGCCAGGAGCGCCATAGCCATAGCTGTATCGGCCAATGAAAAGATCACGCCGCCGTGCACCAATCCCTGGGGGTGCATCAGCCGTTCATCGACCGTCAAGCGAACTCGCCCACGCCCTGGCTCCGCCGCCTCTACGCGCATGCCCAGCAGCTGGCCGAAGCCTGGGCGCTGATTGATCTGTTCTACAAAATGATGAGTTTGCTCCACTTGCTTTTCCTGGTCCATTGGCGACTTGTTCCTCTACTGATGAAAAAAAGCGAGATGTAGATCAGCTTGTGATTTCGCCGCCCAACCCATACGGCGGCGAAGCATCGGCTTCAGCGGCGACGCAGGGCACGCTCCATCTCGCGACGGGCATCGCGCTCGGCAATAGCCTCCCGCTTGTCGTAGAGCTTGCGCCCGCGGCAAAGGCCCAGCTCAATCTTGGCGAGGCCGTCTTTGAGATAGAGCTTCAGAGGGATCAGTGTCATCCCTTTCTGGCTGACCTTGCCGAGAAGCTGGTTGATCTCGCGGCGGTGCAGCAGCAACTTGCGAGGGCGCAGCGGATCATGGTTGTGGATGTTCCCATGCTCGTAGGGAGAGATATGCATATTTTCCAGCCACAGCTCGCCGTTTCTGCCGATGGCGTACGCGCCGCGGAGATTGACCTTGCCAGCGCGAATCGACTTAATCTCGGTGCCAGCCAGAGCGATCCCGGCCTCTACCGTGCGCTCCACATCGTAGTCATGGTAAGCCTGGCGATTGACAGCGATGACCTGAATTGGCTTGCCATCGCCCTGTGCCGGCTTTTTCGTTGTCGCCTGCTTTGCCAACTGCTTCGTCATAGGACCTCCTCCGAGTGCCAGCTCCCCTTGACACACAGACAAAAGCTGTCTACTAGTATAACAGCAATGTCGTTCAGGAACATCTTCACAGCGACCCCCGCACGGAGAAGAACGCGGAGTGAGGGGCGAGCGGCTCGGCAGCCTTGACTGAGCCGTCAGAGCCGGCAGCACAGCCGGTCTGCCAGGCGCAGCCCCCAGGTGAGGAAGAGTATACATGCAGAAACCGAGAAGGTCAATTTTTTATGCGCTAGGCCAGGTGACCGTTCGGGCACGCTGGCTGATCCTCCTGCTCTGGTTACTCCTGGCTCTCGTTGCCTTACCCTTTGCGCCACGGGCCAGCCAGGTGCTTCAGCCGGGGGGATTGCTCAGTCCTGATGCTGAGTCACAGCGGGCGCTCGATCTGCTCACCAGCAAGCTCCATCTCAATCCGACGGTTGTCCAGGTGATTTTCATTAGCCAGCGCTATCGTGTGGACAGCCCGCAATTCGTCCAGCAGATGCAGCAAGCACTCGCCGAGGTGCGGAGCTGGCCTGAAGTGGCGAGCGTCGTCACCTACCTGGATAATCCACGCCAGATCTCGCTCGATCGACATGGCGCCTATGCCAATGTCATGCTCAAGACTGATCCCGACAGCGCGCCGCGCCTCTTACCCGAGCTGGAGCGCAGGCTGAGGGCACAGCCGGATCTGGAGATTCACGTTGGCGGCAGCCCTGTCTTCTACGAAGATATTCAGTTTGTCAGCGAGCGCGATCTGCGGCGAGCTGAGCTGCTGGCCTTTCCTTTTGCCCTTATTGCCCTGCTCCTGGTCTTCCGCTCTGTCATTGCCGCGCTCTTACCCACCATCATCGGTGGCGGAGCGGTGGTCGTGGCGCTCGCTATTATCTTTGGTCTGGGGCACGTCACCCCGCTGTCGATCTTTGTTTTGAACATTACCACTCTCTTCGGCCTCGGGCTGGGGGTTGACTATTCCCTCTTCATGGTCAGCCGCTTCCGCGAAGAGTTAGCGCGCGGGCGCAAGCCAGGTGAGGCGGTGGCCGTTACCGTGGCCACCGCTGGGCGAGCTGTGACCTTCTCCGGTTTTACCGTCTCAATTGGCCTCTTCGGACTGACCTTTTTCCACATCAACATGCTGCGCTCGGTAGGTCTGGGTGGCATGCTGGTGGTCATGCTCTGCGTTATAGCGGCCCTGACCCTGCTACCGGCCATGCTGGCCGTTCTGGGAACGCGCGTCAACGCCCTGCCCGTGCGCCTCTCCTGGCTGTGGCGCTGGTGGAGTCAGCGGCGGGCTGCGCATGCCGATGCAGCGGCGGAAGAAGTGGCTGTGGCTGGCGCACGCAGCGCCCTCATTCAGCCGCATCAGGGATTTTGGTATCGGCTATCGCATCTGGTCATGCGCTATCCACTGCGCTTCTTCTTCCCGGTCTTAGTGCTGCTGGTGGCTCTCGGGTTACCCTTCCTGGCGGTTCGCTTCTCGGCGCCAGGGGCCTCGATCCTGCCCCAAGATGTCCCATCGCGCGTCTCCTACGATCTCTTAATCTCGCGTTTCAACGCGCGCGAGACAACGCCCATTCTACTGGCCGTTCAGATGCAGGGCAACGTGCTGACGCCCAACAATATCGCCTTGCTCTATCGCTATGTCCAGCGGCTAGAAGCTGATCCGCGCGTGGCCCGCGTCGACAGCATCGTCAGCGCTGATCCTCGTCTGACTTTGCAGGAATATGAGCTGCTCTACACCCACCCGCAGCTCATTGCTGATCCCTATTTATCCGGTCTGCTCAAATCCTCGGTCGCGGGCAACCTGGCGATGGTCACTGTCATCAGTAAGTATGACATGCTTTCAGAGCAGTCAGAGGCCCTTGTGCTGACCATTCGCAACACGCCTCCGGGGCCGGGCATGCATGTGCTTGTCGCCGGAGGGAGCGCCAGCAACATCGACTACGTCGAGGCCCTCTACGGAGATTTCCCAAAGGCGGCCCTCATTGTGGCTGGCATCACCTATGTCGTGCTCCTGCTGCTCTTCCGCTCGCTGCTGCTGCCGCTCAAGGCCATTCTTATGAATACGCTATCGATCCTGGCCAGCTATGGCGCGCTGGTCGTCATCTTCCAGGAGGGCTTCTTGCATCAGCTGCTGGGCTTCACACCCCTGGGCTTCGTCGAAGCTTCCAGCCCCATTCTCCTCTTCTGCTCACTCTTCGGCCTCTCGATGGATTATGAGGTCTTTCTCCTCTCCCGCGTGCAAGAAGCCTACTGGGAGAGCGGCGACAATACCCAGGCGGTGGCCCTTGGCCTGCAACGCAGTGGAGGGATCATCACCAGCGCGGCTGCCATTGTCGTGGTGGTCAGCGCCTGCTTTGCCACTGCCGACATGATCCTCGTGAAGGCTCTCGGGTTGGGCATGGCCCTGGCAGTCATCTGCGATGCCACGCTCGTTCGAGGTCTGCTGGTGCCAGCGACCATGCGGCTCTTGGGCAATCTCAACTGGTGGCTGCCATTTGTCGGGGTCCAGCGCCGGCCTACCCTCCTGGCTGAGGAGGAAGCAGGCCGCCGCGAGGTCAGCGGTGAGGGAGGAACGTTAGTGAGCGGTGAGGGAGAGCGGCCTGCTCATCCCCCGTCCCAGCAAGGAGGAAGGCTATGATCAGCACGCTGCATAAGAGGGACTGCCGCCTTGGGCAGCTGCTCTATCTTCTGCTGGCACTGCTGGCCGGACTGAGCGGCTTGAGTGCCTGCGCCTTTCCGGGTATTCCGGCTACTTCAGCGCAGCTGCCGCTGGTGCCTGCCACTGCCCAGGCGACGCCTTTGCCTCCCATTCGCCTGCCCCAGGACGAGGCACCGCATAAGGACCTCACCGAGTGGTGGTACTATACTGGCCACCTCCAGGCCCGCGCCAACGACGGGCGTCTCCTGCGCTACGGCTTCGAACTAGTCTTTTTTCAAGTATTGCGTAGCGACCTGCCGCCTGTCTATGCTGCTCATTTTGCTATCAGCGACATCACCCGTGGTCAGTTTCACTTTGCGCAGCAGCGCGTGCTGCAACTGGAACCTTCATCAACGGGGGCAGGCAGCCAGGGAGGTTTTCAGCTCCAGGTCGGCCCCTGGCGCATGCAGGGGCGCAATGGAAAGGATCAACTGGCAGCTGTCATGCCGGACTATGCCCTGCAGTTGCAGCTACAGGCGCTCAAACCAGCCATCTTGCATAATGGCAACGGGCTGATCACCTATGGCCTGGCAGGCTTCTCCTACTATTACTCGCGCACTCGCCTGGCCGTCAGCGGCCTCCTGGTTGATCACGGTCAGACGCTAACTGTCACGGGATTGGCCTGGATGGACCACCAGTGGGGAAACTTCCTCACTCTGGCCGGCGGCGGCTGGGACTGGTTCAGTTTGCAGCTCAATGACAACAGCGAGCTGATGCTCTATCTGATCCGTGATGCCAGCAAACAGATCATCTCTACCTATGTGAGCTTCATAGATCCCAGTGGTCAGGACCACCTCTTGCCGGCCAGCGCTCTGCGCGTTCAAACCCTGGCAACCTGGCTGAGTCCCGTGACCCATGCCCGCTATCCTTCTGGCTGGCTGATCACCATCAGCAATGGGCGCTTCTCCGCCCAGCTCACTCTTCAGCCAGAGCTGAAAGATCAAGAGCTGGTCACCTACCAGTCGACTGGCAACGCCTATTGGGAGGGGGCTGTGAGCATCCAGGGTCAGAGCGCAGGCCATGCTGTCGACGGGGAGGGCTATGTTGAACTGACCGGCTATGCCGCTGCGTAATCCCTTGGAGGAGGGAGAGAGCGCCTGTCTTGGCGGACGGAGGTTGCTCGATCGGATCGAGCGCGCCTGTTGGTAGTCTTGCCGCCCGTCTGACAATAGAGTAGACTTCAGCAGAGAGCCAGAGCCGAGCCAGAACGCCCTGCAGAAAAACCGTTCGGTCGGCTTGAGGACAGCTCCAATAGTACCTTCAGGCCAGAGGGAGGCGCATCTCCAGCTCAGCAGAAGCAGAGTAAGGCGATCAATGCGGATGAATTTGCTGACTACTTGTGTCATCCTTTTGTGTTATACTGCTGATGATTGTGTAGAGAAAAAACTCCAGGCTAACTGTTCAAGAGGTGGTAGCCCGGTTCATTGTTGGGGGGAACAATGAAAGCAGGGACGCGCGTCTCCACGCTAGATGAATCTGCTATCGTCGAGCGTGTGTTTCGCATTATTGCGAGCGTGCGCGGCTCGAAACCCGACTATACCAGGCTTGCCGCAGAGCTGACGCCGACCATCCCATTTGACGTTTTTGGCGTAGTCCTGCTGAGGCATGACCGTCAAGCTGTGCGCGTGACAGTCTGCTGGCGAGGAGAGGGCGATGCTTGGCAAGCGCGCTATCATCAGCACCCACTAGCCGAATCGCGAGCGGAGCAGGTGCTGAAGCGCCCCATTATGCTCGTCGAGAACTATCCGCAGGGAGCGGATGGACCACCGGCGAAGGTAGGGGATGCCCTCAGCGGTCACCCGCAGCTGCGCTCGGCAGCCATTGTGCCATTAGTAGTCGAAGATCGTGTGCTGGGCACCCTGGAGCTGGGGAGCTGTCAGCTGGGTACCTATGATGATCCCTCGCTGCGTCGTCTGCTGGAAGCAGTAGGGCGGGTCCTGGCGGCTGCTATCGAAGGGGTGCAGGTAGGCGGCAGCGCCCAGATTCAGGATCGGCAGCGGGAAGCGCTCAAAGCCGTCTCCAGCGCTCTGGCTTCGACGATGGATCTGGCCACCATCTTTCAGCGCATCGTCAACGGTGTTGCTGAGGCGCTGCGCGTCTGCTCAGCGATTGTCACCATCGACCGCCCAGGGCAGAGAGGAGTCTTACGCCTCGAAGCTCAGGCGGGCCTGGAGGCTCGCACCCTCGCGCGTATTATTGAGAATGGGCAGGCCCTCAGCGAGCAGTGCATCATTGGCTACAGCCTACTTCATCGCCAGCCGCAATTTTCTAATGATATCGGCAATGACTCGCGCTTCCCGGCCAGTCAGCCTCTCTATAGCCAGCTCAAGATCCGCTCTATCTTTGTCCATCCACTGGTCACTGATTCCACCGTTTACGGAGCCTTACTGCTCTGCTCTGAAGAACCGGGCGGTTTTACACCACTCAAAGTAGACATCCTCTCACTCTTTGCGAGTCAGGCCACTATCGCCATTCACAATGGTATGCTGCTCGAAGCGGTACGGCGGCAGCAGCGCTTTCGAGAGATCATTGCGCGACTCGAAGCGACCCAAAGGCAATGGGGCGAAGAAGCGGAGGAGCAGCTACTGGAGCAGGTTCGTAGCGAATTCGAGCAGACCTTTGGCATCAGCTTTATGAGTCTCCTGCGCTTCATTGCTGACTATCTGCTGGCCTGTCCTGAGCAGAACCTGCAGGCTCTGATGAACGCCGTGCGTCAGCGCAGCCAGACTGTTGGAACCCCCCAGGCGTTGCCTGATGGGCAGATGATAGACATGGCAGGTACAAAGGGCGTTGCTCCGGCGCAAGATTCCAGCGCCGTCCTACTCACACGCGGTGCTGAGGAAGCGCTTGAGCGCGCCAGCATACTGAGCGAACTGAGCCGCCTGGTCCAGCTTCATGAGCACCTGCCGGGTCATCTTACCGATGCCTGGTTTGCTGTTGATCTCAGCGGGCGCTGCATCTACATGAATCCAGCGGCGGAGAGCCTGTGTGGCGTTCGCCTGCAAGCTGGAGATAGTCGGAGACTCGCTGAAATTTTCTCAACCCTGCTCATCCTTGCTCGCAATCGTGAGCAGCTGGAGCAATACCTCGGCCAGTTTACCCAGGAACAGGCACGGACCTGGGAGCTACGCTGTGCCTTTGCCAGCGAACCACTACGTGAGAAGACGACCACCAAAGCGGCAGACGGTGACGAGAACAAGCGACACGAGCGGCGAGGGGGAGCCGGCCAGGACGACACGAGCCTCGATCGCCACTATCTCTTCACCCGCCACCCTGTCAAAGATCAGCACGGCCAGCTCAAAGCCTACGCGCTCCAGGCCCACGATATCACCGAGCAGGTGCGCGACGAAAAGAACAAATTAGCCTTGCTCTCCTCGGTCTCGCACGACTTGCGCACGCCCCTCACCTCCATCAAAGCGGCCATCACCGGGCTGCTGGAGCCAGGCATTGTCTGGGATGAAGAGACGCGGCGGGAGATTCTGCACGAGGTCGATACCGAGACCGATCATCTGACCGTGCTCATCAACGCGTTGATCGAGATGTCGCGCATTGAGATGGGGGCTCTCACCCTAGAGAAAGAATGGTGCGACATGGGAGAGCTGCTCAACAGCGCCCTTCTGCGCTTAGAGCGCAGCCTGGGAAGGAAGCTCAACATTCGCTTGTATCTGCAGCCTCCATTGCCGCTTCTTGTCCACGCTGATTACGCACAGCTGGAGCGCGTCTTTTATAATCTGCTGGAGAACGCTCTGCGTCATAACCGATCGGACGAGGAGATTGCTGTCAAACTAGAGATCGTTGACGGCGTACTGCACGGTCGCCTTCTCGCTCATGGCTATCAGCTGCCGGAGGGAGAACGCGAGCGTATCTTCAAAACCTTTTATAGTGTTGATCTCCAGGGAAATGGCCTGAGTCTGGCCATCTGCCGAGGCATCATCGAGGCGCATGGAGGGCGGATCTGGATAGAGTCCTCCTCGGGAGGAGGAGCCATCTTTGTCTTCGCCCTGCCAGTCTGCTCCTGTGGTCCCGGTCCCGGCCCGGCCCACAGTCTGCCTTCGCCCGCTGCACGGTTGTCGGAGGAACAAGCATGAGATCCCGAGGCAAGCGCATCTTAGTTGTCGACGATGAACTCTCAATTCAGCGTATTTTGCGCAGAAACCTGCTCATGAGCGGCTACGAAGTGCTGGTAGCCGATGATGGAGAGGAAGCGCTCAAAGCTGTGCGCCAGCATGAACCTGACCTGATCCTACTCGACCTCTGCCTGCCGGGGAGCATCGACGGCCTGGAAGTCTGTGAGCAAGTTCGCCGCCAGAGTCAGGTGCCCATCATCGTCCTCTCAGCCAGAACCGAAGAGAAGCAGAAGGTCCGCGCCCTGGACCTGGGGGCGGATGATTATCTGACCAAACCCTTTAGTAACGCCGAACTGTTAGCGCGTGTGCGGGCCTGCCTACGCCGCGCTGCCAGCGGTGGGGGGGGCAGGCAACAGGAAGAGGCACAGATATTGAGCAGCAGCGATGGCTATTTGGTCATGGACGTTGAGCGCCGTTATGTGCGGGCGGGCGATCGTGAGGTTCGCCTCACCCCGACAGAATTTGAGCTATTGCGGCAGCTGATGCTGCACGCTGGCAAAGTCCTGACCCATCGCACATTGCTGCGAGCGGTGTGGGGGCCTGAGTACGGAGAAGAGGCGGATTATCTGCGCGTCTATGTTCGGCAACTGCGGCGCAAAGTCGAGCAAGAGCCTTCGCGCCCGCGCTATATCCTCACTGAGCCTGGGGTTGGCTATGTTTTCCAGGCGGATGGGAGACGTGATCAGCAGCCGACGGCTGCCTCCAGCGTGAGCAATGTCGCCCCGGCAGAGGAATAATTAATGGGATTTTAATGCTAACAAGGCCATCCTTTATGGCGAATTGAGCCGGCTTGCTGTACACTGTTATTCGGAAGAATGGGAGTTCTTTACCATATTACCGGTATTTCTTGACAGAGGCAAAGCGAGCAGGCATGCTATGGCTAGAGCGATGGTGCGGCCAAGGCCGCTCAGAGTCCTCATTGTGGGGCAGCAGGAAAGCCTGAACACCATCTTAGAGAGGCATCTGCGCCAGCGCGGTTATGAGGTCCGAGTCCTGCTGCGTGAGGGAGAGAAGGACCTGGGGGGGTGGGTAGGAGACGTCCTGTTATATGACATGGATGGAGATGGGGAGGGGGCTAGAGGAAGAGAGGGGGAGAAG